>NZ_DASVWK010000720.1:0-2069 GCF_036389735.1 Archangium sp. | reverse complement strand
GGCGTGGTTGGTGAGCAGCAGGGAGCTGTACTGGTAGTACTTGCCGCCGGTGACGGTGGCCACCGCGCCGGTCATCAGGTTCACCACCTTCACGTCGCAGTTGGACGAGCCGTCGCAGTCCGTCATCAGCAGGCCATACTTGCCGAACTGGCTGGTGGAGGCGGAGAGGTTCACGTTGGGGACCACGGTCTTGTTGGTCTGGCTGTCCAGGAAGGTGGCGCTGCCCACCGAGGCGCCGCCGGCGCCGTAGGCCAGGGCGAGGAAGTGCTCGTCGTCACCCTTCATCACGGAGTGGTCGGCGGGCACGGACGTGAGCGTGCCGTCGGCCGTCTTCATCCGGTGCAGCTTCTTGGTGTCGATGCCGAAGAAGAACTCCCCATTGGGGCTGAAGGACCACAGCTGGCGGGAAGTCGGGGAGGAGTTGCGCTCGCCGCGGAACATCAGGTGCTGCGCGGTGGTGGTGTTGAAGACGTTGAAATCGCTGTGCCCGTAGTAGTTGCCGTCGGAGGTGTAGGAGCCAAAGGACTGACCGTAGGCCAGGAACTGACCGTTGGCGGTGGCGACCCAGTCCGTCGGGTCATCCACCCAGTTCCACTCCACGAGGAACATGCGCTCCTCGCCCGTGCGCAGGTCGACGATGGAGTGGGTGAGGTTCTCCCACCCCTCACGGCTGACCAGCGCGTGCACGCCGTCGTCGAACAGGCGCGAGTAGGCGTTGTACTGCGCGGGGTCCTTCACGCTGAAGCGGTGGAAGGCGGACAGCTTGCGGATGCCCACCTCGGTGGTGCCGTCCGCGCTCACCTTCGCACGGGCAACCACCTGGCGCGGGTAGGCCGGCGAGGTGGCCACGATCTCCCACTCGCCCTCGGGCAGGGTGAGCGAGAAGGCGCCGTTGGCGGCCGCGTTGGTGGGCTCGAGCACGCCCGGCACGCTCAGCTGGATGTCGCTGGCGGCGCGCGCGTCCCAGTACTGCACCGAGCCGACCACCTTGCCCGAGCGCAGGCCCTTCTTGCCCAGCGTGAAGTCGGCGGCGTTGCGGGTGCCGCGCTGCACCGTCACGGTGCTGCTGGCGATGTAGTTGCCGCGCGTGGCCACCAGCGTGCGCTGGCCGGTCGGCACGCCCGTCAGCGTGAAGCTGCCATCATCCGTCGTCATCGCGCTCAGCGTCGTGCCGGCCACGGAGACCTGGATGCCCAGGTTGCCGGTGGTCGTCCCCGCCGTCACCTTGCCGGCGACGACGCCCGCGCCCATCAGCGTCACGGCGGGCACCTCGCCCCCCTTGCCATCCTTGAGCACCACGGCCAGCGCCCGGCGCGACTCCTCGGTAGCCTCGGGCGCCACGAAGGTCAGCTGGTAGGTGCCGTCGTCCACGCCCGTGAACTGGTAGGCGCCGGTGGCGTCGGTGATGGCCACTTCCGTCTCGTCGGGGCCGACCAGCGACACCACGACACCGCTCGCGTCGCCCTCACCCTCGAACGTCACGGTGCCGGAGATGGAAGGACTCTGGCACGCGGCCAGAAGGACACAGGCGGCGATCAGCAAACTCTTCTTCATTCTGGGAAACCCCCCTCAGGAGTCACCGCGCGCCAGGATTGGTGCGCGCGATGGGGCGGACCCTAAACCCAATGTCCTTCCAAAGACAAATCCATACCGGGGGTTTCCACTGCAGTCCGGCCCTGGCTTCCGGCTGCTCCCGGGATGTCTTGAATTGTTCCCCCTCCCCGGCCCGGGAAGAGAAGAGGGGCGAGCGCCTTCGCGGTGCTCGCCCCTCGGTGTCTCAGCGATGCGGTGCCGGGTGGATCAGAAGGCGGTGCCGTTGGCGCGCTTGCCCGCGGACGAGCTCAGCGTGGAGATCGAGGTGTGCAGCACGAAGCTCCCGGTGGCACTGGTATCGGGGCTGCGGTTGGCGGACACGCCATCGGTCCCCGCCAGGGTGCTGGAGAAGGTGTACGTGTCCACGTTGGTGCGGCCCGCGTTCTTCACCGTGACGGTGTCGCCGCTGTTGGCCAGACCCAGCGCCCCCGTGGAGGCGCCCACGGCGTTGGTGAGCCCCGTGGGAACGCCGGCCG
>NZ_DASVWK010000719.1:0-13012 GCF_036389735.1 Archangium sp. | reverse complement strand
CGAAGCTTCGCGGGCGGCGGTTTCGTTTTGGAGGGCTCGAGCCTCAGTCCAACTGCTGCCCTCAGTGGACGATGAAGTCGAACCGCTCAATGGCGGCTTTGAGTTCCTCCTCGGTGGTTCCGGCTCGTTTCGCCTCGGCCGGCGCGTAGAAAGTCGTCGCCACCACCGAGGGCACCTCCTGGTAAGGGCCCTCCAACGTGACGGGGCGAAAACTTCCCGGCCACTTCACGCTCGTGAGCTCGCGACCGCGGCCGATGGGGTCGAGGATGGTGAAGCAGGGCCAGCGCGGCAATCGCAGCGTCCGCATGTCGCAGCCGTGGAAGCGGCACAGGTCCAGGCGGGCCTCGGAGAAGTCACAGTCCTCCACATGGCCGTGCTCGCCCCCGGTCATGTAACCGGGAAAGGGCCCGAAGTCGCAGCCCAACATGCGCCCCTTGAGCCGGCAACCCTTCAGCGAGGCGCTTACCCAGCCCCGGTGGTTCCTCAGTTCCTGCTTCAGCTCGAGGGCGCAGTCGATGAGGCGCGGTTGCCGGAGGATCAACCGACTCGTCGGCACGCGCACAACGACCGTGCACCGCCGCAGCGTCAGGTTTGGCCCGAGGTAGATGAGGCGGTCTGTGTCGGCGGCCAGCTCCAGCCGCTCATCGTCGATCTCCCGGTCCTCGTAGACGATGTTGCCGAGCCACATCCGCGTGCCCCTCAAAAGAAGATCATCCGGAAGAGTTCGGTGGCCATCCGTCGCCCGTGCACACCGAAGTTCTCCATGGTCCCGGAGAGTACCTCGTATTTCTGCCCCCCTGGTCGCGGGTCCACGACATCAACTCCCTTGTGACTCCACTTGAGGTGAGCGAATTCGAGCTTGAGCTTTTCCTGCACCCAGCGCCCACGGGCCAGCCCCTCCATATGCAGGGCGTTGCCATGCTTGCCCGCCTCGCGGGCCCTATCGATGGCAGCTCTCTCCGGCTGGGTGAGCCGGTGTGGTCCCCACTCCTTCGCTATTCGGGTGGCCGCCGCCTGTAGCTCGTCCCCCAGCTTGTCCTCCGGTGGGATGTCATTGAGCCCCTTCCCGCGAGGGAGGTGCCACCGCTGGCCATTGCCGAGGATGAACTGCTGGTTGCCGCCTCGATGCCGGATGGCGATGGTTCCCGAGTGACCGGGAAAAGTCACCGCCGCGTTGTTCTGGCTGAGCATCGCTCCAGCCAGGGGGCCCTGTGGTGACGTGAGGACCGCGAGGGCGCGGCCCGAGGAAGCCGCCGCCCTCTCCACCGCCGCCACCTGCTCCACCGCCTCCGGTACCGGCATCCGGAAGCCCTGGGCCTGCCACTGTGCCTGCGCCAGGCCGTACCTCGGCAGGGAGCGCACCCGCGCCGCTACGTCTCCAAGCGTGCGCCCGCTCAACGTGGCCACGGCGAGGATCAGCGTCCGGGCCGCGTCCGTTCCCAGCACCCTCCCGAGTTCCTCGCCTGCCTCGCGCAGCTCGGCGAACGTGGTGGCCTCGTGGGCCCGGTGCGCCATCGCGGCCCACCCGTCCACGAGTCCCCACACCGCATCCACCCCCAGCCACGCCAGGCGGAGCACCGACAGCGTGGCCGCCACCGCTTTGGTGCTCGGCTCGGGCACCAGCCAGAGGGCGAGATACATCCCGGCTGTCCACACCAGCGAGGAGAGCACCACCCGTGGGTGCAGCTCCCGCCCCAGGGCTTCCATTGTCTCGTCCAGCACGGTGCCGAAGGCCAGGGAGAGAGCCAGCGTGCGCCGGTCGTCCGTACGCAAGTAGGGCCCATCGTCGAAGAGGCCCAGGCAGTCACCACCGCCGCGCCCCTCGCACCAACCGAGGTACCTGTCCCGGAGCGCTGCCTCCACTTCGGGGACGAGGGGGCCTTTGTCGTCCAAGGGCACCAGACCCAGGACGCGGCCGCCGTACACCTCGGCGAGCAGTTCCTCCTCTGGCATGGCCTGGAGTAGCCGCTGCGCGGTCTCCTGGGGTATACCCTCCACCTGATGGGGGCCGCCGAGCCGCCGCACCGCCCGCTGAAACTCCGCCTTCGTAACGGCCACCACCCGGGTGGAGCCCCTGGGCTCGAGCACGTCCACCTCGACGACAACCACGGGCTCGAGTTGGGGGGCTACCGGGCGCGCCAGCGGAGGGACGCCGCTCGACACCACTTGGCCACCCGGGAGAGTGCGCGCGGTACACGCGGCATGGATGACGAGGATGATCAGCGTCAGGGCGCCTGATAAGGCCCTCCGTGGCAGGCCTCGCGAGCCAATTCCGTCTCCGAGCCTCAATGAATTCCGGGAGCGGGCTCGGGCTCCTGGGAGATGCCACCGGAGATGCCGGTACGGGCCTCGAATTCGGCGCAGCCGCTCATGCCGGAGACCTGAAGATCGAACTCCTCGAGTTCGGGCTGCATGCACCTGGCCACTTCGGTGTCACCCGGGTTGGGGTGGTGGCTGTCGAAGTAGCGGCATCCCTTGCAGTTGCCCCAGTTGTTGCTGTCCGCCATGGCTGTCTCCCTCGTGGGCTGGATTCGTCCCCTTCGAGGGTGGGCTCGGAAGCCGGCGGCCACAAGGGACGCCTGCCCCTCGCCTCAGGAGCCGATCGTCACCCGCACCTCGGGCACGCGCTGCTCCGCCAGCACCCGGAGCTGCTCCCCTACCTTGCGCAGCTCCTCGGGAGATGGCACCCAGGCCAGCAGGGCCCGCGCCTCGTCGAAGTGCTCCAGCTCCCGCAGGGCCTCGGCCTTCAGCAAGCCCTCCAGGGGCTCTTCCGGATCGAGCAGCTTCAGGAGCGCGCGCAGGTTCTCCCGAGCCGCTGGTGCCCGCTCGGAGAACGGCTTCCAGGCCGCCCCAGGCTCCCGGTAGGGATCATTCCCCGCCCACCAGGCGCGCAGGCGCAGCTCGCGCTCCTCTTCCCTGCCCCGCGCCACCCCCGCGGCCAGGGCGGCGAGCAGCTCCTCCTCGGCAAGCTCCGCCACCCCGGGCAGCTCCAGCCACTCCGGGGGGAACGCCTCTCCCGGCAGGGGTTCCTCTTCCCTGGGCCGCATCTCCTGCTCCGTCACCGTCGCGCCCGCGGCCCGGTATCTCGCGATGAACGTGGGGAGGTCGCGGTACAGCTCCGGGCGGAGGAGCTGCAACGGCAGGCGCTCCAGCAACTCCTTCACCTCGGCCAGACTCACGCGGAACTGCTCGCGCAGCAGGGCCATGACCTCGACGCGCCGGGGCCCCACCGCCGTCAGCAGGTAGTTCACCCAGGGTCGCGCGGGGGGCTCCCAGACGGGCCGGACGCGCGCGGTGGCCCCGGCCGCTTGAAGCTCCTCGATGAGCGCCTTCGCCTTGCCCCAAGGGATGTCCCGCGCCAGCTCCAGGGGGACGTGCAAGGCCTTCCCCTCGGGCGCTTCCTCGCCGAGCACGCGGCGCAGGATGCCGTGGACCTCGACGGGCCGGGGCCCCACGTCCACCAGGACGACGTCCCGGGAGGTGTCCGACTGCAAGCCCGAGATGCGCCCGAGCCGCTCGCCCCGGTGGAGCCAGAAGTACTGGCCACACCCGCGACAGCGCGTCACCAGGGGACTGGAGGGGAGCATGGGCGCCTCGCGCTTGCCGTCCGACCACCAGCGCGCGCCCACGGTATTGCCAGACATGAGCGAGCCACGCCGGTGGGGAGCGCGGCAGGACGGACAGCCGATGATGTCGTCGGAACCGGGAACCATCCGTCGCCTCCTCGGGCCCGCGAGCCTACCGCGTCAGCCGGCGGGAGGCGCGTGGCGAGCGGCGGTGCGGGCTAGTCCTTCGACTTGCGCAGGTCGCCGCTGTTCTTGATGTTGGTCTTCACGAGCCCCTCGGCGCCGCTGCACTCGCCCTTGGCCTGATCGTCGATGCGCAGCACGTTGTTGGAGAGGGTGAGGTCGCCCTTGTTGAGACAGGAGGCCACGGGCAGCCCCTCGAGCCACGCCTGGGGCTTGAGCAGCGCGAGCAGGGCGTCATTGGCACCCACCTCGACGCCGGTCGCGGACTCGAAGCGCGCGTCCTCGCTGAACTTGAGCTTCAGGTCGAGCGTGGTGGGGGTGTTGTTGTGGGAGAAGCCGGCCTTCACCAGGAGGCTGTAGCCCACGAGGGGCTCGGTGGAGGGCACCTCGCCGGCCTTGGCCTCGTCCAGGCGGAAGTCGATGCGCTTGTAGGTTCCGGCGGGCAGCTGGAGGCCGGAGAGGTCCGGGGTGGTGGCACCCGTCATCAGGTCCACGACGATGGGGCCGGGGACGACGACAGTGCCCGAGCCGCTGCCGGAGTCACCGCCCTTACACTCGGCGCCCGCGAGCAGGCCGCGCACCTCGGCGCACCTGGTGCCCTGGGGCAGGTCCAGGCGGATGTCCTTGAGGTGGATGCGGGCCGCCGTGAGGGTGAAGGTGACGTTGTCGCTGGAGCGGAAGGTGGGGGCGACGACGGAGCCCTCGGCGCCGGCCACGAGCGGGCTGGGGGAGGTGGCCAGGCCCTCGTGCACGGAGAAGCGCAGCGAGGCGCCCTCGCCTCCGCAGGCGGTGAGGGCCAGGACGGCGGCGGACAGGAGCGACGGGCGAAGCGAGGGGATGCGAGCGTTCATGGGATTGTCTCTGGGGACTGGGGAGGGGTCTTCCGGCCAGGGCCCCTCGGGTTTGCACCCTATTGGACCCTGGAGGCCTGACGTTGGCCACGCACGAGGGAGACGGGAGCGTGTGTGGGCCCGGAGCGCACGAAGGCGCACCGTGAAGGCCTTGGGGACGGGGGTTAGAGTGGTCGCATGAGACAGGCCCGAGTCGTGTTCCTCGCGTTGGCGCTCGCCGCCGCGCCCGCGCTGGCCCGCCCGCCGAAGGAGGCCCGGCGCATCTCCCTGGAGGTGACGAAGGCCAACGTGCACGACGTGCTGCGGCTGCTGGCGGACGCGGGCCGGATGAACCTGGTGGTGGGCGACGAGGTGCAGGGCACGGTGACGCTCACGCTGCGCAACGTGCCGTGGACCCAGGCGCTGGACGTGGTGCTGGCCGCTCGGGGGCTGGGCATGGAGCGGCGGGGCAACATCCTGCGCGTGGCGTCGTTGAAGACGCTCCAGGAGGAGGCCGAGGCCCGCGCGCGGCTCAAAGAAGCCCAGACGCGGTCGGCGCCGCTGCGCACCTGGTTCATCCCGGTGAACTACGCGAGCGCGGCGGACATGGCCAACCACGTGAAGGGGGTGCTGTCGCCGCGGGGCTCGGTGAGCGTGGACGCGCGCACCAACACGCTCATCGTCACGGACGTGGAGGAGCCGAGGCTGCCGTAGCTCAGTCGCCCACGATGCCGATGCGGACGCGGTGGTGCTCGTCGCGGGTGGCGACGGTGAGGGTGAAGTCCGCCACGTCCTCGGCGTACACCTGCCGGCCGCCCGTGGGGAGGGCCTCCACGGCGGTGCGGTACTTGCCGGTGTGGACGCCGCTGGGCATGACGGGAGGGCACACCACCACCCAGTCGAGCCCGCTCTCCTGGAGCACCTGGAAGGCGTTGCGGTGGTCCTCGAAGGCGTGGCGCAGGAAGGGGGGCAGTCCGTGCTCGCCGGTGAGGCCGCCCGCCGGGTGGGGCAGCAATCCCGCCGCGCCGACCACCACGAGGCGCTGGACGCCCTCGGCCTTCATGGCCGCGGAGATGGTGCGGGTGGCCTGGGTGACGACGGTGACGGAGTGGGTGACGTCCCGAGCCCCCAGCGTGCTCACGACGACCTCGGTGCCGCGCACGGCGTCGGCCACGGCGGCGGCGTCCTCGAGGCTGCCCTTGCGGACGAAGAGCCGACCGTGCTTGTGCTTCAGCCGCGCGGGATCTCGCACGTAGGCCGTGACGTCGTGTCCCTGCTCCAGCGCCTCATGGACCAGGGTGTGCCCGACCCGACCCGTCGCTCCGAAGACCGTCAACCGCATGGGTGCCTCTCCTCCATACCCCGTCCCGTGTTCAGCCCATCGTTGAACGAGTGGGGCCAGGGATATAGCGCCTCTGGTGGCACGTTGTCCGCACGCTCGGAGTGGAGGGAGGCGGCCAGGGGGTCAATTTTCCAGTCGCTGGAGACCCTCGAGCTCGCTCCGGAGTTTCTCCAGGGGCAGTGAGTGGATATCCAGGTGGGACGGGTGATTGACGGGATACCGGAAGCGCAGCAGGTTTGGCCTCATGAGGCAGGGCTGGCAGGAGTTCGTCCATCAATCCTTGAAGGGGGCGACCGACGAGCCCCACGTCCGGCTCCTGCGCGAGCGAGTTCGTTCCGGCAGCAACGTGGTCCGCGTGCACCTGGACGACTCGGGACGCCAGCCGGAGTACCGCGTGCTGTTGTCCCTGCACCGCCAGCTCTCGGAGATGCGAGTGCCGCACTCGGACAGCTTCACCCGCTGGTCTCTGGAGACAGGGACGCGGCTCGCGGATCCGGATGAAGAGGCGCGTCGCTTCGCGCTCTTGCTGCGAGAGCGCTTCGAGCCCCTGGAGCAGGAGCTGGGACGGGAGTACTTCGATTCTCTCCTCGGAGAGCAGCTGCGCGGCCTGGGACCACCCCGAGCGCGGGCCCGGCTCGATGGTGGGAGGCTTGTCTACCATCCCTACTCTGGCGTGGCGGATGGACGCGCCAGGCGAAAAGACCTGGAGCGCATCGAGTCCGTGCTGGCCTCGCTCGCGCGGGAGCTGGGCTCCTCCCTCAAGTACAGTGAACAGGAGGTCGCGGAACTGCTCGATGCGGCCCTCGAACACTCTCTGTCGGAGCGATACCTCCCGGACGTGGAGGACGTAGAAGACGTGCCCCCGCTGTGAGCGGGCCTCACCACGAGCGCACCTGTTGCTCGAAGTGCTGGAAGCTGGGACGCGCGCGCAGGATGTCGAGCGCGTCCGGGCGGTGGAGTTGCTCCAGCGCGATCCGACAGGTGCTCGGCGTCGAACTCCTCGCCATCCGCCTGGCGCATCCACAGGCGCTGATAGCCCGGCACGGGCGCCGGTCGCACCAGGGCGTTGCGGATTTCCGGGAGGCACTTGCGCAGGAAGGCCTCCAACTCCTCGCACTTCTCCGGCTGCGAGCCACGCCAGAGTCCGAGCACCGCGGCCAGACCCGCTCCTTCCTGGGTGAGCTGGGGGGACGGAACGACCTCGGAGTCCGCCCGGAGCGCGGGGAGCGACAGCTTGATCATCCGGGAGCGCACGATGGGCGCCCAGATGGGCTCGTTCCGGTTGTGTTCGACGAGATAGCTCAAGCCCAGGTAGGTCGTCCCGGCGCGTGTGAATTGCTTCACTACATCTCTGAAGATGACTTGACCGGTTGTGTCGCGCCTGAGAACAGGCTGCACCTTGGCATCATCCAAGCGCTCGCCGAGGACACGGGCGGAGACTCCGCTCCGAATAAGTTCCAGGAAGTAGCCCCCTTCACCCGATTTCCACTCCAGGATGACTTCTCCATCACCTTGGACAGGTCGATGGATGATGAAGGAGGCCCCTCCCTCCTGATTCAAGGCCTCTTCAACTGAGCCAATCACCGCATTGGCCACGAACCGACCCACGCTCATGAAGCTCGACTTGCCGGAGTTGTTCGGCCCCACGAGCACCGTGATGGGCTCCAGTGGAATCTCCTGCCGCTCGCCGAAGCTCTTGAAGTTCTGCAGGGTGATGGACCGGATCATGGCGGCAGCCTCACATTACCTTTCAGGTCAGGTCCGGTCAAACGGCTCCGACGGTCAGCTCACTCGCCCGTCAGCTTCGCTTCCAGCTCGTCCAGCTCCCGCTTCACGCCCGCGTCCGTCTCGCGCAGCTTCTCCACCTTGCGCACCGCGGAAATCACCGTCGAGTGGTCCTTGCTGAACCTCGCGGCGATCTCCGGGAACGAGCCCTTCGTCAGCTTCCGGCTCAAGTACATCGCCACCTGCCGGGCGTGCGCCAGCGCCTTGTGCCGCCGGTCCTCCTTCAACGACTCCACCGGCACCTTGTAGTACCGCGCCACCTCGCGCTGGATGCTCTCCACGTCCACCACCTGCCGCGTCGGCAGCACGTCCTTGAGCACGTGCGACACGAACTCCACCGTCACCGGGTGCCTCGACAGCGAGTGGATGGCGCTCACCTTCACCAGCGCCCCCTCCAGCTCCCTCACGTTCTTCTGGATGGCTCGCGCGATGAAGTGCGCCACCTCGTCCGGCAGATCCAACCCCTCGTGCTGCGCCTTCTTCTGGAGGATGGCCACCCGCGTCTCGAAGCTCGGCTCCTGGATGTCCGTGATGAGCCCCATGTTGAAGCGGCTGCGCAACCGCTCCTCCAGCCCGGGCACCTCCGCCGGCACCATGTCGCTCGTCAGGATGATCGCCTTGCCCAGCTCGTGCAGCGTGTTGAAGGTGTGGAAGAACTCCCGCTGCGTCTCTTCCTTCCGTCCCAGGAACTGCACGTCGTCGATCAGCAGCACGTCGCAGTCATCCCGGAACTTCCTGCGGAACTCCGGCATCCGCTGCTCGCGCACGCTCTCGATGTACTCGTTGGTGAACTGCTCACTCGACAGGTACACCACCCGCTGCGTCGGATCCCGCTCCCAGATCTTGTTGCCGATGGCGTGCAGCAGGTGCGTCTTGCCCAGACCCGTGCCTCCATAGACGTACAGCGGGTTGTAGGCCCGCCCCGGGCTGTCGGCCACCGCCTGCGCCGCCGCCGCCGCCAGCTGGTTGCTGTCGGCCACCACGAAGTTCTGGAACGTGAAGCGCGCGTTCAACCGCGGGGGCCTGCGCCCATCGCTCTTGACCGCCGGTGCGGGTTGCAGCGTCGGCACCGGCGCCATCCCCGCCACCACCTCGAAGGCCAGCCGCGAGGGCTGCTCCGTCACCCGCGCCAGCGTCGCCTCCATCAGCTTGCGGTAGTGGTTGTCCATCCAGTCCCGGTAGAACCGGTCCGGCACCGCCAGCACCAGCGTGTCCTCGCGCACCTCCAGCGGCTGCATCCGGCCGATCCACGACAGCGCGTAGTCGCGCTTGTCCTGCCTGAGGCAGTCCAGCATCCGTTCCCAGAGATTCTCGGCACTTGGCGTCGATACGAGGGAATGGGCGAGGGCGTTCACGATGACCTCCGGAGCCCTGGCGCACCGCCAGGCAGGGGGCCGACCGTGCTAACAGGCCCCCCCTGGGCGATCAAGTTTGCCGCCCCATTCCCAGGGATTCCGCACCCCTGGCTCCCCCCGTCAGATCGCAACCCCCTCCTGGAATCCCCCGCCCCCTCCCGGCGGTTGTGGCCCCGACGTCCCACCTCCACCACCGTTTCACCCCGGGTGTGGGATGCAAAACGAGGGCGAGCAGGCCCGACTCGACCGCCCGGAGTGATCCGACGTTGACTTGGGTGGGAGATCGGGTTACGAGCGCCGCCTTCCTCAGTCTTATGGATAAGGGCGCCCGCCTCCGGAGGGCGTGCCCCGCTGTCCCAGGAGTTCAGTCGTGTCCAAGCGCACCTATCAGCCGTCGAAGATCAAGCGCAACCGTACCCACGGGTTCCGGCAGCGCAACTCCACCAAGGCCGGCCAGGACGTCCTCAAGCGCCGCCGCGCCAAGGGCCGCAAGCGCCTGGTGGTGTCCGCCTACAAGAAGTAGTCGGGACGCTCGCGTGAAGGTCGAGGGCCAGGCGCCAGCTCCTGACGAGCGCTTCCCCAAGGCCGTCCGCCTGCTCTCCCGTCGCGAGTTCCTCGAGGTCCAGGACAAGGGTCAGAAGATTCCCTCTGACTGCCTCCTGGGGCTCGTGAGGCCCAACAAGCTGCCTGTCAGCCGCGTGGGCCTCACCGTCTCCAGCAAGGTGGGCAACGCCGTGGTGCGTGCCCGCCTGCGCAGGCTCCTGCGGGAGATCTTCCGCAAGCGCCGGGGTCAGTGGCCCCCCGGTGTGGATGTGGTCCTCGTCGTGCGTCAGTCCGCGAAGGACGCCTCCTTCAACGACCTGTCTCGCGCCTTCGATGGTGTCACCCGCCGGTTGCAGAGGCTCTTCCCATCTGGCCCCCGGGAGTCCGCCCGATGAGTCCGCTCGCCTACCTGCTCGCGATTCCCATCCGCCTCTACAAGCGCTTCCTCTCGCCGCTGCTTCCCCCGGCCTGCCGCTTCCACCCCACCTGCTCCGTGTACGCCCTCGAGGCGCTCCAGAAGCATGGGGGGCTCCGCGGCCTGCGCCTCACCGTGTGGCGCCTGCTGCGCTGCCAGCCCTTCCACCCCGGCGGCTTCGACCCGGTTCCCTAGCGCGCCGCCCCCTGGTCTATGAACGATCTCGATCCGCTCTCGCCCAACTCGCCTGACTCCCAACGGCGACTGATGGTGGCGCTCGCCCTGGCGATGCTGCTCACCTTCGCCTACACCTTCTTCTTCTCGGCCAAGGGGCCCCAGCCGGGCGCCGAGGCGGCGGACGCGGGGCAGGTGACGGCCCTCGCCGACGCGGGCACCGGCGCTCCCCTGGCTGGCACTCCCGGCACGCCGACGCCTCCCGTCCCGGGCACCGGGGTGGCCGCTCCCACCGACGCGCCGCCGCCTCCCGTGCGCACCCTGGACCTCTACCGCGAGGAGGCCCGCTACACCTTCTCCAGCCAGGGCGCCGGCCTCACCTCGGCCGTGCTCCAGGGCACGAAGATGCGCGAGCAGCAGCAGCTCTCCGTCACCGAGGGCTTCAAGCTCCTCTTCGGCGGTGAGGTGCCTCCGCCCCCGCAGATGAACCTGGCGCAGCCCGTCCAGGGTCAGCCCCTGCCGCTCGCCGTGGCGATCACCGGCGCCTCGCCCCTGCCGGCCACCACCCCCTACGCCGTGGCCGAGACGGCCAACGCCGAGACGGGCGCCACCTTCACCGCGCGCCAGGGGCCCTGGGAGGTGACGAAGTCGTTCCAGTGGGTCAAGGAGGGCTTCGAGCTCGCCTACACCGTGCAGGTGCGGAACACCTCGGCCCAGCCCCTCACCGGTGAGCTGGAGGTGCACTACAGCCGCGCCATCGACCCCAACTCCGAGCACGCCCCGTCCTTCTTCGGCGGCGTGGGCAACCTCAGCCACGCCTCGTGCCAGGTGGGCGAGGAGCACCACAAGCTGGCCCCCGAGCAGAGCGAGCCGGACCCCGAGGAGCTCAGCGGTCCGGTGAGCTACTTCGGCATCGACCAGCAGTACTTCCTCTCGGCGCTCTACCCGCTGGAGGGGCCGCAGCAGGGCCGCTGCTCGCTGGTGTCCACCGCCCAGGTCCGGGGCGTCGTCGTGGCCTTCCCGCTCTCCGCGGCGCCCGGCCAGACGCTGACGTTCCGCTTCGGCGGCTACCTGGGGCCCAAGGATCCCAACCTGCTGGCCGCCGTGCCCGGCCCCTCCGTGCGCCAGGCCACCGGCACCACCGCCTCCACCTATACCCCCAACCTGACGGAGACCATCGACTACGGCATCTGGGCCGTCATCGCCAAGCTGCTCGTCTCCATCATGGGCTTCTTCCACGGCATGACGGGCAACTGGGGCCTGGCCATCATCCTGCTCACCGTGCTGGTGAAGACGATCCTCCTGCCCCTCACCCACCGCTCCATGGTGAGCATGGAGGCCATGAAGAAGCTCCAGCCGCGCGTGGAGGAGCTGCGCAAGAAGTACGCGGACGACCGCGAGCGGCAGAACATGGAGATGATGAAGCTGTACCAGGAGCAGAAGGTGAACCCGCTCGGCGGCTGTCTGCCGATGCTCATCCAGATGCCCGTGTGGATCGCCCTCTTCACCGCCCTGCGCAACAGCTACGAAATCTACCAGGAGCCCTTCTTCGGCCCCGTGTGGAGGGACCTCACCTACAAGGACCCGACCTACCTGCTGCCCATCGCCCTGGGCGTCAGCATGATCATCACCCAGAAGCTCCAGCCGCAGATGGGTGACCCGATGCAGGCGAAGATCATGACCTGGTTCGTCCCCATCCTCTTCACCGCCACCCTCTTCAACTACCCGGCGGGCCTCGCGCTCTACATCTTCACCAACAACATCCTCTCCATCGCCCAGCAGTACGGGCTGCGCAAGTGGTTGGAGAAGCGCGATGGCGGCGGCGGGCCCACCCCGGCTCCGGCCACCGCGGGAGGCAAGCGCAAGTGAGCGACGTGCAGGCACCCGAGACGACTCCGGCTCCAGCGGGCGGCGCGGACATCCGCCCCCGCGTGGAGAAGCTCCTCACCGACATCCTCGGCATGATGGGCTTCCCCGCCCGGCTCGACTTCAAGGACGCCAGCGACGGCAGCCTGGCCGTCGCCCTCCACTTCCTGGGCGAGGCCCCCGCCGGCGTCGAGTCCGGCAAGCGCAGCCAGGTGGTGGACTCGCTCCAGTTCCTCCTCAACAAGATGCTCCACCGTCCGGGCACCGAGCGGCGCTTCGTGCTCGTCGGTGCCGGCGTCCACCCGGAGCCTCGCGGCGAGCGGCTGAAGCGCGAGCAGGCCGCCGCCCAGGCCGCTCCGCAGGCTCCGGCCGCCGCCCCCGCTCCCCCGCCCCAGCAGGCCCCGCCCGCGCCGGCCCGGGCCCAGCCCCAGGCCAAGGCCAAGGCGCCTCGGGGGCAGCAGGCTCCCGCGCAGCAGGCCAAGGCCTCCGCTCCCGCGCAGCAGGCCCGGGCCCCGGCTCCAGTCCGTGGGGGCGAGGCCGATGAGCGCTCCCTGGAGGTCCCCGAGGACGCCGCCCTTCGCGAGGTCGCCCGCAAGCTCGCCGAGAAGTCGGCCACCCTGGGTCGCTTCTACGCCCTCGTTACAGTGAAGCAAGACGACCGCGCGCGCGTCATGAAGGCTGTGGAGGGTGTGTCCGGCGTGAAGGTCTCTTGCGAAGGCGAGGGCCGCAACCGGCGCGTGGTGTTCACCCCGGAGAAGCCCGCCCCGCTGCCCAAGCGGAGCATGCTGCCGGATGACGAAGACGACGACCTCGAGGGCTAGCGTGTCCCTCGGGGCCTTTAGAAAGGGCAACGTATGGGCAAGGCCAAGTCCCTCAAGGACAAGCTGTATGGCGCGGCCGTGCTGAAGATGAGCTTCCGGTTGCGTGGAGACGAGGAGTCTCCCGCCTTCAAG
>NZ_DASVWK010000718.1:0-6377 GCF_036389735.1 Archangium sp. | reverse complement strand
TCGAGACGCCCATCTTCATGCCCGTGGGCACCGTGGGCAGCGTCAAGGGCGTGGGGCCGGATGACCTGCTCACGCTCGACGCCCAAATCATCCTGGGCAACACCTACCACCTGATGCTGCGGCCCGGCGAGCAGCTGGTGGGGGAGATGGGCGGCCTGCACCGCTTCGTCTCCTGGATCTCGATGGAGCGCTCGGGGGACAGGAGGATGTGGCGCCCGTCCAGGTGCGACTGGAAGGCGGCGCCCTCCTCGGTGATTTTGCGCTTCTCGGCGAGGCTGAAGACCTGGAAGCCGCCGCTGTCGGTGAGCATGGGGCGGTCCCAGGAGATGAAGCGGTGCAGGCCGCCCAGCTCCCCCACCAGGTCGTCTCCGGGCCGGAGCATCAGATGGTAGGTATTGCCGAGGATGATCTGCGCGTCGATCGTGAACAGGTCGTCCGGACCCACGCCCTTGACGCTGCCCACGGTGCCCACGGGCATGAAGATGGGCGTCTCGATGAGCCCGTGGGGGGTGTGCAGGCGGCCCCGGCGCGCGCGCGAGCCCGAGGCGTCCTCGTGCAGCAGCTCATAGCGCACCAGGCTCGGTGGAACGCGGGTGTCACCCTTCTCCTTGCGCGGCTCTGCCATTGCGTCGTGTCTCCTACTCCGTCACCAGCATCGCGTCGCCGTACGAGAAGAACCGGTAGCCGGCGGCGACCGCCTCCCGGTAGGCCGCGAGGGTGCGCTCACGGCCGAGCAGCGCGCTCACCAGCACCACCAGCGTGGAGCGCGGGAGGTGGAAGTTGGTGAGCAGCACGTCCACCTGCCGGAAGGTGAAGCCGGGGCGGATGAAGAGGGTCGTCTCTCCCGAGCCGGCGCGCAGGCGCCCCGTCTCCGGGTCGGTGGCCGACTCCAGGGTGCGCACCACGGTGGTGCCCACCGCGACGACGCGGCGCCCCTCGGCCCGGGCGGCGTTGACGGCCTGGGCGGTGGCCTCGGAGACGAAGTAGCGCTCCGGGTGCATGTGGTGCTTCTCCAGGTTCTCCTCGCGCACGGGAAGGAAGGTGCCCGGCCCCACGTCCAGCGTCACCTCGACGCGGTGGATGCCCTGGGCGGCGAGGGCCGCGAAGATGGCGTCGGTGAAGTGCAGCCCCGCGGTGGGCGCCGCCACCGCCCCCGAGGCCCGCGCGTACACCGTCTGGTAGCGCTCGGCGTCCGAGGCCTCGGGGGCGCGGGTGATGTAGGGCGGCAGCGGCAGGCGACCCGCCTTGTCCAGCAGCTCCGCGAGCGAGGTACCCGGCGCGGCGTGGAAGCGGACGCGGTACTCCCCTCCTCCGAGCGCCTCCAGCACCTCGGCCTCCAGGCCCTCGGAGAAGGCGATGCGCGCCCCGGGCTTGAGGCCCTTGGAGGCCTGCCCGAGGCAGATCCACTCGAGCGCCTCGGTCGCGCCGCCGAGAGCCTGCGAGGTGAGCGTGGAGGCCGAGGGGCGGACGACGAGCAGCTCCACCCGGCCCCCGGTGCCGACCTTGGAGCCGAGGAGGCGGGCGGGGATGACGCGCGCGTCGTTGACGACCAGGAGGTCACCCTCGCGCAGCAGACCGGGCAGGTCGGAGAAGTGACGGTGCGCCAAGGCACCCGAGGAGCGGCTCACCACCAGGAGGCGGGAGGCATCACGGGCACCGAGGGGGGCCTGGGCGATCTGCGCCTCGGGGAGCTCGAAGTCGTAATCGGAGAGCAGTGACGACACGGAGGAGGCGCTTGTAACAGCCTCGGCGCCCCGACGAAACGGGATGTGTCAGTAGAGCTGCTGGAGCTCGGTCCCCGGGTAGTAGTGCTGGAGGATGTCGCGGTAGGCGAGACCCTCGTCGGCGAGCGCCTTGGCCCCCCACTGGCAGAGGCCAGCGCCATGACCGTAGCCGCGACCGATGAAGTGCCAGCCACTGGAGGTGCGCTCCACCTCGAACCCGAGGCTCTTGAGCTTCGTGTAGCCGAGCTTCCGCCGGAGCGCCGCCCCATCGAGGGAGGAGCCACTGGCGGTGACGACCCGGTTGACCCGGTGGGTATCGGTGCGGGAGGTGACGCGGAAGCCCTCGGTGGGCTGGCCGAGCGCGGCGCGCAGCTCGGCGTCGGAGACGGTGGCGCTCCAACGACTGGCGGGCAGCCGACCACACGGGCAGTCCACGGCCTGGAGGTAGGGAAGGTCTCGCTGGAGGGCGGCCAGGCCGGACTCGGTGCGCCCGCCACAGGAGGAGTGGAAGTAGGCCTCGATGGGGGCGAGCTCGTGGGTGAGCACCTCGCCGCGGGTGGCCTCGACGGCGGAGCGGGTGCGGGCGTCCTCGCGGTTGAGGCCACCGTAGACCTGGTGGAGCACGCTGCTGCCCATGTGGAAGGGGCTGCCATAGGTCTCGAGCTTCTTCTGGAGAGCGTAGGTGCGGGCGGCGACGGCCTGGGCCTTGAGGGCCTCCAAGGGGAAGGAGACGGGCATCTCGCTGCCGAGCACGGCGGCGAGGTAGTCCTCGAGCGGGATGACGTTGATGAGCTGGAGCCCGTCCTTGTAGAGGCGCACCACGACGTCGCCGCGGACCTGCATGTCGCCAGCACGCAGGGGGGAGGAAGCGGGCACCCCCGCGTCATCGGAGTCCGCGCCAGCGCGGAAGCGCACCGCGTTGCCGATGACGGGGGCACCATTGAGCTCCAGGCGCGAGCCACGGCGGCGCACGACGACGCTGTCCCGGTCGAGCGGGGAGAAGCGGGCGTCCTCGGTATCGGAGCCGAAGGAGAGGACCCGGCCGCTGACCCGGACCTCTCCCTGGGAGTCACCCATGGCGATGCGCATCGTCTCCACGGCGAGCGCGCGCGGGGGCGCGAGCAGGAGCAGCAGCAGTGCAACAGGTCGCCACATGGTGGCCGAGTGTAGGGGGTGGTGCTCGTGGCTCAAGAAATCGGCCAGCGGATGGCGGAGAATGAGAGCCCCGTGTCCCCTGCCCCCGACGTCACCCGCCTCTCGGCCACAGAGCTTGGCGCGGCGCTGCGAGCGCTGCCCTACCGTCAGTCCGCGCTCCTCGTGATGCGGCTGGTCCAGGGTCGCTCGCTGGAGGACAGCGCGACGTTCTACGGCATCAGCCCGGCGGCCTTCTCGGTGCACCTGCTGAGGGCGGCACTGGAGTTCACCACGGAGGCGGCCCTGCCCTGCCGGCCTCCGGTGGACGAGGCGGAAGAGGACGTCTGGGCGAGAGCACTCGCGCAGGCACTGGAGCGGGAGACGGCGGTGGTGCCTCCGGTGCTGACGAGCGTGGTGGCGCTGAGCAGGAGGGTGCGAGCGTTGGGGACGGAGGTGGCGGCGACCCTGGAGGCGGCCGAGCGGGAGGAGGTGGACTCCCCGAGGAGCCGGCGGGAGGACTGGCTTCGGCGTCTGGCGGTGCTGGCACTGCTGGGGCTGACGGCGTTCCTGTACTGCAACCGCTCGGAGGAGGCGCCACGGCCACCTGTCCAGCCAAGGTCCCAGGGACGCTGAGGAGCCTGGACGGACCGGGCGGTCGCGCGTAAGGGAAACCCATGCGCGCAGCCAGCCTTGCCCTACTGACCCTGGTCCTCGTGGGATGTCCGAAGCAGGTGGACACCCGGGTGGCCGGCTCGGACGATGAACAGCTCGCCACCTACGAGGCGCGGCTGGAGGAACTGAGGTCCCGGGCCTCGATGAGAGACCTCGCCTGCGAGGACGAATGCAGCCTGGGGCGGGAGACCTGCGAGGTGGCGGAAGACCTCTGCGAAGTGGTGAGCCGCAACCAGGACCGGCCGGACCTGCCGCGTCGGTGCGCGAAGGCAAGGGAGGCCTGCGCGGAAGGGACGGACGGCTGCGCCCGCTGCCAGTCCCGCTGAGCGGGTTGAGGTCCGTGGGGAATACCCACGCCCCCCCTGTCTCCCATACGATGGAGGGGCCTACTGAGGAGTACCCATGTCCCGCCGTCTGTCCATGCTGTTGCTATCGACCTGGCTCACCGTCCCGGGCCTCGCACCCGCGGGGGAACTCACGCCCGAGCAGATCGCGCGAATCCGTCGAGACGAGAAGGCGGCGTTGGAGCGAGTGAACGCGGCGCACGGAAACCGGAAGTCGTCGGAGATGGACAACGCCGAGCGGCGGCAGGTCATCCAGGAGCAGCAGGAGGCCATCCAGGGGGTGCTGGACAAGCACGGAGCGTCGCGGAAGGACTACGCGCGCCAGACAGCAACGATGGGGCCGAAGGGGAACGAGGCGGTGGAGGCGGCGGCGAAGGAACTGGAGGCGAAGGACCAGGCCGCGGCGGCCGGGAAGACGCCTCAGGGGCAGCAGGAGCCGGGCGACATCCAGGTCCAGCAGGGGTTCAGCGACGAGAACCCGGTGACGATGGAGGAGAAGGAGGGGGCGGGACCCACCGTGGAGGTGGGCATTCCGCAGGGAGAGGAAGAGCCGGCCGGGCAGGAAGCCCCCGCCGTGGAGAACTGACGCCCTGCCCTACCCCCAGCGACGGGCCTGCCACTCGGAGTCATAGGGGCAGGAGCAGTCGGTCTCCTCGGGCTCGGGATAGGAGTAGCGCTCGCCCTTGAAGTTGCGGAAGACGGTGCCGCGCTCGTGGCGTTCGACGACATAGTCGGGCTGGAGCGTCACCTTGCCGCCGCCGCCGGGCAGGTCCACGGCGAGGTGGGGCACGGCGAGGCCGGTGGTATGGCCGCGGAGCTGCTGGAGGATCTCCATGCCCTTGGAGATGGGGGTGCGCAGGTGCTCGCAGCCCTGGGCCACGTCCATCTGGTGGAGGTAGTAGGGGCGGACGCGGATGCGCAGCAGCGCGTGGGACAGTTCCTTGATGATACGGGCGTCGGAGTTGAGCCGGCGCATGAGCACGGCCTGGTTCTCGACGGGGACGCCATGGTCCACGAGCCGCTCGCAGGCCTCGCGGGCCTCGGGAGTCACTTCCTTCGGGTGGTTGAAGTGGGTGACGACGTAGACGGGGGCGTAGCGCCGCAGCAGCCGGGCCAGCGAGTCGGTGACGCGCATGGGCAGACACACGGGCACGCGGGTGCCGATGCGGACCATCTCCACGTGGGGAATCTCGTGGAGGGGCGCGAGCAGTTCCTCCAGGCGCTCCTCGGAGAGGAGGAACGGATCTCCTCCGGAAATGAGGACGTCACGCACCTCGGGGTGGCGGCGGATGTAGTCGAGGCCGCGCCGCATCTGCTCCTTGGTGAGCTCGGCCTCGCCGCCCTTGGTGATGCGGCGGCGGGTGCAGTGTCGGCAGTAGACCGAGCAGGTGTCGAGCGCGAGGAAGAGGACGCGGTCCGGATACTTGTGGACGATGGCCTCCTCGGGCCGGGTCTTGTCCTCGCCGAGGGGGTCCTCGAGCTCGCCGGGGCGGATGCGGGCCTCGGCGCGAACAGGGATGGACTGCATCCGGATGGGGCAGAAGGGGTGCTGCCTGTCGATGAGGGACAGGTAGTAGGGGCTGATGCCGATGCGGAAGAGGGAGGACGTCTCCTGCACGCCGGCGCGCTCGTCGGGCGAGAGGGAGACGTACTTCTCCAGCTGCGCGAGGTTGCGCACGGCGTGGCGCTGGTGCCAGCGCCAGTCGGACCATTCGGCGTCAGTGGCCTCGGGGAAAAGGACCCGGCGCCCGGCCTCGGAGGCCGGACGCGAGGGAGCGCCCTTGGAGGGCGGCACTGGGGACTGCATCACGCCGCCTTGGCCTGATCGCGCCACCACTGCTGACCGGACTCGGGCAGCGTGTAGATGGGGTCGAAGTACTCGTACTTGCGGGTGAGGGCATCGGGGTCATTGCCCTCGATGCCGGTGCGGTAGTTCTTGGTCCAGTACGAGATGCCGCGCTCGCGGTCGTACTCGGACACCTGGTGGATCCACCGCTTCCCGACGAAGGGCACGTCGCAGACGATGCGCGGGGTAGCGAAGCCGGGCATGTACCCCATGATGTCGTGCTGGAGCTGCTGGGCCTCGGCCACGGAGAGCCGCCAGTGCTCCGAGTTGGGGATCATGTCGCACATGTAGAAGTAGTACGGCAGGATCTTGGCGTGATCGAGCAGGGTGAAGCACAGCTCGAGGAGATCCTTGGGGGTGCTGTTCACGCCGCGCAGGAGCACGCCCTGGTTGCGCACGTCGCGGAAGCCCATGTCGAGCAGCTTGCGAACGGCCTTGCCAACGAGGGGGGTGAGCTGGCGGGCGTTGTTGACGTGGGTGTGGAGGGCGAGGTCCACGCCGCGCTCGTTGGCCTTCTTGGCGAGCCGCTCCAGCCCCTGGAGGACGGAGTCCTGGAGGAAGTGCTGGGGGATGGCCATGAGGCCCTTGCTGGCGAGGCGGATGTCCCGGATGTTGGGGATGTCGAGCAGGGCGCTGACGAAGGGCTCGAGGGCCTGG
>NZ_DASVWK010000717.1:0-17675 GCF_036389735.1 Archangium sp. | reverse complement strand
CGATGTCATTGCATCGACGGCTCCCCGGAGGCATGCATCTCGAATGCCTCATTTCACATCTCGCTTTCTCGACTCGACTCCCGGAGACCCGCTCCAGGACACGCGCTCGCGCCAGGTCCTCGGCGCGCTCTGGTCGAAGGTGCAGCCGACCCCCGTGTCGGCGCCGCGACTGGTGGCGTACGCCCAGGAGGTGGTGGACCTGCTCGGCCTGGACGAGCAGACCCTGCGCTCCGCCGAGTTCGTCCAGGTGCTCGGGGGCAACGCGCTGTGGCCGGGCATGGTGCCCTACGCGGCCAACTACGGGGGCCATCAGTTCGGCAACTGGGCGGGGCAGCTCGGCGACGGGCGCGCCATCGTGTTGGGGGAATTGCTCGCCCCCAACGGCACGCGGTACGAGCTACAGCTCAAGGGCGCGGGTCGGACACCTTCTTCCCGCCGAGCCGATGGACGTGCGGTGCTGCGCTCCTCCATCCGCGAGTTCCTCTGCAGCGAGGCCATGCACCACCTGGGCGTGCCCACCACCCGCGCCCTCTCCCTGGTCACCACCGGCGAGCCCGTCGTCCGCGACATGTTTTACGACGGCAACCCCGCCCCCGAGCCCGGCGCCATCGTCTGCCGCGTCGCTCCGAGCTTCCTGCGCTTCGGCAACTTCGAGCTCTGCACCAGCCGCGATGACCTGGGGCTGCTCAAGCAACTGGCCGACTACACCCTGAAGCACTTCTTCCCCGAGCTCGGTGAGCCCTCGAAGGAGACCTACTCCGCCTTCTTCCGCGAGGTGGCGCGACGCACCGCCAGACTCATCGCGCATTGGCAGGCGGTGGGCTTCGTGCACGGAGTGATGAACACCGACAACATGTCCATCCTCGGCCTCACCATCGACTACGGGCCCTACGGGTGGGTGGACAACTTCGACCCCGGATGGACGCCCAACACCACCGACGCCGACATGCGCCGCTACCGCTTCGGCAACCAGCCCGCCATCGGCCTGTGGAACGTCGAACGGCTGGGTGTCGCGCTCTTCCCACTCCTCGAGGATGAAGCGCTGCTCGCGGATGGGTTGGCCGAGTACCAGCAGACCTTCATGGCCGAGATGTCACAGCGGTTCGCGGCGAAACTCGGGTTGTCTTCCCTCGCGGACGAGGCCGATGTCGCGCTGGTGAACGGCTGCTTCGAGTGGCTGGCCGCGTACGAGACGGACATGACCCTCTTCTTCCGCGGGCTGTCCCAGGTGGTCACCGCGTCGACGGCTCCCCGCGAGCTACCGCGGGTGGTGCGCGACGCCTTCTACGGGGAGGCACCGGAGGCGCACGTCGCCAAGGGTCTCGCGTGGCTGACCACCTGGTGGCAGCGCACCAGACGCGAAGAGGTGCCGCCCGAGACACTCGCACGCCAGATGGACGCGGTGAATCCGAAGTACGTCTTGCGCAACTGGCTCGCACAGCAGGCCATTGACGCCGCACACAATGGCGATGACACCGAGGTGCATACGCTGCTCGAGGTGATGCGCCGCCCCTTCGATGAGCAACCGGGGCGCGAGGCCTACGCGGCGAAACGGCCAGAGTGGGCGCGCTCGAAGCCCGGATGCTCGGCGCTCTCGTGCAGCTCGTGACGTGGGGCGGCAGCGGTCACTCGGACTTCCTGCCCGAGTGACCCCGCCGGGCCAGCTCGATGCGGGCGATGACCCCCTTGTGCACCTCGTCCGGCCCGTCGGCGATGCGCAGGGAGCGTGCCTGGGCGAAGAAGCCGGCGAGCGGACCGTCGTCGCGCGAGACGCCCGCCCCGCCGTGAATCTGGATGGCGTCGTCCACCACCTTCTGGAGCACGTTGGGTGCCACGACCTTGATCGCGGAGATCTCGGTCATCGCGCCCAGGGCGCCCACCTCGTCGAGCTTCCATGCCGCGTAGAGCGTGAGCAGCCGTGCCTGGTCGATGGCGATGCGCGCCTCGGCGACGCGCTCGCGGTTGCCGCCGAGGTTGATGAGCGGCTTGCCGAAGGCCGTGCGCGCCATGCCCCGGTCGATCATCAGATCGAGAGCCTGCTCCGCCGCGCCGATGCAGCGCATGCAGTGGTGGATTCGCCCGGGCCCGAGGCGACCCTGGGCGATCTCGAAGCCCCGGCCCGGGCCCCCGATCATGTTGGAGAGCGGCACGCGCACGTTCTCGAAGTGCACCTCGCCGTGGCCGTGGGGTGCGTCGTACTCGCCGTACACCGGGAGCATGCGCTTGATCTCCACGCCGGGCGCATCCAGTGGGACGAGTACCATTGAATGCTGGTGGTGTCGGTCGGCCGCGGGGTCGGCGGTACGGGCCATGAAGATGGCCACCTTCGCGCGCGGGTGCCCCAGTCCACTGGACCACCACTTCTTGCCGTTGAGGACCACGGTGTCCCCCTCGACCACGGCCGTGGCCTGCATGTTGGTGGCATCCGAGGAGGCCACGTCCGGCTCCGTCATGCAGAACACCGAGCGGATCTCCCCGGCGAGCAGCGGCACGAGCCAGCGCTCCTGCTGCTCCGGCGAGCCATAGCGGTAGAGCACCTCCATGTTGCCGGTGTCCGGGGCGTTGCAGTTGAAGACCTCGGGCGCGATGAAGCTGCGCCCCATCTCCTCGGCGAGGGGGGCGTATTCGAGCGTGGAGAGGCCCGCGCCCAGCTTCGCGTCCGGGAGGAAGAGGTTCCACAGCCCCTCCGCGCGGGCGCGCGCCTTGAGTTCCTCCATTACCGGCGGCACGCTCCAGCCACGCCAGTCGCCGTGGTGCCCGGCCTGCATCTGCCGGGCGTAGACCGCCTCGGCGGGCGCGACGTGCTCGCGCATGAAGCGCTGCACGCGCTCGCGGTAGTCCTTGGAACGGGCGGTCGGCTCGAAGTTCATGGGGGGATGATGCGACCGGTCCCATTGATGAAGCCAGTGAAGATTGCCGAGGAGTCGTCGATGCGAAACGCGTTCATCATCATCCTGACGCTCAGCTTCATTCCGCTCAGCGTCTCCGCCGGTCCGAAGGCCCCCTCCCGCCCTCCTCCAAGACCGGCTTCGCCGGTGCCTGACGACCGGTGGGTCTGGATGCCCGGTGGAGCCTTCACGTTCGGTTGTGAGCCGCGGTCGGCGTGCGAGAAGGCGCGCGGGAAACGGGGAGTACGGGCGAAGGTGGCCGGTTTCTGGATGATGCGCGACCGGACGAGCGTCTCCGAGTACGAAGCCTGCGTCTCCGCCGGGCAGTGCTCGGAGCCAGACCAGCGACCCGAAAGCACGTGGCACCAGCGAGCGTCGCAGCCCACCTTGCCCGTCGACCACGTGGATTACGAGCAGGCCCGCCGATTCTGCGCCTGGGCGGGAGGGCGGCTGCCGACGGAGATGGAATGGGAGTACGCGGCCGACTCCGGACACGACATGAACCGGGGCATCGAAGCAGCGCCGGGAGCCGGTGAGTGGGTTCTCTGGTCCGGCAAGAGCAAGAACCCCGGTTACGAAGCGGTGAGAGGCGGGCTTCCCGACCTGGAACCCATCTGGCCCTCGGACCACGGAGACGCTAGCGCCCTATCTGGTGGCGCGCGGCACCGTCCTGAAGGTGCGGACACGCAAGTTCACTTGACGGATCGCGCGAGGAAAGGCGCGGTGCGACTCTCCGACGATCTGGAGACCTCTTCGGGTATTCCGGCGGCAACCACCCTTCCCCCCTCGTCACCGGCACCCGGACCGATATCGATGACCCAGTCGCTCTGCGCGACGACGCGCATGTCGTGCTCGACGAGGATGACGGTGTTGCCCTGCTCGATCAGCCCATTGAGCTGCGCCAGGAGCTTCTCGACGTCCGCGGGATGCAGTCCCGTCGTGGGCTCATCCAGGATGTAGAGCGTGTTGCCGCGCTGCACCCGTTGCAGCTCCGTCGCGAGTTTGATCCGCTGGGCCTCGCCACCGGAGAGCTCGGTCGCGGGCTGGCCCAGTCGCAGATAGCCGAGGCCGACTTCTCGCAAGACCCCCAAGGAACGACGCAGGTGCGGCTCGTCGGCGAAGAACGCGTACGCCCCATCCACCGTCAGCCCCAACACGTCGGCGATGTTCTTGTCCTTGTATTGGATTTCCAGTGTCTTCGCGTTGTAGCGGGCACCGTGGCACGTGGGACAGGGAGCGAAGACATCGGGAAGGAAGATCAGCTCGACGCTGACGAAGCCCTCGCCTTCGCAGGTCTCGCAGCGCCCCTTGGCGACGTTGAACGAGAACCGCCCCGCGTCGTAGCGACGGGCGCGTGCGGCCTTGGTCGCGGCGAAGAGCTTTCGAACGGTGTCGAAGAGTCCCGTGTACGTCGCCAGGTTGGAGCGCGGTGTACGGCCAATCGGCTTCTGATCGACACGCACCAACCGCGTGACGCCTTCCATCCCAGCCGTGATGTGCCCTCCGACGGTGAGGGTGGGCGTGCGCTCCAGTTCCTCACCCTCCTCCTCCTCCGAGGCAAATGGGTGGCCCAGTTGCTTCGACACCAGTTCCACCAGCACCTGACTCACGAGGCTCGACTTGCCCGAGCCCGAGACCCCGGTGACGGTCGTGAACACGCCCAGCGGAAAGTCGACGTCGAGCTCGTGCAGGTTGTTGCGGCTGACGCCTTCCAGGCGAAGCCAGCCTCTGGGCGAGCGGGGTGCCCGTCTCGGCGCCTCGTCGTGTTCGAGGAGATAGCGGCGAGTCTGGGACTCCTCCACGCGCTCGAGCCCTTCGGGCGGACCGCTGTAGAGCACGTGTCCGCCCTGCTCGCCCGCCGCCGGTCCGACATCGACAATCCAGTCAGCCTCGCGAATCACCTCGACTTCGTGCTCGATCACGAAGAGTGAATTGCCGGCGCTCTTCAATTGTTCGAGCGCCGCGAGGAGCGCCTCGGTGTCCGCCGGATGGAGCCCCGCGGAGGGCTCGTCCAGCACGTACACCACGCCGAACAGATTGGAGCGTATCTGGGTGGCGAGCCGCAGACGCTGGAGCTCTCCTGGAGAGAGGGTCGGGGTGCTGCGCTCGAGCGAGAGATAGCCAAGCCCGAGCTCGGTCAGAACCTTGATCCGCCCCAAGAGGTCCCTGGCGAACCGTTCGGCGACGAGCGCTTTCTCCGGATGCTCCCGCCTCAACTTCGCCACCCCAGGTGCCGTTCCCTCCGACGTGGGGCGCAGTACCTCGGCGACGCGAGTCAGCGGCAGTCTCGAGAGCTCGCCGATGTCGAGGCTCGCGAAGGTCACGGAGAGCGCCTCGCGACGAAGCCGCTTGCCCTCGCACATCGGGCATTCCGTGCTCAAGAGGTGCCGCGACACCCGCTTCTTGATCGACGCGCTCTCCGTGGTGGCGAAGGCTTGCAACACATACCGGCGGGCACTCGTGAACGTCCCCATGTAGCTGGGAGGCTCCTTGCGTTTGAGTGCCTGACGAACTTCAGCGGGGGTGAAGCCGGCATAGACCGGGACGGTGGGCTGCTCCTCCGTGAAGAGAATCCAGTTTCGATCCTTCTGGGAGAGTTCGCGCCAGGGACGATCGACGTCGTAACCCAGCGTGACGAGGATGTCGCGAAGGTTCTGGCCATGCCACGCCGGGGGCCACGCGGCAATTGCCCGTTCGCGAATGGTGAGCGAGTCATCCGGCACCAGCGAGCGTTCCGTCACCTCGTAGATCCGGCCGAGCCCATGGCACCGCGGACAGGCCCCCGCTGGCGTGTTGGGCGAGAACGCTTCCGCTTCGAGATGCGGTTGGTGGGGCGGATAGTTTCCGGCGCGCGAGTAGAGCAGGCGAAGGGAGTTCGACACCGTGGTGACGCTGCCCACGGAGGAGCGGGTCGTTGGCGAGCCACGCTGCTGCTGGAGGGCCACCGCCGGGGGCAGACCCTCGATGGAATCGACCTCGGGCACGCCCACTTGATCAATCAGGCGCCTCGCATAGGGGGCCACGGACTCGAAATAGCGCCGCTGCGCCTCCGCGTAGAGCGTCCCGAACGCGAGCGACGACTTACCCGAGCCAGACACGCCCGTGAACACGACCAGGGCATCGCGTGGGATGTCGACGTCGACGTTCTTGAGATTGTGCTCGCGGGCGCCACGCACCTTGACGACCCCCGGTACTCCGCCGAGAGAGGTGCCCTTGGAATGGTCTCTGTTGCGTTTGGGCATGGGAGGCTCGGTTACAATCCGGCTGGCGGAGTGATTTCCACTTCCGACTTCTGCTCGCCCGGCGGCGCGCGCTGCGCGAGGAGCGCACCCGCGAGGATGAGCGCGCCCCCGGCGAGCGTGCTCGCGCGCAGCGGTTCGTCGAGCACCAGGAACGCCAGCAGCACCGTCCAGAGCGGCTCGGTGGTCGCGAGGACGCTGGTGCGCGCCGCGCCGATGCGGCGGATGGCCATGAACAGCAGCGGCACGGCGAGCAAGGTGGGGAAGAGGGCCGTCGCGGCGACCACCCCCCACGCGGCGGCACCAGCGGGCACCCCGAGCGTGCCCGTCAGCGCGCCCATGACGCCGAACCCGATGGCCGAGGAGAAGGTGAGCCAGGCCGTCGCGGCGAGCGGCGGGTAGTGCAGGTAGCGCTCGCTGAACAGCAGGTACGCGCCGTAGAGGGCACCGGTCAGCACCCCGAAGCCCAGCCCGAGTACATCGCGGTCACCAGCGCCAGGGAGGCCCACCACGAGCCCCAGCCCGATGGCGGTGAGGGCCACCGCGACGAGCTGCGCCCCATGGGGCCTGCGCCCCAGCAGCCACACGTACAGCACGACGAACGCGGGGGCGAGGTAGAGCAGCAGCCCGGTGGCTCCCGCGGAGATCCGCGCCAGCGCCAGGAAGTAGCAGGTGGTGGCGAGCGTGTAGAGGCCCCCATTCGCCACCATCACCCACCGGTCCCGCCGGGTGAAGGGCCCGCGCGCCGCGCCGGAGCCAAACAAGACGAGCGCCACCAGGGCGAACCGCCACGGCAGCAGCGTGTACGTCGGGAGGTGAAGCTGCTGCGCGAGCTTCCCCCACACGGCGAGCGAGCTGAACGCCAGGGCGGAGGCAAGTGCGAGCAGTGTCCCGGCGGCGGGCGAGCGGGATGCGGTCACGGCGGAGCGGTCCTTTCGTGCCTTGGCTTCGCTCTACCAGTACGGCGACCCCAGGCGCTCCAGATTTTGCGCGGGGCCCGCCTCGGGGATAGGGAGAGTGTCCTCTATGTCCGTGACCGCCGAGCTACTTGAAACCGTCCGGGGGGAAGCGCGCCCGGACACCTGGTCCGCCGGGATGGCCCTGGCTCGCGCGGGTGCCGTCTCGGTGCAGTCCGTCGGTGAGGAAGAGGCCGTACTGCGGGTGCGCGCCACCGGCAGACCCGCCCCGCTGACCACCGTGCTCTACCCGGAGGACGATGTCTGGGAGTGTGACTGCCGCGGCCGCGTGGACCCCTGCGAGCACGTGGTGGCGGCGGCCATCATGCTCCACCACTCAGTGACCCAGCGCGCACCCGCCCAGCGCGCACCCTTGGCACAGCGCGCTCCCGCGACCCAGGCCGGCCCGCGCCCGGGTACCGCGCCGAAGCCGGAGCGCATGGTTTACCGGTTCAAGCGCGTGGAGGGGGGACTTCAGCTCGAACGTCTGCTGGTACGTCCGGATAACACCGCGCGGCTCCTGGCGCGCAGCCTGGCGTCGGTGCTGGCCAACCCCGTGGAGGCGGCCCGGATCCAGGTGGAGCCGTGCGACCTGCTCGCGGAC
Source organism: Archangium sp. (assembly GCF_036389735.1). Classification (GTDB taxonomy): domain Bacteria; phylum Myxococcota; class Myxococcia; order Myxococcales; family Myxococcaceae; genus Archangium. The sequence continues at coordinate 9,988 of NZ_DASVWK010000717.1, read as the reverse complement.
AAGCTGCTGGCACGGCCCACCAGGGGCGCGCTTCCGCCCGAGCGGCTCGACGCGCTCCTGCGCGTGCTGGAGCCCGCGCGCACCGTGCTCTTCGACGGCGTGCTCGTGTCCGTCTCGAGCGAGCCCCTCCTTCCGCGCGTCACCGTGGAGGATCGCGGCGAGCAGACGGTGCTCAAGGTGGAGAGGGACCCGCGCGTCACCGAGGTAGTGAGCCCCGGGGTGGCGGTGAGCGGGGGCACGCTCTGCCGGCTCGGCGAGCAGACCCTCACCGGTGCGTGGCTGGAGAAGCTGCCACAGGAGCGCGTCTTCTCGCCCGATCAGATGGGGGACCTCACCGGAAAGGTGCTGCCGGACTTCGCGCGACGCATGCCGGTGGACGTGAAGAGCCAGCGGCTGCCGCCCATCGACCGCGCGCTCAAGCCGCGCATCTCCGTGGAGCTCAACCAGCTGGACTCCGGCCTCTCGGTGCTGCCCACGTTGGTGTACGGCTCGCCGCCCTCGGTACGCATCGACAACGGGCGCATGGTGTACCTGAAGGGTGCGGTGCCCGTACGCGACGAGGCCGCCGAGCAGAAGCTCATCCACCAGCTGCGCGACGAGCTGAACATGGTGCCCGGCCGGCGCGTGACGGTGCAAGGACAGGAGGCGGTGCAGCTCGCCGACAAGCTGCGGCGCTGGCGTGGCGGCCTCACCGGAGACGCGGCGCGCGTGGTGAGCCCCCACGTGCAGTTGCGCCCCACGCTCACGGTGGACGCGGGCGCCACGGAGGCGGGCGTGCCGCGGGTGGGCTTCTCGCTCGACTTCCAGGTGGAGGGGACGGAACCGGGCGTGCCGCGCTCGGTGGACGCGGGCGCGGTGATGCGCGCCTGGGAGGAAGGGCTCGGGCTGGTGCCGCTGGAGGGCGGCGGATGGGCGCCACTGCCCACCGCCTGGCTGAAGACGCACGGCCAGCGCGTGGCGGACCTGCTGGCCGCGCGCGGGACGGACGGGCGGCTCGCCAACCACGCCATTCCGCAGCTCACCGGACTGTGCGACGCGCTGGAGCACCCTGCCCCGCCCGGGCTCGAGCGGCTGGCGCCCCTGGTACAGGGCTTCGAGAAGCTACCGGAGGTGCGGCTGCCGGAGGACCTCACCGCGACGCCGCGCCCCTACCAGCTCCAGGGCGTCAGCTGGCTCACATTCCTGAGACAGGCGGGCCTCGGCGGGGTGCTCGCGGACGACATGGGTCTCGGCAAGACGCTCCAGACCATTTGTACGCTGGGGCCGGGCACGCTGGTGGTGGCCCCCACGAGCGTGCTTCCCAACTGGGAGGCGGAGCTGAAGCGCTTCCGTCCCTCGCTGAAGGTCTCCGTCTACCACGGCCCCGGCCGCGCCCTGGACGAGACGGCCGATGTGACGCTCACCACCTACGCGCTGCTGCGCCTGGACGCGGAGGTCCTCGGGGCCAAGACATGGGACACGGTGGTGCTGGACGAGGCCCAGGCCATCAAGAATCCGGACAGCCAGGTGGCGCGCGCGGCGTACGGGCTCCAGGCCTCCTTCCGACTGGCCTTGAGCGGCACCCCCATCGAGAACCGGCTCGAGGAGCTCTGGAGCCTGATGCACTTCACCAACCGGGGGCTGCTCGGGGGGCGCAAGGAGTTCGAGGAGCGGTGGGCGCGGCCCGTATCGGACAACCAGAAGGGAGCGGCCGAGCAGCTGCGCGCGCGCATCCGCCCCTTCGTGCTGCGCAGGCTCAAGCGGGACGTGGCGCCCGAGCTCCCGCCACGCACCGAGGCCGTGCGGCACGTCACCCTCTCCGAGCGGGAGCGCGCCGTCTATGACGCGGTGTATGCCGCCACGCGCGAGGAGGTGGTGTCCCAGCTCGAGGAGGGCGGCAGCGTGCTGAAGGCCCTGGAGGCGCTGCTGCGGCTGCGTCAGGCGGCCTGCCACCCCGCCCTCGTGCCGGGACAGCAGGCGCAGACGTCCTCCAAGGTGCAGGCGCTGCTCGAGGCGCTCGGCACGGCGGTGGAGGACGGGCACAAGGCGCTCGTCTTCTCGCAGTGGACGTCCATGCTGGACCTCATCGAGCCGGCGCTGAAGGAGGCGGGGATCGGCTTCATCCGGCTGGATGGCGGCACGAGCAACCGCGGCGCCGTGGCCGCGTCGTTCCAGGACCCGAACGGCCCCCCCGTGATGCTCATTTCACTCAAGGCGGGGGCCACGGGGCTCAACCTCACGGCGGCGGACCACGTCTTCCTCGTGGACCCGTGGTGGAACCCGTCCGTGGAGGCGCAGGCCGCGGACCGCGCGCACCGCATCGGCCAGCAGCGGCCGGTGATGGTGTACCGGCTGGTGTCGCGGGGCACGGTGGAGGAGAAGATCCTCACCCTCCAGGAGAAGAAGCGCGCGCTCTTCGAGTCCGCGCTGGGCGGCGCCTCCGGGGCCGCTGCCATCACGCGCGCCGACCTCATGCAGCTGCTCGACTGACCGGGAGGGGCCCGACATCCTCTCGGGCCATGTCCCTCCAGTGCCCTCGCTACTTGCGCTTGCCGCGCATCCTCGGCGGCGGATTCTCCGCCAGGAAGGTGTTGGACGGCTTGCCGGCCTTGTGGACCTTCTTGGTGGCTTCGGGCTTCGCCTTGGTAGCCGCGGGCTTCGCTTCCGCGCTCGTGGCCTTCTTCGTCGTGCTCTTCTTGTCGTCGGTCGGCATGGTGTCCTGAGGCGTGATGAAGGCGGCCACCGTAGCGCACCTGGCGATCCTCTTCTGGTGGAAGGGCCGGGCTCTGTTGCTTTTCCGAAGGGCGAAGCGCCGGCACCATGGCCCGGCGCCTCCACCCGACTCCTTGCCTGTTACCTCAACACCCGCCTGCTACTGACAGGCGATGCCCGGCAGGCCGCGGTACGCCCCCTGCGAGGTCCACATCGAATAGGGCGTCCCGCAGGAACCGCCGTACGGGTCATCAATGCCGTAGTTGGGCACCCAGTACTCGAAGTGCAGGTGCGGCCCCGTGGAGGCACCGGACGAGCCCGCCCGCGCGATCCAGTAAGAGCAGGCAACGGAGGTGTTCCTGGCGAACTGCTGCGTGTACTTCATCAGGTGCCAGTACTTGGTCTTGGTGCCATCCGCGTGCCGCATGATGATGTAGTTGGCCGTGTAGAGGCCGCAGGCGGCGTACGGGTTGGCTTGATCCCAGTAGTTGCACCGGTCGTAGTAACCATCCGCCGTGGACTCGATGACGCCAGCGGCGGCGTTCATGACCCAGACGCCGTAGTCCATCTTGCTGAACCCGCCGTTCAAGGCGTAGTCCGTACCCGTGTGGCCGCTGTAGCGCACGCTCCCACAAGCGTAGTCCCTGCCACCGTAATCCTTGTACGCGCTCACGAAGCAGCCACCGTTGCCGCACTGGTCCGCGAGCTGCGACATGGGGAAGCGGAACTTCACCGTCTGCGCCGAGGAGACCGCCGGAATGGCCAGCAGCGCGAAGAGCAGCGTCGTGGCGAGCTTCTTCATCATGGTCATCACTGCGCACCTCCCAGATCCGGAGCCGCCTGGCCCGTCCGCACGTTGATCTTCCAGAACTCGCCGCCGCCCGCGTTGTAGCGAAGCACGTCGTCGTTCAACCACTCCATGTGGTGACTCGAAACGGGCGGGGGGATGAAAGTCGCCGGAGCGCCCCCGAACAGCATGTAGTTCTCCAGCCCGACGTTGGTGAGCTGCTTGGACTCCCCGCCCTCCACCGTCGTGACGTAGAACGACGCCACGCTGGTCCGGGCCGACACGAAGACCACCGTCTTGCCATCCGGGGAGATCGTGGGCGTCGCGTCGATTCCGGGCCCATCCGCCAGCACCTTCACGCGACCGTTCAGGTCGATGATGCCCACGGACGTCTCGTGCCCCTCGTCGTTGCTCATCAGCGTGGCCACGAGCGCGTCACCCTTGGCCGTCGGGAACAGATCTCCGCCCACCTTCTGGGCCAGCAGCCGCTCGCGACCGTTGGGCTCGCGCAGGCGCAGGTTGCCCTCTCCGTCCAGCAGCGCCACGCTCGGACCCACCGCGCGCGCCTCACGGTACTTGAACTCGCGAGCCACCACGCGCACCGCGCCGGTCGGCTCGTCGTACTGAACGATGGCAAGCAGTGGCACGTCGTCCGTCGCCTGCGGCTGCTCCGGGATCTCGGCGAGGACACCCGCCATCATGTTGCGACCCTGACCGAAGAGGTGGACGAACCGGGCCTTGGGCCCGAACTCCTTCGCGACGGCGGGGACGATGCGCTCACGCGCCTTGTCGATACGGCGGCGATCCGCCGGGTTCATGCGCTCCGCCGCCATGGCGCTGGTGGCTGCCAGCGTCAACGCCGCGATGGACAAAACGAGTTTTTTCATCTGACACCAGGGGAGGGGGGAATGTGCTGCGAGTGATTGATTACCTGATTTCCAAGAATTATCAACAATTCTTTTGAAAACCAATCAATCGGTTTGTTCCCCTCCCGCTGATGCCACCGCGGGAGCTAGTGCTCGTGCTTGCAATGGCCGAGGAAGCGGACCAGTTCCGTGTGGAACCACTGGGGCGAGTCCAACATCGGCCAATGACTCGCGTTCGGCAGCACGGAGTGGGTCAGCGAGGGTCGCTGGGCCACCAGCGTTTCCGGGCCGGTGTCGGCCACCAGCGCGTGGGTGGGTCCCTTGAAGCGCTCGAAGGCCTCGTCCGGGTTGTAGCCGACGAGCGACTCCATGTTTCCGGCGATGGCCTCTCGCCGTGAGGTGCGCAGCGACTTCATCACCAGGGCGCGCGTGTGCTCCTTCGCCTTGAGGAGGAGCGGCACGAGCCAGTGCTCGTGGAAGCCGCCATACTTCGCCTCGCTGAAGTTCTCGAGCCAGGCGTCCACATCGGACTTCGGCAGACGGCGCAGGTCTCCCACCGGCTCGACATAGAGGAGCCCGGCGAGCCGCTCGGGATAGTACGAGGCGAAGGCCCCGGCCACCGCCCCCCCGAAGCCGTGGCCCACCAGGACGAACTTCTCGGGCAGCAGCGCGTCGGCAACGGCGGCGACATCCTCCACCGCGGCCTCCACGCCGAAGGGGCCATGGCCGCCACCGCTCTCGCCCAGCCCGCGCAGGTCGAAGGCAACGCTGCGGGTCGCGAGGCCGTGCTGCGTCTCGGCCCAGTGCGTCCGATCGCCAGAGATTTCGTGCACGAAGAGGAGGGGGATGCCGCCGTCGCCTTCGACTGTCGCCATCAGGCGCCCAGCGACTCCGGGTACGGTCACCGTCTTCGGTTCCTTGTGTTTCATTGTCTTGGCTCCCGGCCCCGGTACAGGCCAGGGCCATCTTCCAAGTCTGCCCTACTTACGCGCCGTCCACGTCGAGCAGTGCCGCGAGGAATAGCGCATAGGTCAACTCGGCGACGGGCCGCTTCTCGCGGCGGGCCTGGGTGCGCAGCGCCTTCGGCAGCGAACAGGGCTTGCCGTGCTCCCCCTCGCGCATCCGCACATAGCCCCGCTCCGAGAACCCGAGCACCTGCCACCCCCGCTCGCGGAGCGCCTGGCTGAGGTCGTCGGTGAGCTGGTGGTGAACGGCCTTGGCCAGCGGGAGCAGGCCGAAGATCTCACTCGCCCAGCCCCCCTCTTCCTCGCGCCAGCCCCTCGCGCGCAGGTAGTGGGCCTTGCGCGCGAGCGACAGTCCTCCGACGTGGCGCTCGAGTTTCACGGCGGTGGGCTACGCGCTCGGCTGCTCCGGGGGCGCTACCGGGGCCACCTTCCACACCGTGCCCCCGGCCGTGTCCATGATCTCCACCCCGAGCCCCTTCAGCTCCTCGCGCACCCGATCCGCCTCGGCGAAGTTCTTCGCCTTGCGGGCGTCCGTACGCGCCTGGAGCAGCGCCTCCACCTTCGCCACGTCGATGCCGCGCTCCTTCACCGCCCGCTCGCGCCGACGCAGCAGCCAGCCCGCCGGGTCGTCCTCGAACAGGCCCAGCACCCCCGACACCTTCCGCACGTCCTCTCGGAGAGCCTGGAGCGTCCGCCCCACCTGCGCCTTGTCCTTCACCGGCGGCTTGTCCGTCAGCTCGTTCAGCTGCGCGAACAGGCCCGACAGCGCGCCCAGGGCTCCCGCCGTGTTGAAGTCGTCGTCCATCTGCGACTCGAACTCGGTGAGGAACTTGTTCGGCTCGCCGTACAGCGCGCCCTTGCCGAAGTCCTTCCCGCTCACGCGCTCGTCCACCTTGCGCAGCGTCTCGTAGAAGTACTCCATGCGCTGCTCGGCGTCCGCGAGCGCCTTGTCCGAGAAGTTCAGCGGGTGCCGGTAGTGCGTCGACAGGAAGAAGAAGCGCAGCGCCTCCGGATCCACCTGCGCCAGCGCGTCCCGCAGCCGCACCACGTTCCCGAGCGACTTGGACATCTTCGCCCCCTCGAGATCGAGGAAGCCGCAGTGCATCCAGTAGCGCGCGAACGTCTTCCCGCTCGCCCCCTCGCTCTGGGCGATCTCGTTCTCGTGGTGCGGGAAGATCAGATCCAACCCGCCTCCGTGGATGTCGAACGTCTCCCCGAGGTACCGCGCGCTCATCGCCGAGCACTCGATGTGCCAGCCCGGACGACCCTTGCCCCAGGGGCTGTCCCAGGCCAGCTCGCCCGGCTTCGCCGCCTTCCACAGCGCGAAGTCCAGCGGCTCCCGCTTCTGATCGCCCGGCTGTACCCGATCGCCCGCGCACAGATCGTCCACGTTGCGCTTCGACAGCTTCGCGTACTCCGGATAGTTCCTCACCGAGAAGTACACGTCTCCCTGCGACTCGTACGCCACGCCCCGCTCCACCAGCTTCTCGATGATGCGGAGGATCTCCGGGAGGTGATCGCTCACCTTCGGGGACACGTCCGGCTCCAGCAGGTGCAGCGCCCGCGCGTCCTCGCGGAAGATCTCCACGAAGCGCGCCGCCAGCGCCAGCGGCTCCTCGCCCGTCTCGTGCGCGGCCTTGATGATCTTGTCCTCCACGTCCGTGTAGTTGCGCACGTACGTCACCTGGAAGCCCCGGTAGCGCAGGTAGCGCACCACCGCGTCGAACGAGGTGAACGTCCTCGCGTTGCCGATGTGGACGTAGCTGTAGACCGTCGGGCCGCAGACGTAGACCCCCAGCTTGCCCGGCACCGCCGGCTCCAGGGGCTCCTTCTGCATCGTCATCGTGTTGAAGAGTCGAATCGACGCCGCGGCCACGTGCTCGAACCTCCCGCTGTACGGTCCAGGATTGGAACGCCGGACTCTAGGACTTCCCCACGGCCCGGACCACAAGTGCCTGACAGGACAATCAACACTGCCGCCCCTTGAGCACTCCGGTCCGTCGAAAAACGACTATCCTTCCGCTCCCCTGCCCTCTCCCCTGTCCCCCCTGGCCGTCAATCTGGGAGAATGCCCCCCATGACCCCTCCCAATCCCAAGCGCCCGCCCCGCTCGCCCCGCGCCCCGGGGGATTCGGCGTCGCGCCCGGAGCCGGAGGTGGAGCTCCCCTTCGACGATGATGAGGTCGCGCCGCTCCAGGCGGACGACCCCCGCCCCCAGCGCGTCCCCCAGTACCCCGCCGGGCCCCGCCGCCGCCCCCGCCGCGGCCCCGGAGGCGCCTCGCGCGAGAGCCGGGATCGGGAGCTTCCCACCCGCTTCGACTCCGGCGAGTACGAGGACCCCGGCCACTCCCCCGCCTTCCTCTACGTCGAGCGAGGCCCCGGCGCCGGTCAGCTGCTCCCCGTGAAGCAGGGCGTGCTCGTGTTCGGCCGCGCCTCCTCGTGCGATCTGCGCCTCCAGCACCCCTCCATCAGCCGCCGCCACGCCCAGCTCACCCGCCGCGGCGACCGGCTCTTCTTCAAGGACCTCGGCAGCCAGAACGGCTCCTACGTCAACCGCGTCCGCCCCGAAGGGGAGATCGAGCTCTACCCCGGTGATGAGCTCGCCCTCGGCAATGCGCTCCTCCGGGTGCGCGGGCCGGGCCCCACCCCCGAGCGCCCTCCCGAGGCCCCCCGCCGCTCCCCCTCCTCCGCGCTCCGCGTCCGCATGAGCTCCCGCCGCCTCATGCTGCTCGCCGTCGCCGCGGGCTCGCTCGTCGCCGTGTTCCTCACGCTCGCCGCCGTGCGGTACGTGCGCTCCAGGACGGCGCCCCCCGAGGAGCCCACCGCACAGGTCCAGGCCACCCAGCTCGTCGAGGAGCCGGAGGCCATCGCCCCCGAGGAGCAGCCGGAGCCCGCGTCCGAGACGCCGGTCGTGGCCTCGCCCGTTACGGAAGAGACGGTCATCGCCGAGCCCCCGCCCGTTGCCCCGGCTCCCGGTGGCGAGGCCCGGAGCGACTCCGGCCCGCCTCCCCTGAGTGCCCAGGCCATCGCCCAGAACGGCAAGGGCAAGGGCAAGGAGCCCGCCCCGAGGCAGCGTGAGGTGGTTGCCCAGGCGAAGTCGGGGGCCCGGAAGGTCGCCGCGAAGCCCGCTCCCGCTTCCGCCTCCGCGTCCAGTCCCGCCCCGGTCTCCAGCCTCGAGGCAGAGGCAGAGGCCCTCTCCCGGTTCGAGGCCGGCAACGTCGAGGCCGCCCTCACCCTCGCCCGCGCTGCGCGCCTCGAGTCCCTGGCGGTCCAACTCGCCCGATTCCGCGACGAGTGGAACGCCGGCAACGCCGCGCTGTCCGCTCAAGATTCCGCTTCCGCCATCCAGCACCTCTCCGCCGCGCTCGAGCTCGACCAGGAGATTTCCAAGGGCTGGAGTTCTTATGCGCCGAGGATCCGCAAGGCCCTCACGCAGGCGCAGTTGCAGGACGGCAGCAGCCGGGGAAGCGAACCGTAGGCACGGGGGAACCGGGGCTCACCCCGGTTTTCGTTCGAGGCTCCGGAGCAGCAGCGCGGCGTTTCCCAGCATGAACGTCAGCAGCACCAGGGCCACGAAGGGCACGCCCACGTCCGCTCCCGGTCGGTCGCCCTCCACCACCATCCACAGTCCGCCGCCCCTCGGCTGAACCTCCCCCAGCTCCCTCAGGAGCTTGAAGCCTTCCCGGTAGCGTCCCGCATCCTCCTCCGCCAGCAGCCGCCCCCTCACCCCGAAGGGCCTCTGGTCCGGCTGGCGTGGGGTTTTTCCCGGAGACCACTCCTCCCCCGGCAACGCCCGCCGCCGCACCAGGAAGGGTGAATCGCGCAGTCCAACCACCACGTACACGTCCTCCCCCTCGCGCCCGTACGCCCCTCGCGCCGTGGGGATTCCGTGCACCTGCACGTAGCGGTTCGACTCCAGCGCCTCGTACCGGTACGCCCCCTCCGCCCCCAACGTCAGCGGCGTCCTCGACGAGAAGAAGTACGCCAGGTCCTTCCACAACATCCCCAGCAGCACCCCGCCCACCACCATCGCCAGCACCATCACCGGCGCCCTCACCCCCACCCCACGCCCACGCAGCCCCGCCACCAGCGCCGCGATGCGCTCGTCCCGCTCCTCCTGCCGTCGCGACTCGTTGGACATGAAAAAACCCCGGCTCCCATCTTCGGGGAACCGGGGCTTTCTACCTCCGCGCCAGGGGCGCGAGGGGGTCAGGCGATGTTGAAGATCTTCTTCAGGTCCGACTCGATCTCTTCCTCGGTGCAGTCCTTGGCCAGCGACAGCTCCTTGATGAGCAGCGAGCGCGCCGTATCCAGCATCTTGCGCTCACCGAAGGACAGATCCTTGTCGCCCTTCAGCAGATACAGGTCGCGGAGAACCTCGGCGATCTCGAAGACGGAGCCCGTCTTGATCTTCTCCATGTACTCCCGGTAGCGACGATTCCACGTCGTGGAGTCGACCGAGATGTCCTTCTCGCGAAGGATGGAGTAGACCTGCTTGACATCGTCCTCGCTGATGATCTCTCGGAGGCCGACCGAGCCCACCTTGTTGATTGGGATCATGATCCGCATCCCATTCTCCAGGATGCGCAGCACGTAGAAGGACTGGCGCTGCCCGGCCACTTCGGTGTGCTCAATCCCCATCACTTCGCCAACGCCCTGCCCGGGATACACCGCTTTGT
>NZ_DASVWK010000716.1:0-9937 GCF_036389735.1 Archangium sp. | reverse complement strand
CCCTTCGCCCTCACCGGGGGCCAGGCCCGCCGTGAAGAAGGAACTGCCCTGGTTGAACGTGCCAGGCGGGCGCATGAAGACGACCCTCTTCTACGGCCCCTGGCAGTGCCGCCGGGAGTTCATGAACGGGTGCCAGAGGGAATGCGCCAGCGAGGGCCACACGCTCAAGGGGTGTATGTGGCTCGCCGACTTCAAGTTCGATTGGGAGGGGAGCCTCGTCGTCCTACCCGTTCCCGTCAAGGCGGGAAGCCGCTATGGCATCTATCACTGCTGCTGCAACTACACCGAGCTGTCGAAGGAAGAAAACGAGACCCAGCGCGATATATGGGACGCCTTCAGAGCGTCGTTCCGGGATGATTGGTCAAAGAAGTTCGGGCAGTGGCCCTTCGAAAACGGGGAGAATTGGCCAGGGCACCATGTCCGTGACCTGAAGCACGGTGGCAACCCGGTGGACCGCAACAACATCATTCCCGCGCAGCCGGGTGTGCATAAGGTCTTCACCAAGGCGTACCCCGCTACGGCGGCCAATCGCCCTGGAATACAGTGGGGCCCGACCTGCCCTACACGGACAACTGACGATGGCTACGCTCATGAGCCGCCTGCTCGAAGAGGTCTCCCGCGACCACTTCCCGTATTCCCCCGCCACGCCCGAGGAGATCGAGCAGTTCGAGCGGCGGATGGGCTGGAAGCTGGACCCGGACCTCCGGGCCTTCTATCTGCATTGCAACGGGGCGGAGTTGTTCAAGCAGCGGCCAGGTTGCCCTTACCGCATCCTTCCCTTGTCCGAGATCATCCGGGCGCGGGTGGCCATCTATGATGAAGACGATGACCAGTGGGGTCCCGCCTCCGTGTATGCACTCTGCTACGTTCAGGACGGCGATTACGTGGTGGTGGATGTGGGCCGCCAGGAGATCGGACGTTACCCCCTCGTCGATGGCTGGCATGAAGCATGGCCGGACCCGAAGCAATGCGGCCAGATTGCCAGTTCCTTCTCGGAGTTCTTGGAGGATGCACTGCGGAGTAAGGGGCGCCAGTTCTGGTTGAAGCGTGGTGCTGGGCGTTGAGCGGTCCGGGTGCCGTCGATACCCGACTTGCCCTACTGGGACAACTGACGATGGCCACGCCCATGAGCGACTTGCTCGAAGCGGTCTCCCGCGAGCCCTTCCCGCATCCCCCCGCCACGCCCGAGGAGATCGAGGAGTTCGAGTAGCGGGTGGGCTGGAAACTGGACCCGGACCTGCGGGCCTTCTACCTGCACTGCAATGGGGCACGGTTGTTCGAGCCGCCTCCATTGTCCCCATTCAGAATCCTCCCGCTGTCCGAAATCGAGAGAGGAAGGGCGGCGATCTTCGGTGACGATGACGACCAGTGGGGGCCTGCATCCATCTACGCGATCTGCGACGTGCAGGATGGCGATTACGTCATGGTGGACGTGAGCCAGCAGGTTGATGGCCGCTACCCCCTCATGGACGGCTGGAAGGAGGCATGGCGTAACAAGGAATACACTTGGCCGCTCGCCTCCTCCTTCTCCGAGTTCCTGGCCGAGGCGCTGCGGAGCAACGGACGCCAATTCTGGTTGGACCAGCACGAGAAGTGAGCAGCCCTGCTACCGCAGAGCCTCACCGGAGGGTGGGAACCTGGGCTTGGGCGTGCTCCAGGTTGGACAGTTCCCGGTTGAGACTGACGGCGCTCGACTCGGAGCGGAGGGTGTGCGTGTTTTTGCCGCTCATGGATCCTCCATGCAGTCGACCAGCCGGGCACGTCGCGCTTCCACCGGGTCCATCCCCGAGCATGGGAGGCCCCGGGTTCTGGTAGCCTCCCCACTCCCGAGGTTGAGCGCATGACCGGACTTCCACCGTTACTGGCCGGTGCCGCTGGAGAGGCACCATGAAGCCCACGCTGGAGGACGTGGTGCGGCCGGGCATGGTGGTGAGCGGCTACCGCATCGAGAAGAAGCTGGGAGCTGGTGGTTTCGGCAAGGTGTTCCTCGCGTGGCGCGACGGTGGCCCGTGCGCCCTCAAGTTCATCCACCTGGAGAGCGTGGGGGAGTGGGGCTGGCGCGAGCTGTTCATCATGCTCCGTCACGTGTTTCCCAACGTGGTGCGGCTGCTGAGCCACTTCAAGTGGCCCGAGGAGAAGCCCGAGTACCTGGTGCTCGTCATGGAGTACGTGCCGGGAGTGACGCTCTATCAGTGGGCCCGGGACAACAACCCGTGCGCCCGCGAGCTGGTGGAGAAGTTGCTGCCGCTCTCCCGGGCGTTGAAGGCGGTGCACGCCCAGGAGGTGAAGCACCGGGACTTGAAGGGCGACAACGTGCTGGTGCGCGAGACGGACGGAGCGCCGGTGCTGGTGGACTTCGGAGCCGGTGCCATGCCGGGTGCTCCTCGCGTCACCGGAGCCCTGGCCCCGGCCAACCTCCGCTACCGCGGCCCCGAGGCCGTGGCCTTCTTCCTGCGCGAGGACCGAAAGCGGGGGGAGAGCTACGACTACTCGGTGAAGGACGAACTGTACGCGCTGGGCGTCATCCTCTACGTGCTCGCCACTGACGTGTACCCCTTCAACGGCCCGGACGACGAGTTGCTGGGGGAGATTCTTGAAGGCAACCCCAAGCCCCCGCATGTGCGCAACTCCCGCGTGCCCGGGGCCTTGAGCGAGCTGTGCCTGCACCTGCTGGCCAAGGAGCCCGCTCGTGTGCCGGATGCCGAGGCGTTATGCGAGGCGCTGGAGAAGCTGCTGGAGGAGGCGAAGGCGGACCCCCGGTGGGAAGTGCCCTTGTGCTACGGCTGGACGGTGGACGGACGTACCACCGAGGACGCGCCGGAGCTGGTGGGCCACGACCCCCAGGCGTGGCTGCGCCGATGGATTCGGCAGAAGCCCAAGCGGGGCAGGCCGCCCGCTCCTCCTGCTCCTCCCGTTGTAGCTCCCGCCCCACCCGAGCCGCCCACCGCGTCAACCGTCTCCACGCTTCGCACCCGAGTGAAACGTGCCGTTCCCGTCCTCGTGGCCGTGGTGGGACTCGTGGTGGGACTCGTGGTGGGCGTGGTTTTCTTCCTCGACCAGCTTCGGCCGACACCGCCCGCCCCCACTCCGCCACCCGCGCCAGGCCAGCCGGTGTTGGCGTCACCTGTACCTGCGGAATTCTCTCTCGACGGCCCGACGCCCTGGGCCACGCACGTCCATGAAGTGGCGCCCCCGTGGAAGCCGCCCGAAGCTGACGCAGGCGCAGCGCCCCCGAGGGCGGACACCCCTGCGCCCGTCACCACCGTGACGCTCAGCTCGGGAACGACTCGCATGAAGAAGAAGGCCCCCGGCTCACAGGCGGAGAGGGAGAAGAAGGGCAACGGCTCCACAGGAGCCAACGTGCTGCTCGCCGTGGCCGCTGCCGCCAACATGGCCTGTCCCGGCGCCCAGGTCCGCAAGGAGCCCGCCCCCCAGGCGTGCCCGGCCGGTGCCGTCGAGACCATGACCCGCCAGCTCGGCATCCCCGTCGGGAACAGGGACGGGGGCGCCGTCTTCCCCGGGTGGGAGAAGCGCAAGCCCGTCCCCGTGAAGGAAGGCGCCTTCTCGATTGAGTTGCAAGGCCACTGGGAGGTTGATGGACGAACGGCATTGCCGAACGGCTCCCGCCTCTCCGGCCAGCTTTGCATCGGGGAGAAACTCGTCTACGGCCACATCACCCAGGCCGTTACGCCCACCGGGGACACGTTCACCGTCTGCATGGAACTGAGGGAAGCCGGTATCGAGCGTGGCCTGGAGATCAGGCCCGATGGCGAGGCGATCAGGGTCAACCCCTTCGTGGATGTGACGACGGTGAACCGCTTCCAGTAGCGCCATCCGAGTGCTTGACGGGCTGGATGCAGGGGGCAGCTCGCGCACGACCGGGGAGGAAGGTGTGTTAGAGCCCACGTCTCCGGTCTCTTCGCTTTCTTCGTAGAGGTGCCCGCTCCGTGTTCGCCTTGTCCTCCACCGCCCTGCTCGGACTGGCCCTACTCGCCTCACCCACCGACGCGACCGAGCAGGTGCCGCTCCCCACCTGCGAGGCGGGTACGCGCTACATCGAGCTGTACGCGGACGCCCCCAGCAAGCCGCCGGAGGTGTGCATCCGGCCGGAACTGACCCTCAACCTGCTCTTCGACGCGAAGCTGGCGCGCGTGGTGGTGGAGGGACGGGAGCGGTTCCGCCGGGTGAAGGTGGTGGAGGACACCCTGATGCTCGCGGCCTCGGAGGCGCTGCACGACGGAGCGCGCGTGCGGGTGACGGTCTACTTCGAGGACGGCGCGGCCCCGTCGAGCGCCACGTTCGTGCTGGTGGTCCACCCATCCCAGGCGGAGCGCCAGGTGGAGGTGTCGCGCCACGAGCGCACCGTGGCATCCCTGCGCCAGGGTGAGCAGCAGGCGCGAGCCGAGGTCCAGCAGTGCCGGGAGGAGAAGGCGCGTCTCCAGGCCGAGTGCGGCGGTCAGGTGGGGCTGATGGGCCTCATCGAGAACGGGTGGCTCGACGAGAAGGACATCGTCGCCCATGTGATTACCCTCAACGTCACTCAGCGTCCGGGAGACTCGCTCGTCGCGCGGAAGGTCATCAGCTACCGGGCCGTCGGACCCAAGGGGCGAGGACGAGTGGCCGTGAAGGTGAAGCTGTTCAATCCGGGTACAGTGGCGTGGACGCCCACGGGGGCGGCGCTGGTGGGCGCCAAGCAGGAGGCGCTGACAGGGCTGACAGTGTGGCCCCTGGAGCCCATCCTGCCGGGGCGGTTCCGGAACATCACCGTGGAGATGAACGCGACGGAGAGCGAGGCCCGGGGCACCTTCACGCTCAAGCTGTGGGCGGATGAGGCTGGAGACGGGGGCGTGACTCTCGACGGCGTAACGTTTTCGTAGGCATACAGCTCCCCTTCATCGGGAGGTGGGCCTGCCCACCGGGGCCACCTCCTTCGCGTGGGCAATGGCGTTCAGGCTCTCCTTCCGGAGGAAGTGCTCCTTACGGATGCGCAGGACCCTCCGCTCCGCGTCCTCCAGCATCTCCCATGCCTCCCGGGCCCGGCGGGGATAGAGGTGGAGCGATTGCACGTAGAGGCAGGCGATGTGGACACGCAGCGCGAGGTTGGAGAAGCCGAGCCGTTGGACACGGCGAAGCCACTGGCCGAACTCCTCCCACGGCATGTCGAACGAGTACGCTTGAGAAACGAGATCCTCCGTGATGCTGCGCCGGGTCTGCTGACGTTCAACCTCGGTCTTCGCCTCGCGCAACCACCGTTTCTCCAGCTCCAGCAATGCTCGCTTTATCTCCTCGTAGGGGGCGTCGGCCTTCAACAGCTTCACGAGGAGCTGGTCCTTCTCCTGCCCACGCGCCAACCCTCGCTCTTTTCGTGTGCGTCGCATGGTCACGCTCCTGGACAGGGCTTGTCGTTGGCCTCCTTGGGCCATGACCCGTAGCGCATGCAGGCTTCGTAGCACGCCTTGCACTGCGTCTCGTCCCAGACGCGGCCTTCGATACTTCCACCGCCAGCATCAATGCACCTGTCGTAGGCCGGCGTGCAGATGTCCTTGCGCCACCTCTCTTTCTCCCTGCGGGTCGGGAGCTTGGGGATGCGGCCCAGGAGAATGGCGAGACGGAACAGCTCGACGCGGCCAGCTACGAGAACCTGGGCAACATGGCCCGGGTGGTGCGGAGCGCTCTCATCATGAAGCAGGCCGAAGAAGAAGCCGTCCTCGGACCGCTGCGTGAACGGCTTGCCGCCGAGGTGTTGCTGCTTGAAGACGCGGACTTGAAGAAGCTGGAGCGTCACCGCCGGACCCTGGAGACCACCATGGAGCGGCAGCTCGCCATCTTCCACCAGCTCCGCGCCGAGATGGCCAACATGACGACGGAGAACACGTCCGAGACGCAGGCGTTGAGGGTGATGCTGCGCCTCGTGAAGTAGAAGCCCGGTTGCAATGGCCCTGGTGGACTGGCCCGGGTCCGTTCTGCTGGCCCTTCCCGGCCCTCTTCGCCTTCCTCGCCCCTCGCCAATTGCGAGGGCTATCGAGATCGGGTGAACCCCCCACCCCAGGGGGGACAGTGGTTCCCTTGTCTCGGGTCCAATCTGCAAGGCTCCGGTCTTCATTGAGCCCCCCTGGGCATGGGGTGGATCTCGATTTTTTCGGGGGCCATCTGGCGAGCTGCACACCCTCCCGGTTGCTGGCCTACGCCCTGGCCTACGCCCTGGCCTTCCCCATGGGGGACCCAGGGTAAGCCGTGCCTCTTCCTCGCGCACGAGGGGTACGGGCGCCCCTGACACCTAAAAATCTCGAGGACCACCGTGAGAAGTGACCGGGGACTTCCAGCGGTGGAACTGCACCGGAGCTGGTGCCCGACAACCCGGCCCCCGCCACACCACCCGGCCCAGGCCGGAGACACCAGGGTGGGTGTTGGTGCAGCGGGGACCGTGCCTCTCTTCTCGGACTTCTTCACCGCCCCTGTCGCATGACTTCCCGCAGGTGCTCGGCCAGCCCGATCAGGATGGCCATTGCTACCCGGCGGGTGAGCGGTGAGGTGGCCAGCTTCTTCATGGTGCCCATCGTCGTCTTCACCTCCCTTCCCCGGAACTACAGGCACGACACGGGCAGCAGCCGTCAGCCCTGCTCCCCGGTGGGTGGTGGCTGCTCTCCCTGAGTACCGAGCTGGACGGGAAAGCTTTCCTCCAACGGACGGGTTGGCTCCGTTCCCGCTACTGGACGGGGTTGCTCGGTCTCCTTCTGCTGGGACGGAGACGGTCTCGACGCTCCGCCCCGGTCCCAGGCCCGCAGAACCACGTCTTCCCTGTCCGCGTACTTCCCGGAGGTGGTGTTGTGCGGCGTCAACAGGTGCGCCGGGTTCTCCTCGCCCCGGAGCACACGGCCGAGCTGATGCAGCCTGTTCTCCACCAGCAGCAGGATGGCGCTGATGATGACGGGCGCGCTGTGCTTCCGATCCGGGTCGGGCACCGCGCCCATGGCGACGCTGTCCGCGATCCAGTGGGCGCCCTCAATGGCATAACAAATTTCCCCCAGTTCAGCGGAGAGGCTGACGTGTTCCATCTGGATTCCTCCTCGGGTGGATTGGATGAAAACGCACTGGCCGACCAGCCAGGACATCAGCGGGAATGACCGCCAAGATCCTTATGCCGAGAAGCGTGCGGCTTTAACGGGTGACACTCACGGAGCGGAAGGTGGAGGCGCCGTGCCGCGAGCACACGCCAGTCCCCCTCCGGCAGGACGAGCAGCAGGCGCGTCCCGTGCAGCGTCTGCGGGCGGCACCCCACACGCGGCTCTGCGACAGGCGGGTTCCGGGGCGGAAGTCCGGCACGTGCGACGCTCTCCTGTGCGACACCTGCACCTACCGAGTGGGCGAGGTGGACCTCTGCCCCGCCCACCGGCCGGTGCCCGGGGAGGCAACGCGCACCGGCGACGCGCGGGAGGACGAGGTGCGCCGCAAGTACGAGGCGGCAATGCAGGGGCGGTGGAAGTGACCAGGCGTTAGCCGGCCTTTGTAGGGGGTGCTCCTGTAGCGCGAGGGGGGCGGCTCTCCGAAGGAACCGGCGGGGGAGGCGGCGGGGCGCCCTTCCGAGCGTTGATGATGGCGGCCCGCAGGTTGATGATGGCGGCCCCCAGGGTGAAGACGCCCCCAAGAAGTCCGGGGGTGGTGACGACGGCGAAGAAATCGTGAAATGTCATGGCCGCCATAGTCAGGGCAGGCGCGGACAGCCTGTTTCCGGAGCGCCAAGCTCACGAAAACCACAATAAAATAAATATGTTAGATGAACTGCGGAGAAAGGGGGGGGCGCACCACGCGGCGCGGCAGCAGGACGGGACGTTCCACGCGGCGGCCCTGCTCAGCGCTCCTGCGACCCCTTCTTCGGCACGCCCTCCTGTCCGAGGGCGGGGCCCACACCTCGTCGCTGGTTGTGACGTCCAGGCCGGTCTCCACGCATCGCCAGCCGCGAGCGGAAGGTTGTGCCGCAGGATGAGCAGAGCCCCGGTGACCGGGCAGCCCGGCCCGTTTCTGTGCCTTCTTCATCCAGCGGGAGATGGTGGCCCTGGCCACGGGCTCGCTGTCGTCGCCAGACTGGAGAGCGGTTCAAGGTGGTGGTGCGCTTCGCGGATGGGGCGGCTCCAACGAGCGCCACCTTCATGCTGGTGGGACCCCCGCGCTCGGGACACGGCAGGTGAGAGAGGGAAGCGTCTTGTCACCCTCGGAAACGTAACCTTCCCCTGACGCCTGGCGCTCCGGCGCTTGTCAGACCCACCGGGTGTTCCCTCGGACTGGCAACCCATCAGGGGGTGGCCATCACCACGGGGGACTTCCATGAAGCTGGCCGGAGCGGTGGTGCTGTTGGTGCTCCTCACCGGATGCGCGACACCCCAGGGGACGGGAGGCTCTGGCCCTTCGCCCTCTCCAGGAGTCCAACCCGCGAGGAAGACGGAACTGCCCTGGTTGAACGTGCCGGGCGGGCAGATGAAGACGACGCTCTACTACGGCCCCTGGCAGTGCCGCCGGGAGTTCATGAACCAGTGCCAGAGGGAGTGCGGCGCGGGCTACAAGCTCAAGGGCTGCATGTGGCTGGCCGACATCAAGCTGGACTGGGTGGGAAGCCTCGTCCTCCTGCCCCTTCCCGTGAAGGCCGGGAGCCGCTACGGAATCTATCACTGTTGCTGCGACTACCCTGAACTGTCACCCGAGGACAATGCAGCTCGCCGCAAGGAGTGGGACCGGATCAGGAAGTCCTTCCGTGACGACTGGAGCAAGAAGTTCGGGGAGTGGCCCGGCACTGGCGGGAAATCCTGGCCGGGGCACCACATCCGAGATCTCCAACACGGCGGCGACCCGGTAGACCCCAACAACATCATTCCCGCCGAGCCGGTCGTTCACGACATCTACAACAGGGCGTACCCCGCCTGCTACGCGGGTCAGGCCCCCTGGAATACAGTGGGCCCCGACCTGCCCTACACGGACAACTGACGATGGCCACCCCCATGAGCAGCTTGCTCGAAGAGATTTCCCGCAAGCACTTCCCCTATCCCCCAGCCACACCCGAGGAGATCGAGGAGTTCGAGCAGCGAGTGGGGTGGAAGTTGGACCCGGACCTGCGCGCCTTCTATCTGCATTGCAACGGCGCCGAGTTGATCGAACGGCTACCTGACTCGCCCTACCAGATACTCCCCCTCTCACAAATTGTCCGGGCGCGGGTGGCCATCTACGGTGAGGATGACGACAAGTGGGGTCCAGCCTCGGCCTACGCCATCTGCGATGTCCAGGACGGCAATTACGTGCTGGTGGATGTGGCCCGCCAGGAGAACGACCGCTACCCCCTGACGGACGGCTACCACGAGGCATGGCCCAACCCGAAATACTGCGGGCCAGTCGCTAGCTCCTTCTCGGAGTTCCTGGAGCAGGCGCTGCGCACCCGGCGCGGCCTCTATTGGCTGGGGGAGTGAGCCCGGGTTGCGCCGAGGCGAAGGGCGGCGCTACGGTTGGAGGCGGACGGGTTGGTGCTTGGGGCCATAAGGCACTGACGATGCAGTGCGTTGGGAGCAAGGCTGCATTGCCCACGCCTAGAGACGGGGCTAAGAAGAAGACAAACCGTGCGCAATGGCCGGCACAACGAAATCACTTTTGAGGTGCGAGCAATGGCGAACCTAGTCCTCTTGACGCTAGGCAATGGTGAGGTCATTCGATGTGTTGACCTCGCTGACGCAAGGCAAAAAGCGATTGCCTGCTCTGACGGCGAAGGCAAAATTTCCGTCAAGATCACTCCTGAAGGCGGAGGTCCGATCATGTCTCTGACTCGACTTTCGCCATTTTAAGCCCGAGAGAGCCGCAGGTCATGCGGCTTGCGGTTGAGGCGGTGGAGTGGATGAGCGCAAGTGGGTGAGAAGAAGACGAGGGTCCACCCAGTCCGCGGAAGAGAGAGTTCGCTGGG
>NZ_DASVWK010000715.1:0-10971 GCF_036389735.1 Archangium sp. | reverse complement strand
GTAGCCGCGATCCTGGTCCAGGTCGAAGCTCCCACGGAGCCGACGAATCTGCGCCGCGTGATCCTCGAGCGACATGGGCCCGGCGGCGGTAGCGGGAAAGAAGTCCGCCAGGTGCGCTCCGCTCGCGTCCACCGCCTCCTTGCGGCGCTCGGCGTCAGCGGGCTCGAAGCAGCGCAGGAGAAGCCGGGGAGTCCGCAGGAGATAGGGCGGAAAAGAACGGGCGGCCACGGAGGAAGTGCTCATGGCGCGCTTCTACCGCGGGACGGGTCAGAGCAGCTTGCCGGGATTGAGGATGCCGAGTGGATCCAGCGCGTCCTTGATGGCCCGGTGGAGCCGCACGGACTCGGGGCCGAGCTGCTCGGCGAGGAACGGGCGCTTGAGCAGGCCCACCCCGTGCTCGCCGGTGATGGTGCCTCCCAGGTCGAGCACCACACGCAGGATGTCGTCGAAGGCCGCCTTCGCCCGCGCTACCGCGTCCGGGTCGTTCCGATCGAAGACGAGCGTCGGGTGCATGTTCCCGTCCCCCGCATGCCCGAACGTGCCGATGAGCACGCCCCGCCTCTCGGCGATGCCCTCGATCGCCGCGAGCAGCTCCGCGATCCGCGAGAGCGGCACGCCCACATCATCCAGCAGCGTCGCCCCCTGTCGCTCCAGCGCGGGGAAGGCCAGCCGGCGAGCGCCAATCAGCAGCTCGCCCTCGGCCTCGTCGGCGGAGTGCGCGACGAAGGTCGCCCCGGCGGCCTCGCAGGCGGCCACCATCCGCGTGCACTCCGCCACCCCCTGCTCGCCTCCGGCATCGGAGCGCGCCAGCAGGAGCGCCGCGGACTCGACGTCCAGGCCCATGGGCTTGAAGGCCTCGACGGCACGCATCGTCGTGCGGTCCATCAGCTCGAGGAGCGAGGGCCGCGTGTGGGCCATGATCTCCGTGACGGCCGCCCCCGCCCCCACGAGCGTCGGGAACGCGGCCACCAGGGTCGTCGCGGGCGGCGGACGTGGCCGCAGCTTCACCGTGACCTCGGTGACGATGCCGAGCGTGCCCTCGGAGCCGACGAACAGCCGGGTGAGGTCATAGCCGGCGACGTTCTTCATCGTGCGACCGCCGGTACGGACGACGGAGCCATCCGCGAGCACGGCCTCCAACCCGAGCACGGCATCCCCGGTCACGCCATACTTCACGCAGCACAGGCCCCCGGCGTTGGTCGCGACGTTGCCGCCGATCGTCGAGAACTCCCAGCTCGCGGGGTCCGGCGCGTACCAGAGCCCGTGCTCCGCCGCGGTCGCCTTCACCCTGGCGTTGAGCACCCCTGGTTGGACGACGGCGTACATGCCAGCCCGGTCGAGTTCCAGCACACGGTTCATCCGCATGAGCGAGAGCACGATGCATCCGTCCACGGCGTTGGCGCCCCCCGACAGCCCCGAGCCCGCGCCCCGGGCGACCACTGGCACCCGGTGGGCCGCCGCGACGCGGAGCACTGCCTGTACCTCGGCGGTCGACGCCGGACGGACGAGGACTCGAGGAGTGCCAGCCGAGGCCCACCCGGCCTGGTCGCGGCGGTGCGCTTCGAGCACGTCGGAGTCGGTGACGAGAGCCTCGGGCGGCAGCAGGGCCGAGAGCTCGCGCAGCAGGTTCACGCTCATCGGCCAAGCACGCTACCACGCCACCCATTGACGGCCTGGAGCTTCCAGCGGAGAGTCGCCCCGTGATTCTCCCCCTGGTGGCCGCCCTCCTGGCAGGCCAGCCGAACGACCTCTCCACGGCCGCCCCCCCCGAGCCCGAGGAGACCGACCGGCGCACGCAGACGGTCGTCACCGCCTCGCGCACCGAGCGCAAGCTGGAGGACGTGGTGGTGGCCACCGAGGTCATCACCCGCAAGCAGATCGAGGCGATCGGCGCGAGGGACCTCGGTCAGCTCCTCCAGCAGCACCCCGGCGTGGAACTCGTCCACACCTTCCGGGGCACGGGCCTGCGGTTGCAGGGGTTGGATCCCGAGTACGTGCTGGTGCTCGTCGATGGCGAGCGCGTGAGCGGCCGGGTGGGCACCACGCTCGACCTGGGGCGCTTCAGCCTGCGCGACGTGGAGCGCGTGGAGGTGGTCAAGGGCCCGGCCGCGGCGCTCTATGGCGCGGATGCCATCGGCGGCGTGGTGAACCTCATCACCCGGCGCGTGCAGCGCCCCCTGGAGGCGAGCGTCCGGGGCGTCTTCGGCACGCTGCTGGAGGGCGACGTCCGCGCGCACGCGGGCACCAAGCAGGGCCCCTTCGAGGTGCGCGTGGGTGGTGGCTACCGCACCCGCGACCCCTATGACTGGGAGCCCGGGGACGCGGCCACGAGCGGCGCGGGCCTCAAGCGGTTCGATGGAGACGTGGCCCTCTCCTACTCGCCCGATGACCGGTCCCGGCTGTGGCTGCGCGGCCAGTACAACCGCCGCGACGAGGCCGCCGTCGACCTCAACCCCTCGGGGGCGGTGCTCGACCGGCGGCAGCGGCAGGAGCAGTTCGACGTCTCGCTCGGCGGGAGGAAGCGGCTCCTCGAGGACACGCACCTGCTCGTCCGGGGACACTTCGGCCTGTTCCGGGATCAGCTCCTCCAGGACCAGCGCGGCTCGCGGGGGCTCGACGACTACTCGCAGAACTTCACCCGGCTCTACGAGGGGGTCGTCCAGGCGGACCACCGCATTGGGGCGCACGCACTCACCGGGGGCCTCGAGCTGCTCGGCGAGCGCCTCGACTCGATGCGGCTCGCGGAGAGCCCGGTGGGCCGGCTCCGGGGTGGCGCGTTCGTCCAGGACGAGTGGGACGTGGCGCTGTCGTCGGACGACACCGGGCCGAGGCTGAAGGTGGCGCCAGGCTTCCGCTTCGACCTGGACTCGCAGTTCGGCGGAGCACCCTCCCCGCGGCTCGCCCTCAAGCTGGATCCGAGCGCGGCCCTGACGGTGCGGGCCTCGGTGGGCCTCGGCTTCCGCCCGCCGTCCTTCCAGGAGTTGTACCTCCGCTTCGCCAACCAGGGCATCGGCTACATCGTCTCGGGCAACCCGAAGCTCACGGCCGAGCGCTCGGCGGCGGTGAACGTCGGCGTGGACTGGCGCCCGCCCCTGGAGGGGTGGCTCTTCTCCGCGAGCGGCTTCCACACGCGGCTCAACAACCTCATCAACATCACCGCCGGGGGGACGCCGGACCCGGACAACCCGGTGACGTTCACCTACGAGAACGTGGCCCGGGCGTACACGCAGGGCGTCGAGGTCAACGGCCGCTTCAAGCTGCCCGTGCGCGCGACGTACCTGGATCTGGCGTACATGCTGCTGGACGCGAAGGACCTCACGCGAGGCCGTCCGCTGGAGGGCCGCTCGCGGCACCGCGTCAACGCGCAGCTCTCCACGAGGTACCGCCCGTTGAACCTGGAGGCGGTGGTGCGGGGCTCCTGGGTGGGAGGCCGGCCGTACTACCTGGGCTCGGCCGGCGGCATGGCGAACGTGCTCGGCTTCGGCGAGGAGCGCGAGGTGTGGTCGCCCTCGTACTTCGACCTGGAGGCCACGGTGACCTACGAGTTCCGGGGCGGGTTCGAGGTCTTCGTCAACGGCTACAACCTGCTCAACGCGGGCGACCAGCAGTTCAACCCGAGGCCCCCCCGGGGCGTGCTGGGCGGCGTCCAGTGGGAGTACTGACGATGCGGACGATGCGACAGGTGGTGCTCCTCGGGCTCGCGGTGGCGGGCTGTGCCCCGGATCTGCGGACGGACTACCCGTTCGACGGCCAGGTCAATACCGGGCCGCTCGTCGAGGTTTCACCCCAGGAGGACGGCAGCGCCATGGCGCTCGTGGACGCGACGAACAAGTCCTCCCTCGTCTTCTTCGACATCGACGAGGGCCGGGAGCTGAAGGCCGACGAGGCCTTCGACACCAACGGGTGGGACCTGGCCTTCCAGCGCTACACCGTGACGATGAACGGCGGGGGCGGCAACCCGAACGGCCAGGTACGGGTGGCGGTGCGCAAGGACGCGAGCTGGGACTCGCTCACCTCGGCCCCCGCCGAGGGCTACCAGCAGGACGCCTCGGAGCCGGTGTTCAACGGAGTCGAGGGCGGCTGGTACACCTACGACCTCGTGAAGCACCGGCTCGTCACCCGCGAGGAGCTGCTGTACGTGGTGCGCAGCAGCGAGGGGCGGTTCTTCAAGCTCCAGATGCTCTCGTACTACGACAACGCGGGCACCCCAGCGCGCCTGTCCTTCCGCTACGAGGCGCTGCCCGCCCCCACCTCGGCGCCCTGATCCAGTCGCGAGGCCGCCTCCCGCGCCGCCTCGCTCCGGGGATCGCGCTCGAGCACGAGCCGCCAGACCTCCCGGGCCCGGGAACCCTGGCCGAGCCGCTCCAGGCAGTCACCCCACTCCAGCAATGCACGGCCCCCCTGCCCCCTGTAGGGGTGCGCGGCCCCGGCCTCGAAGTGAGGGAGGGCCTCGTCCAGGCGCCCCGCGCGCAGGGCGATCCGCCCGAGCAGGAACAACCCGTTGCGCGTACTCGCGACCCGGCGCGCGCACTCCAGCCCCGCCCGCACCTCGCGCTCGGCCTCCTCGTAGCGCCCCACCGCCAGCAGGGCCGCGGCGTGCGTGAAGGCCACCTCGCTCCAGTACACGCGGGGCAGGCTCTGGCGATCCACCCGCGCCAGCGTCTCCAGCGCGTCGGCGCCCCGTCCGGTGTTGGCTTGAATCCACGCCCGTTGCATGAGGAGCGCGTGCTTCAGGAGCGGCTGCGGCTCCACTACCTTCTCCACCCCCTGGAGACGCTCGCTGGCGGCCTCCCAGTCGCCGAGGTTGTAGAGCGCCTCGGCGAGGTTGAGCTGCACCAGCCCCTCCTCCGTGTCGAGCGGCTCCACCTCCGGAGTCTCCTGGCGCTCCCAGCGGCGCTCGACCTCGAGCGCTTCCTCGTAGAGGCCCGCGTTGATGAAGGTGTTGATGGCCGTGTTGGCCAGGTCCCACGAGCGCAAGGCCCGGGCCTCGCCCACGAGGCGCCGCGCGCCCTCCACGGCGGACGCCGTCTGTCCAAGGGCCTCGCGCGCATGCACCGTCAACTGAAGCAGCGACGGGCGCATCCACCGCGGAGCCCCCAGCAGCCGGAGGGCACGAATGCTCGCGAGCGTGGCGCGATAGGTGCCGAAGTGGAAGCTGCTCTCCTGCGCGAGCTCGAACAGCAGGGAGATGAGCACCTGCCGGAGCAGCACCGCGACCAGCAGGAAGAGGGCGACCTTGAGCATGGGAGATCCACCCTCCAGCGTAACCCGGCCGGGAGCGCCCACCATGCCCGCTCGCCCAGCCTGCGGGAGCCCTAGCGGACCGCCTCTTCGTAGGCCGCCGGGGGCGCCGCGCGGGGCAGCATCCTCCAGCGGCACGTGGGGCCGATGAGCGTGAGCGCCCCCTGGGCCGCGAGCGCCAGCAACGAGCGCAGCACGTCGTACCCACCGCGCGTGGGCGCGGCCAGCGGCAGGCTGAAGCAGAGCGACTCATCGTCCTGCTCGGGCTCGCAGGGTGCGAACGCCTGGACGAGCCGGTACATCGGCATGTTGCCCGCCAGCACCCGCAGCTCGAAGCGCTCCACGCCCCGCTCACGCGCGGCCTCCACCAACCGCTCCAGCAGCACGCG
Organism: Archangium sp.; assembly: GCF_036389735.1. Taxonomy (GTDB): domain Bacteria; phylum Myxococcota; class Myxococcia; order Myxococcales; family Myxococcaceae; genus Archangium. Next base: position 5,341 of record NZ_DASVWK010000715.1, on the reverse strand, counting down.
GCCGAGCCCCTTGCCCTGCGCATCGTCCGCCACGGTGATGGCCACCTCGGCGACCTCGGGCGCGTGCTCCAGGCGGATGAAGCGAGCCACGCCCAGCCCCACCTCACGCCCTTCCGGGCCCCGCGTCACCGCCCCGAGGGCCAGGTGCCGCTCCCCGTCCACGCGCGTCAGGTAGCGCACCTCCGCCTCGGTCAGCCTCGGCTTGGCGGACAGGAAGCGCTGGAAGCGCGAGCGCGGGGAGAGCCGCTCGAAGCCCTCGCGCAGCAGCGCGGCGTCCTCGGGCTTCACCAACCGCAGCTCCGCCCACGTCCCATCCGCGAGCGACAGCCGTTCCCGATACTGGTCATGGAATCGACGGTATGGCTGCATCGAGGACCCCCCTGGTGAGGCCTCGCAAGCTGGGTTCGATGCCGCACTGCGGCAAGCCCGCCGGTCCCCCTTTTCGATCCGTGCTCGGTAGCGGACAGCCCGTGCGTCAACAGCTCCGCAATCCCCGTATCCATCGAAAATCAGGGCACTTTTTCCCGGCTTCACCGGAGCTTGGAGTGCTGGAGGCCATCCCAGAAGGTTCACAAATCTGACACAATCTTGTCGCCAGGCCGCCGCGCATCTCCCCCCGGAGCGCGGTACAGGACCCGGGCTCCCATGGCGGGGGCTCGGTGCCGGTGTTCCATCCCAAGGATCCCCCGAATGCGACTGTCGTTCCGACTGGTGTTGACGCTCTTGTTGCCGCTGGCACTCGCGGCCTGCCCCAACCCGCCTCCCGAAAAGCCCGCCGAGTACGCCCTGGGCGGCACGGTGACGGGCCTCGCGGGCACGGGCCTCGTGCTGGAGAACAACGGCGAGACACTGGCCATCACCGAGAACGCCTCCTTCACCTTCGCCCGCAAGGTGGCCTCCGGTGCCGCCTATGACGTGAAGATCAACACCCATCCCTCCGATCCCACCCAGGAGTGCACCGTGGCCAATGGCACGGGCACGATGGGTGGGGCGGACATGGCCGATGTGGCCGTCACCTGCACCACCCGTGCCTTCAAGGTGGGCGGCACGGTGACGGGCCTCACGGCGGGCAGGACCCTGCGGCTCCAGAACAACGGCGGGGACACGCTGACGGTGAACGCCAACGGTGCCTTCCAGTTCGCCACCGCGGTGAAGAGCGGCCTGACCTTCGCCGTCACCGTGTCGTCCCAGCCCACCTCCCCCAGCCAGACCTGCACCGTGTCCGGCGGCACGGGCACCATGGGCGGCGCGGACGTCAGCAGCGTCACCGTCAACTGCGCCACCAACAGCTTCACCCTGGGCGGCAACGTGACGGGGCTGAAGGGCACGCTGGTGCTGACGAGCGGCACTCAGGAGGTGACCGTCACGAGCAACGGCACGTTCGCCTTCCCCCAGACGCTCCTGTCCGGCACCGCCTATGAGGTGCTGGTGAAGACGGAGCCCGACATCCAGGACTGCACCATCACCCGGGGCAAGAGCACCGTGGGCAACGGCAACGTGACCGGCGTCCTGGTGACCTGTGTCACCCATGCGTACTCGGTGAAGGTGGACGTGACAGGGCTGGTGGGCACGCTGGTCCTCCAGAACAACGGCGGGAATGACCTCACCGTCACCGCGAACGGCATCAGCACCTTCAGCGCCAAGGTGAACCAGGAGGCCTCCTACTTCGTCACCATCGGCCAGCAGCCGACCATCCAGACGTGCACGGTGGCCCAGAAGGCGGCCCTCCCCATGGGCGGCGCGGACGTGACGGTGGCCGTCTCCTGCGTGACCAACACCTTCACCCTGGGCGGCACGGTGAGCGGTCTGGCCGACGGCGAGAGCGTGGAGCTGGCCAACGGCACCGACACCGTCACCCCTACCGCGAACGGCGAGTTCACCTTCCCCAACAAGGTGAACCAGGGAAGCGGTTATGAGGTGGTGGTGAAGACGAGGCCGCCCGGCAAGGTGTGCAGCGTGGGCAACGGCAAGGCCGTCATGGGCCCCGCCAACGTGACGAACGTGACGGTGACGTGCTCGGCCAATACCTTCTCAGTGAGCGGCACCCTGGACGGTCTGGGCGCGGGCGGCACCCTCAAGGTGGTCAACAACGGTGGCGACGAGCGGACCCTGGTCGAGGACGGCCCCTTCACCTTCCCTGTCGAGGTGGCGGAGGGGGGCACCTACGCCGTCACCGTCTCCGCGCAGCCCGCGGGCCAGCGCTGCACGGTGAAGAACGGCAGCGGCACCAACCTGATGGCCGACGTCACCAACGTGGAAATCACCTGCGTGCCCCTCTACACGTTGGGCGGCACCGTCACCGGCCTGGAGAGCGGCAAGTCGCTGGTGCTCACCAACAACGGCGGGGATGACCTGACCGTCAATGGCGTGGCGGGCGGCAGCGCCTCCTTCACCTTCGCCACCGGTCTGGCGGGCGGCGAGACGTATGCGGTGGCGGTGAAGACGCCGGCCGAGGAGATGATCTGCACGGTGGACGAAGCCACGGCGAGTGGCACCATCGCCACGGCCAAGGTGACGAACGTGGCCGTCACCTGCAAGCCGAAGCCGGCGCTCCTGGTGTCCGTGCTCCGCGCGGGTGATGGTTCGGCGGCCCTTTCCAGCGCCGCCGCGGCCATCTTCATCGAGACCTATGACCTGCGCAAGAACGTGCTGGTGGGGACCAAGGCCATCACCGGGCTGACGGTCGCCGGTTCGTCCGGCTCCGAGGGCTACGTGAGCCGCTCCACCGACGGGCGCTATGTGGTGTTCGCCGGCTACAGCGCCGCTGCGGGCACCGCCGCCGTGGCCGCGACCACCGCGAGTGCAACCCCGCGCGTGGTGGGACGCCTGGATGGCTCGGGCAACTTCGTCGTCGCGGCGACGCTGAACACCGCCTTCAGCGCCAGCAACGTGCGCTCGGCGACCACGGTGGATGGCAGTGGTTACTGGGTGGCCGGAAACGGCGGCGGCACGCCCACCACGGGTGGCATCCATTACGTCGTCCACAACTCCACGGGCGAGTCCACGCAGATCCTCACCACTCCCAACAACTCGCGCGTGGCTGTCGTCTCCGGCGGTCAGCTCTACTTGAGCACCGGTAGCGGTACCAGCAAGCCCATCTTCGCGGTGGGCACTGGTCTGCCCACCGCGACGGGCCAGACGGCGACGGGGCTCAACGGCGTGTCCACCTTCAACTCGCCCTATGGGTTCGTCTTCCTGGATCGCAACCCGGCGGTTGACGGCGACGACACGCTCTACGTCGCGGACGATGCATCCGCCACCGCTACCCCCCCTGGAGGCATCTTCAAATACGTGAAGGACTCCACGGGCAAGTGGACGGCAGCGCCTCTCACGAGCCCCGGCCCGGCCCGCGGCGTGGCAGTGCTCGTGGACGGCTCCACCGTGCATGTGGTGGCGACCACCTCCGAGACCACCAACAAGCTGATCACCTTCGTCGATGACGGGACGACCACGGCGACTGTGACCACGGTGAGCACGGCGGCGACCAACACCGCCTTCCGCGGCGTGGCGCTGGCCCCGCTCCCGTAGTCCGGACGTCCGCTCGACGGACCTCCAGCGGCCCGGGTGTGGCCCTGCTCACGAGCAGGACCCACCCGGGCCGTCGTCTTTGATGCGCTCCGTACCGGGATTCACGCACACCCCTCGTCGTCGCCTACGAGTGCGGTGGGGCACCCAACTCGAACGGAGTCCGCCGCGACAGGCCGGGCGGCTGGCACACCTTCGGCCCGGTCAAGCTGTTCAAGCTACGATTGGGGCCCAAGCCGAAGGGGAGAGAACCCACATGGAAATGAAGCGATGGATGCTGGCCTCGTGCGCCGTGGCGTCGACCTGGTTGGGCTGCGCGACGAGCGAGGTGGACCCCGAGCTGGAGATCACCCTCACCGGCAAGGCGCTGCGGGAAGACGGTCAGCCGGTGGCGAACACGCTCCTGAACCTCTACCGCAGCGCGAACTCGGAATGCGTGTTCAGCATCTTCAGCGGCGGGAGTTGGAAGTCGGTGAAGACCGGCGCGGATGGCGCCTTCAGCCTGGAGTTGTTGGGAGCCGACACCCGGAGTGGCAAGCTGGCGCGCTGCTTCTCCATGCCCATCCCCGGGCAGACGGGGCGCTCCGTCTCGGTCGAGTTCCTCGTGAAGAACGAGGCCGTCCAGGTGCCTACCCTCCAGGAGTGGAGCGGTGCGCCAGCGGCGGCCGTCAGCGGTAACGGGGTGGGGGTGACCTTCAAGGACCTCTCCACCGTCCAGGCAGGGGTCAGCGGGACATATACCCTCGACGTGAAGAAGGCGTCCTCCACGATCTGGTCGATCGCTCCGATCCAGTCACCGACGCAGCTGAGCGACTATGTCTTGGAGGATGCGGCGGACCTCGAGGCGGTCCTCTTCGTCTTTCGCAAGGTCGAGAACGGCGGCAACACCTTCACCATCCGCTACACGGGCAATCCGGTGGCTCTGCCCCGACGCGCGCTCGTCCCGGTCAGCCGCGGCGCGAGCTGCGTCTACACCGACGCGCCGACGGTGTGCCCGTTGACGGATGGCAATCTCGGCACCTCGCCCACCTTCAAGGAGAACACCCGCGAGGTGGTCCTCCAACTGGCGCAGGCCAAGGTGCTGCGCAAGGCGGTGCTGCGCAACCTCCATACGTTCTCCTCGCCGAGCGAACTCGTCCTCGAGGGCAGCGGCGATGGCACCACGTGGGTGCCGTTGGCCAACCTGCTTGAGGACGGCATGGCCGTGCGTTTCATCGAGGTCGACCTGAACCACTCCACCCCGCTGAGTCAGGTGCGTGTGCGCTCGATCGGGCAGGACAACCCCGGAATCATCTCCCTCAACGAGGTGTCGCTCTTCGAGTAGCGATTTCCCACCGCTGGCGACGAGGTGGGAGTGGCCATCCCCCCCGAGACGCAGTACGGAAGGGGGGTGGCCCGCTGGGGCCCCGGAGAAAGGACCCGCTGTGAACACGCTGAAGGGCAAGACCCTGTTCATTACCGGCGCGAGCCGCGGCATCGGCCTGGCCATCGCGAAGCGCGCGGCACGAGACGGCGCCAACGTCGTCATCGCCGCCAAGACGGCCGAGCCCCACCCGAAGCTGCCCGGCACCATCCACACGGCCGCCGAGGAGATCGAGAAGGAGGGCGGCAAGGCCCTGCCCCTGATGGTGGACATCCGCTTCGAGGAGCAGCTGCGCGACGCGGTGAAGCAGGCGGTGGAGCGCTTCGGCGGCATCGACATCCTCGTGAACAACGCCAGCGCCATCAGCCTGACGGGCACGCTGGAGACGCCGATGAAGAAGTTCGACCTGATGTTCGGCGTCAACGTGCGCGGCACCTACGCCACCACCCAGGC
>NZ_DASVWK010000714.1:0-1868 GCF_036389735.1 Archangium sp. | reverse complement strand
GGGGCCGGTGGAGTGGAAGGAGGAAGCCTTTCGCGCTGGCTTCTTCGAGCTCGGGCGCTTCTACACCGTCAGCGGTTGGGTCTTCCGGCAGGCGGACGCGCAATTGCTCCCCGTCATGCACGGGCCCCCACTGGCCGAGGTGTACGACGACGCCGACTACATCAGCCGCTCACTCGATGGCGCGGAGGAAGCCTTCGTCGATCTGTACCACGCCATGGGCCAACTGCTCTCCCACCCGTCGGACAGCATCGCTTCGCTGCGACACCTGCCCGCGGGAGTCGCGGCCCTCATCGCCTCCTCGCCGGAGTACCTCGAGCGCTTCCGGTACATGACTCGGGGCGAGCAGGTGAAGGCGGTCTCGAAACTGGCGACGAACCTCATCCTCACCTTGGGCACGGCGGGGGGCACGGCCAGCACGCTGACGCGAACGTTGGGTGGGCTGGAGGTCACCATGCCGGTGCTGTCCCTCTCGGCCGAGGGCCTGCTGGTGGTAGAGCGCGTGGTGGTGCCGGTGGGCAAGGCGGCCACGGTGCTGAGCGGCGGGTCAGGGGCGGCAATCATCCTCCAGCGGGCCAGCACGGGGACAGATGAAGCACGCTCATCTGCTAGAACATGGACCGGTTTGAAGCCCCAGTAATTTCAGGCAGTTAGCAGGAGGATGGACAGGGGGCCAGGGGTTTGATCAGGTGGGCACCTGACTTTTGCCGTAAGGCGGAGCGAGGTGACCATGGGAGTGGAGCGATGGAGGCCCAAGCAGGAACTGACCGAGGAGGAGGAGCACATGCTGCTGCGCATGAAGCGCACGGGGAAGCTCTTCGCCTTTCTGCGACGCCATCGCCATGAACTCTTCGATGAGGCCTTCCAAGAGGAATTGGAAGGCATGTACCGACAGACGGGAGCGGGTAAGGAGCCGGTACCGCCCGGGCTGATGGCCATGGCAACGATTCTCCAGGGCTACCTGAAGGCTTCGGATGCCACCATGGTGGAGTTGACGGTGTTCGACCGGCGCGTGCAGATGGTGCTCGACTGCCTGGGCAGCACCGAGCCCGCGTTCTCCCAGGGAGCCTTGTTCGACTTCCGCCAGCGGCTCATGCGCAACAACATGGACCGGCGCCTGCTGGAGAAGAGCGTCGAGGTGGCCATGGGCCAGCGCGAGCTCAACCCGCGCAATCTCAAATCCATGCTGCGGGTGGCCATTGATTCGCGCCCGCTGGAGGGAGCAGGCCGGGTAGAGGACACCCTGAATCTGCTGGGGCATGCCGCTCGGAAGGTGGTGGAGTGCGCGGCCCGGGAGCTTGACTGGCCCAAGGAGAAGGTATGCCGCGAAGCAGGCATTCCCCTGCTGCTGGAAACGAGCGTGAAGAAGGCCCTGGATGTGGACTGGAATGAGACGGGGCAGAAAGCCAGAGCGCTCCAGAAGCTGGTGAAGCAACTGGACTCCATGCGGGCCTGGCTCAAGAAGCAGCTCCCAGGGCAGATGAAAAGGCCGCCGCTGTCGGTACACCTGGCGACGCTGGAGCAGCTTCGCAGCCAGGATTTGGAGCCCGACCCGGAGGGGGACGGAGGAGTACGTATCCGCAAGGAAGTGGCGGAGGACAGGCGCGTGTCGGTGGAAGACAGCGAGATGCGTCACGGACGTAAAAGCAAGAGCAAGCGCTTCAACGGCTACAAGCAGCACCTGGCGACGGATTTGGACGAGGAACTCATCCTCGCCTGCGCCGTCACGCCAGCCAACCGTCCGGGTAACCGTTCACCACGTCAGGCGGTGGCGAGTCGCAGCTGAGATTGCGAGGGCAGCAACGAGGGTCCGCGCTGTCCGCGTAGCAAAGCCTCACAGGAGGCCGTCAGGTATTCCAGTACGTTGCGCT
>NZ_DASVWK010000713.1:0-7341 GCF_036389735.1 Archangium sp. | reverse complement strand
CGCTTGTGCACCAGGAAGGCGCGCACGCCCGGCGTCTGGCAGGTGGAGGCGATGCGCAGCCGCACCGCCCAGCGCATGGGCTGCTTCGGGGCCGCCTCCGGCGGCGACTCCACCTCCACCTTCGACGCGGGCACCACCATCGCGACCGAGGCGGCGGCCTGCATCGCCTCGGCGCTGGGAGCGGAGGCGGGTGCCGGGGCGGGGGGAGCCTCGGCGGCGACAGGCGCGGGCGCCGGAGCGGCGGCCTCGACCGGAGCGGGCGCCGCGGCGGCCGGAGCCGGCGCGCTGGGAGCCACAGCGGGGGAACGGGGCAGGACGCGCGTGGCGCTGGGGGCGCGGCCGGTGAGCACGGACACCCGTTCGGCGAGCTGTCCGAGCAGCGCCGCCGCGTCATCGGGCGTCTTGTTGTCCGCCACGGCCCGCACCTGGGCCAGCATCACGTCGGTGGCCGACAGGAGCAGGTCCACCAGGGTGCGCTCCAGGCGGCTGGGGTCCTGGCGGATGGCGTCCACCAGGTCTTCCACCCGGTGGGCCAGCACGGCGATGGACTCGAAGCCCATGGACGAGGCCATGCCCTTGACCGAGTGCGCGTGGCGGAACATCGAGTCCACCACGGCGGGAGCGCCCTCGCGCTCGAGCTGCACGAGGTCCCGCCCCAGTCCCTCCAGATGCTCGCTCGCCTCGGTCAGGAACAGCCCGAGGTAGCGGGACATGTCCATCGTCACGTCCAGCCCCGGTGGCGCGAGCGCGAGGGGGTCACCCCTCGCCCAGCACCTTCTTGACGACCGCCAGCACGTCCTCGGCGCGGAACGGCTTGACGATGAAGTCCGAGGCTCCCGCCTCGATGGCCTCCATCACCAGGCTCTCCTGCCCCAGCGCCGAGCACATGATGACCACCGCGTTGGCGTCGTACTTGATGATTTCCCGCGTGGCTTCGATGCCGCTCTTGAACGGCATGACGATGTCCATCGTCGTCAGGTCCGGCTTGAGCTCCTTGTACTTCTCCACGGCCTCCAGGCCGTTGGCCGCCTCTCCGACGACCTCGAAGCCACCGGACGCGAAGATGTCCTTGATCATGTTGCGCATGAAGATGGCATCGTCGACGACCAGCACCCGCTTAGCCATGTGAAGCTCCGCCTCCGCGTAAGGCCCCGAGAGGGCCGCGGACACTACCACCCGCCTATTTCCGGCGGCTACTCACTTCTGATGAGCCGCGGTGAAGAGTCCAACCACCGCGGAATCCAGCCCCTCTGGATCCAACACCGTCACAGCCAAACCCTTCAATCGAGCCACCCCGCGCACCGCCGGGACCGCCTTGCCCGGTGCCGTGCCCACCCGCTCCACCTCCTCGATTCCGTCCACATCCGTCACCAGCAGACCCAGGTCCCGCCGCCCGCGCTCCAGCAACACCACCCGACCCGGGGGCGTGGGCCCATCCGGCAATCCCAGCAGCTGGCGCAGCTCCACCACCGTCACCACCCGCCCCCGGAGGTTCATCACCCCCGTCACCGCCGCGGGGGCCCGAGGCACCCGGGTGAAGCGCTCCGGAAGCACCACCACTTCCTTCACCGCCGAGAGCGGCAGGCCGTAGCGCTCCTTCTCCACCCGGAAGATGACGTGCCGCACGAGTCACCTTCTACCAGTTGCTCTCGGTTTGTGCGAAATCGATGATGAGAGCAGCCGGGCGAGCGGTTGCCCCTCCCCCCGGCCCCTCTTCCGAGGTCCAGGGGGTGGGACCGTTCCTCACGCGTTCAGCCGGAAGCTGCGCACCACGCTCTGGAGCTCGACGGACAGGTTGGTCAGCTCGCTGGCCAGCGAGGTCATCCGCACCATGGCGTCCGACTGGTCCTGGATGACGGCCTGGATGGCCTCGGTGGAGGCGGCGTTGTTCTTGGCCACCAGGGAGATCTCCTCCGTGGCCTTCACCATCTCCTCGCTGCCCTTGAGCTGCTCGCGGGCGCTGTCGGAGATGAGGTGCACCTTCTCGGCCACCTTGCGCACCGTGTCGGTGATGGCGCCCATGGAGCGCACGATGCCGGTGATGTCCTCGCGGCCCTCGGCCAGCTCCTCGATGCCCTCCTTCATCGCGCTCACCACCGACGTGGACTGACCGGAGATGTCGCGCGCCAGCTTGGAGATCTGCTCCGCCGAGCGACCCGCGCTCTCGGCCAGCTTGCGCACCTCGTCGGCCACCACCGCGAAGCCGCGGCCGTACTCGCCCGCGCGCGCCGCCTCGATGGTGGCGTTGAGCGCCAGCAGGTTCGTCTGCTGCGCCACCTGGGTGATGGCGTCGACGATCTTGGAGATCTCCAGCGTCTTCTCGCCGAAGGCGAACACCTGCTGGCTCGCCGCTTCGATGCGATTGAAGACCTTCTTCACCTTCTCGCCGGCCAGCAGCGCCGCCTTGCTGCCGTTCTCCGCCGCGCTGCTCGTCTCGGCCGCCGTGCGCGCCGCGTCCTCGGCGCTCGCCGCCGTGCGCTGGATGCTCACGGCCATCTCGGTGATGACCTTCGATGTCTTGCCGACGAGCTGCGACTGCGTCTCCGCGCCCTGGGCGATCTTGTCCATGGACAAGCCCACCTCTTCGTTGGTCGCGTTGACGTTCTCCGCCGAGCCCTGAAGATCCTTCGCGGTGTCCGCCACGCTCTTGGCGGTGTCCTGGATCTTCCCCACCAGCTCGCGCAGGTTCTCCTGCATCTTGCTGATGGCCAGCGCCAGCTCGTCGATCTCATCGCGGCGCAGCGCTCGCGGTGGCTCCACCACCAGCGGCTTGGACAGATCGCCCTGGGAGATCTCGAAGGCCGAGCGCGACAGCACCCGCACCCGCGTCACGCGCGCCAGGTAGCGCGGCAGCGTCAGCGCCAGGGCCAGGGTAATCCCCAGCGCCATGCCGATGCGCCACCAGAAATCCAGCAGCGTCTCCGAGATGAGCAGGGCGGCCGTGAGCACGCACCCGAGCATCACGTAGCCGGTGAGGATCTTGATCTGCAGGGAGACCTCGTGCCCCCCAGCGTCGATCTGCTCGACAGGGCGCAGGAGCCGTTGCACGGGCTCGCGTCGGGGGGAGAGGCCGGGGGAAGGATCGTCGCGAAGGGGGCGGCGCACGGTTTGGATTATCTCAGGAGACTGCGACAACGGTCTGCGGGTTTAGCCCTACCGGTGGGAACGGTCAATCCGGCCGCCCCCTCGGAAGTGGTCGAAGCCGGCGGGCAGGCGCAAGCTCCGGCCCGATGCGTCACGGACGTGTCCGGGCCGACCCGGGATGAGTCGGCCGATACGCGTCACCGGCTCCTCCCCTCGGGCACAGGCCCGCTCGAAGGCGGAAGTGCGCGCGGGTGGGACCGCGAGCAGCAGCTCGTAGTCCTCACCTCCCGCGAGTGCTCCCTCGGCCCCCAGGCAGGCACGGACCGCTCGGGAGAGGGGCAGGCGCTCGAGCTCCAGCTCGGCCTCCACCCTGGAAGCGGTGCACAGGTGTCCGAGGTCCTGCGCCAGTCCATCGGAGAGGTCCAGGCCCGCCGAGGCGAAGCGCGCCGCCAGTCGGCCCAGCGCCACCCTCGGCACCGGGCGCTTCTGGCGGAGGATGGCTCCGGAGCGGCGCTGGCCCGCCTGGAGCTGCTGGAGCCCCAGCCTCGCGTCTCCCAGCGTGCCAGAGACGTACAGCACGTCTCCGGGCCGGCCTCCCGCGCGGGTGATGGGCGCCGTGCGCGGTGACAGCTCGCCCGAGGCGGTGATGGTGATGGACAGCTCGCGCGCCGAGGTGAAGTTGCCCCCCACCAGCGCGATGCCGTGCTCCCGCGCCAGCGCGCTCATGCCCCTGGCGAGGCCCCGCAGCTCGCGGGGTGGAAAGTCCCTGGGCAGCGCGAGCGCGCAGACGAACCAGCGCGGCTCCGCCCCCATCGACGCCAGGTCCGACAGGTTCACCGCCAGCGCCTTGTGCCCGATGTCCTCCGGCGAGAACCACGCGCGCGTGAAGTGCACGTCCTCCACCACCGCGTCCGTGGTGATGCACTGCGCCCCTCTCGAGGGGGACAGCACGGCGCAGTCATCTCCCGGGCCCACGGGGACCCGGGCCCTCGGGAAGTGCGACAGGAAGTGCTCGATGAGGGTGAATTCGCCCGCTGGCTTCTGGCTCAAGGGAAGTCAGAAACGGTCCGGCTCGGTGTCCACCGGCGGAGGGATGTACGCCGGGCCTTGTCCCGAGAGCGGCGGCTCCTGCGGCAGTACGACCCGGAAGCACGAGCCCCGACCCACCTCGCTCGTCAGCGACACCCGGCCCCCATGGCCCTCCACGTAGCTCTTCACGATCGCCAGCCCCAGCCCCGCTCCGCCGTACTCCCGCGTCGGGCTGTCATCCACCTGGTAGAAGCTCTGGAAGATGCGCTCGCGCTGGTCCTCCGGGATTCCCACCCCCGTGTCCTCGACCTCGATGCGGTAGCCCTCTCCCCCCAGCTCCAGCTGCGGCCCCACCTCCGACAGCCGCACGTCCACCCTCCCTCCTCCCGGCGTGAACTTCACCGCGTTGGCCAGCAGGTTCACCACCACCTGCCTCAGCTTCTCCCGGTCCGCCACCACCCGCCCCTGCACCACCTGCGGCATCCGTACGTTCAGCGTCAGCCCCTTGCGCTGCGCCTGCGGCATCACGCTCGTCAGCGCGCTCTCCACCAGCTCCTGCACGTCCACCCACTCGAAGGCGAGCCGCACCTTGCCCGATTCGATCTGGCTCATGTCCAGGATGGAGGAGATGAGCTTCAGCAGCGTGTTGCCCTTCTCCGTGATGGTGCGCACGAACTGCATCTGCTCGGCATTCAGCGCCCCCACCAGCCCCTCGGACAGCATCTCCGAGTAGCCGATGATGGAGGACAGCGGCGTGCGCAGCTCGTGGCTCACCGTCCCCAGGAAGCTCGACTTGAGGCGGTCCGCCTCCTTCAGCCGCTGATTGAGCCGCATCAACTGCGCGTTCTGCTTCTCCAGATCGCGCTGCGTCTCCAGCATCGTCTCCAGGTGCAGCTGCCCCGTCAGGTACGACTTCTGTCCGGCCGCCAGCAACGCCGCCATCACCTGCGCGACGTGCACCAGCATCTTCTCCACCTTCTGCTCGGACATGCGCCGCACGCGCCCCGCCAGCACGCGCGCCCGCGTCATGTCCAACCCCTCCACCTCCGCCAGCGAGGGCGGCAGATCCGACAGCTCCTCCGGAAGGTAGGGCCCGAGCACCACCCGCCCGAGCAGATCCCCATCCCACTCCACCGGCATCACCACGTAGCGCAGCCCGCTGAAGCACGACACCGACAGGAGCACGCCGCCCAGGGGGCCGACCCCCGGCAACGCCTGAGCGCCCTGCGTGGGCGTCAGCGGGCCCTCGGTCACCCGCGCCAGCACGGCCGCGGAGCGCGCGCGGCCCTCGGGAATGGCGTTGATGAAGCCGCAGAAATCCCCGTTGCTCCCCTTCACGTCCGCCAGCGTCCGGCCCCGCGCGTCCTGCACCCGGATGCCCACCCGGTACAGCTCGCCCAGGCTGTCCACCACGTCCCCGAAGGTGCTCGGGTCCAGCATGTCCACCAGGGACAGCGTGCGCTGGAGCACCGACTCCCCGCGCGGCTCCGGCGCGCTGACCACCGGACTCGTCTTGTCGGCGCTCATCGCGGCTTCTCCACCGGCGGATAGAGGGCCTCCAGGCCCGTCCCCTTCAGGTCCATCTGCTGGAAGATGTGCGTGAGGAACTCCTTCTCCGTCAGCCCGATGTTTCGCGACAGCCGCATGCGCTCGTCCAGGTTGCGCCACGCCGCCTGAAGCAACGCGTGCAGCGTCTCCATCACTCCCTCGCCCCGCAGCGCCACCGCGCCCACCACCGGCTCCCCCCCTCGCTTGCGCGCCTCCTCCAGCTCCGCGTCCGTCTGGGCGTCGGGCAGGTCGCGCTTGTTGAACTGGATGACCACCGGCACCTGGGTGGCGTCCAGACCGTTCTCCCGCATGTTCGCCCGGAGCCGGCGCCAGTAGGCGTTGTTCTCCATGGCGGCACTGCGGCGGCTGTCGGCGATGAAGGCCACCGCGTCCGTCCCCTGCAGCACCACGCGCCGGGTGGCGTCATGCACCACCTGCCCGGGCACGGTGAAGAGCTTGAGCTTCACCTTGAAGCCCGAGTCGCTGGTGATGAAGACGGGGAGCAGATCGAAGAAGAGCGTACGGTCCTCGTGCGTCTCCACGCTGAGCAGGCGACCGCGAGCTTCCGGCCGGGCGCGCGCGTGGATGCAGCGCAGGTTCGTCGTCTTACCGCTCAGCCCCGGGCCGTAGTACACGAGCTTGAGGGTGAGTTCGCGCTGGGCGTGGTTGAGTTGCACGTGCGGGACTCAGGCTGCCGGAAGGGTGAAGGGAAGGGTGGGGCAACCCGCCCCGGGCGGACGGTTTTTTATAGTGAAAGGTGTTCGCTATTGAAAGCCGTCCCCCGCAGAACCTCATGTGGGAGCCCGGAAGGGGCGTGAGCGGGCGACCTTGGAATGCCGGGCCCGCGTGCGCAGTTTTGATGGGTCCGGCTCGCCCCCCCCGTGGGGGGAAATGTGCGCTCCACCGAGGACGTGCATGGATACGGGTGAAGCGGTTAGGATCTGAAGCGCGATTGGAGGAGCAAGGCATGACGATGAAGCGGGTGGAACCGGGCGTGGAGGTGGGAACGTTGCCAATGCCGGACATGGCGACCCTGCCCAACGACCTGGCGCCGGCGGTGAAGTTCTCCGCCGCGACCGATGAGGACATGGCGTCCGTGGCCGCCCTGCGTTCCGAGTCGGAGCCGTGGAAGAGCCGCGGCGAGACGATGGAGGAGAGCCTCAAGGCCCTGACGGCCCTGCGGCCCTACATCCACGTGGCCAAGGTGCAGAATCAGGTGGTGGGCTACGTCACCGTGGAGCGGGATGGTCCCGTTCCTGGCGCGGCCTACATGCGCAACATCGTCGTGCGGCCGGAGCTGCGCCGGCGTGGCCTGGGCATGGCGGTGCTCAACCAAGCCCTGCAGGTGGCTCGCGACATGTTCCGCAAGACGATTGCCCTGCGGGTGGACCCGGCCAATGCGCCCGCGGTCAGCTTCTACCGCAACGCGGGCTTCACCACCGTGGCCACCGTGGTGTCCAAGAAGTCCGGCAAGCTCCGCCTCTTGATGTCCCGAGAGCTCTGAGTTCGCCCACCAGGAGGTAGGGCCACGTCCTTCATGGCCCTACCTGCCCGGTCCGAATCCGCCCGGCCCGACCCCTTCCCGGGGACTGGCCGGGCGTTTTCATGTCCGGCGGGTGCCTCCGTTCCGGTGCCCCTCCCTCCTTATAAGGAGGCGAGCGCCTGAACCGGCCCGGCGGG
>NZ_DASVWK010000712.1:0-29955 GCF_036389735.1 Archangium sp. | reverse complement strand
CTCGCTGAATTCCTTCACCAGCAGCGCCAGCACGCGGCGAAGTGGAAGAAACAGGGAGAGAGCGCGCTCAACGCCATATTCAAAGAGGGGAATCCAACCATCCCCTCTGCCGAGATCGAGGACTATATTTGGTACCGCCATCTTTTCCTGAAGCGGGGAAAGCCTGCGACCCATCTCATGGCGCTTCATGATCTACCACCCGAAACGCTTCGGTCGGCAGCGCCTGCCCCGTTCGGGGCGATGGTCGAGTTGCTGCAGCGCATGCTGACGGGAACGGCAGGGTGAGAGCCGACAAGCTTCTCTGGAAGCCAGCGGCAGGTATCATACTGGAGCCAGAGGCAGACCGTGCGGTGCGGGCTGAGTGGCACACGCTGGTCATCGCAGGACCAGGTGCTGGGAAGACGGAACTTCTGGCGCAGCGCGCTGCATATCTACTTCAAACCGGGGAGTGTCCTCCTCCGAGAAATATTCTAGCGCTCAGTTTCAAGCGGGAGGCGGCTCGCAACTTGGAGCGACGGGTAAAAGAGCGGTGCGGGCGCGACCTGGCTGCGCGGTTTGTCTCGCGCACATTTGACTCTTTTGCCAAGTCGCTCCTTGACCGCTTCATCCCACTGCTTCCAGCGCAGTATCAACCCGGAAGGGATTACTCCCTACCCCGCAAGCCATCCCTGTTGAGAGAACTTCTCGACCAATGGGATTCGAGAATACTTCCCCCTGGCCTTTCACGAACCGGGCTAAACAACACGTTACGCGCCCAGGCTGAGCGAGAACTCCTGAAAATCCCCCTCCCGATCACCGGACAGACGACGGATGTCGTCCGCTTTCTCGTAGGCCGGATTTGGAAGACGCTACTGACACCCGTCGATGGCACGGTCCTGACCTTTCCAATGATCACCCGTCTCGCCGCATTCCTTGCGGAGACACAGGAGGCAGTGCGGCGCATGCATGAGCTTGCGTTCAGTCACGTTTTCCTGGACGAGTTTCAGGACACAACCTATGCACAATACGATCTGCTACGCGCACTCTTTCGGGTCGATGGCCCGTCCATCCTGACCGCTGTCGGAGATCCTCAGCAGCGTATCATGGGGTTCGCAGGCGCACTGGATGATGCTGGAGCGCGGTTCCGGTCGGATTACAAGGCACGAACGCATCAACTCGCATTCAACCACCGTTCCGCCCCAGAACTCGTTGCATTACAGCGCATAGCAGGCAGTCAGTTACTCTCGACTGATTCGCCTGTAAAGGCAGGCCCTGGCGTAGCAGCGCGCCAAGGCGAGCACGAACTACACATCTTTTCCAATCACCGAGAGGAAGCGGAGTACGTCGCATCCAACATCCACCAGTGGATCGACAACGGTCTTCATCCCAGACAGGTTGCAGTGCTCGTGATGAAACAAGCACCGGACTACGCCGAAACCCTTTTGGCGGCCCTTGAGCGTAAGGGGGTGCGCGCGCGGGTGGAGAGCCATGAGACCGAGTACCTCGTCGAAGCCCCCGTACAGGCAATCCTCCAACTGCTACGCCTCGCCTCAGATACAGCGGAGCCGGACGATTGGACGGATAGCACTAATCTCGTTGCCCAACTGCGTGGCGTCTCGTTGGAAGATGATCGGCAGCACGCGCGCGTGGAGTATGCGCTATCGCGATTTGTGGATGGGCTCGCGGCCGAGCTTCGAAGTTTTGGCACTACCAAGCTACTGTCCAGGGAGGAGGTTGCGGCTTGGGTAGAGCGAATCTGGTCATTCTTGGACCGTGACGCATTCCTTGCCTGCAACCCTCATTATGCCCAGGGCTCGTACTTCAGCGAACTCACTGGGAAGCTGGTGCAGGAACTTCATTCAGCATGGCAGCAGGCTGCAAGTTTAGCAATGGCACTCGCCATCGTCACCGGAGCTGACACTGTGCCCATTTGCAATACCCACAAGAGCAAGGGCTTGGAGTTTGAGGTGGTCATATTCTTGGGCCTTGAAGACGGCGCTTTCTATAAATTTAATGAAGAGCAGAATCAACACGTCCGGACATTCTTTGTCGCGCTCAGCCGCGCCAAACAACGTGTCTGGTTTACCATGAGCAAGATCCGTCCTCAACCTCGGACCAGAGTGGAAGCAATTCAGTATGCTGAGGCCATTCGGCCGCTCCTTGGCTCCTTGCGAGTCGCAAAGATCGCAGTGCACGACCATCGCCCCGCAGCATTGCAGGCAGGCGCACGCCGGGGGTGACCGAAATTGGTCGAGCCTCCATGCGCTCTCGCCTCAACACCTGAGCCCGGGGCACCGGAGCGTTTGCGCCGGCACCAAGCCTCCCGGGATGGTTACTGTCGCGCCCTCATCTTTGGACCGGGGCGGGTTGAAACTGGTTGGAGCCCCTGACGAACGCCACCACCGGCACTCGCCCTTCCCTTCTCGTATTTGCCCTATGTGTTGCCGTCTACCGGTCGAGGTAGGTCAGCAGCGCCACCGGCAGCCGCTCTGCCGCGGTACCATCCACTCGCGCCCCGAGACCGAGACGCGCCAGCGCTTGCTCGGCAGCACTCCGCACTGCCACATCAGGCCCGTCTTCCTCGTGCGTGTACCAGGACCGGTCCCAGGTATCTCGTGCGAGCGCCTCAAGAGCTGGGCAGCCGTCGAGCCAGCCCAAGCGGTCGATGGTCACCGCGACCTCCAGCCGGACGGGACCGCTCCTGTCGGTGTGCATCTTGAGAATCTCCAACCGCTCCTCAGCGCTCGCAGAGTCCGCGAGCATAGCGATGGCTAGGCGGCGGCATCGGTAATGCGAGTCCCTGAGCAGGGCCCTTACCGATTCCCTGGCCATAGGGTCGGCGTGCAGCGCGAGTCCGGCGTACAAACGAGCCTCCTTGTCCGGAGAATGAAGCAGCGCCTGGGCCTGCTCGCGCATCGGCGCGCCTGCGCGTGCCAGCAACAGGAGCGCGGTCGCTGCCCAGGTGTGCTGCTGGCTGCTCGCAGCCGCACGAAGCAGGGCCACCGCCTCCTCGTCGAAGGCCTGAACCGCGCGAAGCAGCCCCTCCTCGTCATTCGCCTCCAGCGCTTGGAGGGCAGCCTCGATCGGCACCACTCCTGGCGTCCCCTCTCTCACGAGGCGGCGGAGCGGCTTGAGGGCTTCATGCCCTGACCTGTCCCTGCGGCGGGGTGACATCGCGAACACCAGCTCGATTCGACGGAGAACAGAAGCCTGTCGCAGGGCGGCGCTGAACAACGCCTGAAATCGTCCTGGCTCGCATGATTGCGACGCCGTTCGGAGGAAGTGCTCGAGACGTCGGGCGGGAATCGTCTCCAGTCGAAGGAGCCACGTCTCCACCAATGGGGCGGGAAGTACGAAGTCCAGGGAGAGTTGATTCCACACGGCGTCATCCTGGCCGTGTGCCTCCGCGAGTTCGACGAGCGCTTCGAGTTCGTCTGGGGCTACGTCTTGTCGTTGGTCGCTCAGGCTCCTGGCCCAGGCGCGGATCAAGGACGCGCGCTCCGAATGAGTGAGGACCCACTGCCAACCTTCCGGCTGCCGCCTCCGCCAGGAGACGGCGGCGGTGAGCCCGTTCTGGAGCCACCAGAACTCCTCCGAGCCCGCCTCCGAGAGGTGCTCCCGGGCCATTGTGTCCATCACGTGCTCGCCCCAGTCGGCCTCCGGGACTCTCTCGCTCCATCGGAGTTCGTGCGCCTGGTAGGCGTGCACGCAACGCATCAGCACGTCTTCGAAGGACGCTCCTTCAAGAAGGGCGCCCATCACCAACTCATGGACCGCTCCTGTCGCGCCAGCGGGCACGTTGTCGAGCACGCTGTCGAGGGCACGGAGGTACTCGGGCGCGAGGTTCCAGCCGAAGTGACAGAGGAACTCCGGAAGACGCTCGTAGTCGGAGAGCGGAGATTCAATGAAGGGTAGTACCCACTCGACGTAACGTCCGGCGAGCTGGCGGGCGGCAGCGTCCTCCGCTATCCGAGCCTGCTCCGGCGTGCCTGCCCAATTCGGAGCGACCCATCGCACGATGCCCATGGCCCCCCGCCTCCTCCGGACGTTCAGCAGGGCGTCGGTGACCTTCTTTACGGCGTCGGAAGCCCTAGAGAAAGCGCGGAGGCGGTAAAGGGACCGCGAGAACGATTCGGGTGCCGACGCTTCCAATACGCTGCTGCGGAGCCAGGTGTCGAGAGCCTTCTGGCGTGCGGGTCTCAACGAAAGGACGGAAGGCCGGAATGCCTCGAGCATGGTGACCGCCCACTCGAAGTCCTCTTCCTGGATGAGTTCCTCGACGAGGCCTGTGCGAGCGCGTTCAAGGACGTCTGCGAAGTTGTCGCTCTTCCAGGCGAGCTCGAGCCCCTTCTGGAACAAGGGGTGAGCGGAGTAGCCCGTAGTCCGCTCGCGTAGCGAGCGGCGGTCACGCAGCCACCGCAGGACCCGCACGGCCTGCACTTCCTGGCCGCCTAAGGCCGTGGCTAGCGCTCGGCCGAGATGACCGACGGCCTCCTCCGTCACAGTGCCCTTCGCGGTCAGCAGCGCCCAGATGACGAACGCACCGAGGGCAGCGGCCTGACCCTGTTCCCTGACTTCGCTGGCGAGGCGCTCGCTGATCTTCTCGTGCTGCGCCTCTGCGAGGAGGTGCTCGAAGTCGGCATCCTCGCGGGTTTCAAGACCTGCGAGCTGGTCCACGAACTCGGCGAGCACCAGTGGGTTGCTCGTTCGCCGAACGAGTTCAGGGATGTGCTCGTCCAGCCACCCTACTTGCCAGGTTCCAGCGGCGCCCAGGCGACGCCGAGCGATCTCGGCCCGGGCCTCTGACGAGTAGTCCTTGTTGGTGAGCGTGACTTGGAACCTGGCGAGCTTCTCCTGCTCCTTTTCTGTGACAGGTCCCGGGTAGAGGCCCCAGGCGGAGGTGAGGATGAACTTCTTGTCTGGTCCCGCCCGCTTGAGCCTCTCGAGCAAGTCCGAGGCCCACCCCTCACGTCCCTCGCGTCGCTGGTACCTTCCCCACGGGTCCTCGAAGACGAAAAGGTGCCGGCCAGGCAGGCGCATTCGCTCGTCGACCTGGGACCACGACGGATCAGGAACCAGCTCGAAGGGAGCCCCCTCCAGTCGGAGTTCGTCCGTCAGGGCTATGGCGGTCAGGCTCTTTCCGCTCCCGGGCGGGCCGAGCAGGAAGACGGCATGGAGGTCGCGCAACCGCTCACGTGCGGTCTGCAAGGAGACAGGTGGAACGAAGCCTACAAGCTCCGGCGGTTTCCGCAGCCGCCCTCCGATCTCCTGCGAGCAGATGACCTCCTCGAGCTCCTCTCGCCGCCATTGTCCAGGGTGTTCTCCCAGGAGCCTGCTCCAGACCTGCTGCTCTAGGAGGTCAAGGCATGCGTCGACTCGCGTCGACGGGACGTGCCCGAAGGTCATCAGCAGCTCTTTGGACCGGCGTGTGACCAGCTCCTCCGAGCACATGTCCATGATGGCGATACGAGGAGCGAGCTGTGCCGGATCGAGCCCCAGGTTCCGTGCTACTTCCTCCAAGGCCACGGGGAGTTGCGGCTCGGTAGGAACTGCTGTGAACTCCGGTACGTGCAGCGACGGCAAGTGTTGGCCCGTCGCCTGTGAGGACGTGACGAGGAGGTACCTGGTGGAGGGATCCGTCAATGCGACGAGAGGGGGCGTGCGGAGGTTCCTCGCGGGTGAGCCTGGGACCGCGAAGCCCGCCGTCATCAAGCTGGTGAAGTCCCCGGACGTCCAGTGTGCAGCGCGTCGCTTCACCTGGACGTTCAGGGTCGAGTCGGGCAGGCCAACAACCGCGCGGGCCTCTGCGTGTTCTTCACCCTCGGGGCCCGAGGCCATCCGCAGGACCGCCTCGATGTCCTCACGATCCACCGGCTCAACGGCGATGCTGCTGCACGCGCGGCGGCGGAACATCAGCTCCAGGGCCATCCAGACGGTCACCCGCACCTGATATTGGAAGCCGGTCATTGCAACGATGGCCCCTGTCATCCGCTCCTCGCACTCGATGTCGCCTGGGCGCTCTCTGCTTCGGCGGTCCCCGGTAAGTGTGGAAGCCTCTCCACCCCCCGCGTCATGTCAAGTGCGGCCTCTCTAAAGCGGGGGGCAGAGCCAAGGCGCCAGAAGAGGCCACTCTAACGCAACTTGCGTCATCGATGGAGCCACTTACGAATGGTGCTGCGTATCCAACACGTGACCCTCATAGCCTTGGAGCGGGGTAACAGCCTTCTATGCCCGCGACGGCTCGGGGCTGACCACGTCTTGATAGAGCGCCTCGAGCTCATTGGCCGTGGGCACCACTGGGGTCAGCACGGCCTCGCTCAGGCGCCGCTTCGTCTCCAGGAGCTCGTGCAGCCGCAGGTCGAAGCTCCGGTCCCCGAAGCGGGGATGCACGGCGAGGGGGAGGTACACGGAGACAGGCCGCCTCTGCCCGATGCGGTAGACACGGTCGGTGGACTGGTCCTCCACCGCGGGGTTCCACCAGCGCGACAGGTGGATGACATGGTTGGCAGCGGTGAGGGTGAGCCCCACCCCTCCCGCCTTCGGCGAGAGGAGCATCACGTCGAAGCCCTCCGCCTTCTGGAAGCGCCCTACCCGGTTCTGGCGCTCGACGCCCGCGACCTCCCCATTGATGAGCATCGGAGGCGAGGCCATGTCGTAGCGGCGCTGGATCACCTCGGCCAACGTGGCCTGTAGCTCCAGGGAGTCGGTGAAGACGAGCGCCTTCTCCCTTCGCTCATGAACGCGGTCGAGCACCTCCACGCACCTGGTGAGGCGCACGGACCTGCGGATGTAGGCCTCGTCGCCCCCGCTCAGGTCAGAGGGCCGCGGATGCAGCGAAACAGAGCGCAGGCGTTGGATGATGGCCAGGATGGCGTTGCGCCCGCCGCCTCCTCTCCTCGCGCTCGCCACCACCTCCTCATAGGCGACCGCCTGCTCCAGACCCATCGTCCCAGGACAGGGGATGTGCTCCTTCGTCGGCAACCCCTCCAGGTGGTCACGCTTGAGCCGGCGTTTCATCAGGGGTGGCTGCCCCTCTTCGAGCAGCGCCCGCCTGAGTGCCTCGTGACCCGGAAGAGCCTCTGGTGCGGCACTGGCGCCAGGAACATGGCCCGAGTCGAAGCGGGCGCGAAATTCCCGCATCGAGCCGAGAGGCCCCGGCGCCACGGTGTCCACGATGGACCATAGATCGGTGAGGCGGTTCTCGACTGGTGTACCGGTAAGCGCCAGCCCGAAGTCGAAGTCGAGCGCCTTCGCCGCATTGGCCAGACCCGTGGCGGGGTTCTTCACCTTCTGCGCCTCATCGAGCACGACGGCGGCCCACTTCACTCGGGCAAAGCTGTGCTGGTAGTCGCGCACTGCTTCGAATGTAGCGAGCACCCAATCGCTCTCGGCCAGGGCCCGGACATTGAGCACGGGCATACCGCCAGCAAGCTCCCGCGCCGCGGGCCCCCGCAACACGCGTAGCTCGGCAAGACCCTCGCCGTAGGCACAGGTGAGTTGCCCCAAACCAGGAGACGCCAGGTGTTGGTCATGCTCGTTGCGCCAGTTCTGCAACAGGCCCGTGGGGGCAACCACCAGAACCGGTTTGCGCACCGCCGTCCCGCTTTCCATCAACTCGCGCAGCCAGGCGACGAAGGCGAGCGCACTGAGCGTCTTGCCCAGGCCCATATCATCCGCGAGGAGCGCGCCACGGCTACCAGCCTTCCAGTGGGCTTGGAGCCACGCGAGGGCCTCGTTCTGATGCGGCAGCAGCCTCGTGACCAGACACCGCGGCGGGTGCAATTCCGCCTCGGCCTGGGCCCGATTGGGACGCACGAACTCGAGCGTATCGAGGTTGTCCTTGATGGCGACAGCGAGCGGTGGGGCCGTGGCTCCGGCCTCTTCCCCATCCGCAGCGGTGATGCAGGACTCGGGCGGCGCCGAGCAATCTTCCCCCTCCTCCGGAGGGGGAATCCACTGCTGACCGCTCGGAATGATGGGCAGAGGCCTGGGCACCCACTCCGACACCTCCCGCACCCGTTCCCCGTACTCGGCATCCCAGAAGAGCGCCTCCAGCCGCTCCTCCCCCAACTGGGCCTCCAGCTTCTCGCGGAGGAAGACCCGCGGGTTCGCCGAGAATGCCCGTCGCTCCTCGGGAGCACCCACCTGGGCCCGGTGCACCACCTCGAGCGCTTGACGCAGGGGCTCCTCGAGGACGAGGAAGGTGCCGTTGCGCAGGATGAAGCGCGAGGGCACCTGGCTCCGCCGACGGAACTGCTGCTGGAATTCCTGCTGGGCGGTCTCATCCAGAATCGACCGCGTCTCCGTTCCCCCGAGGTCATCTCCAGACGCGCCCTCGACAAGGGGCTGGAGCGCCACCGGGTCGAAGTCCTCCTCCCCGCGGGAATTCTTGAACCGGCGAAGCGCGAGCCCCGTGGCCACCGTCACCCGAAGATTCGTCAGGTAGGCATCAAGGCGCGCGGACGAGGGCACGAGCTGGCGCAGCTCTGCCCAGGCCCGGAAGCGCTCGTCCGGGTCCGAGGGAGGCGCGGCATGGAAGCGGTCGATGCCCTCCAGGAGAGAGAAGAGGGGCTCTCCAAGCGTGTAGCGCTGGCTGGCGGCTGTGAGGAAGACGCCGCTGCGGCTCCACTGCATGAGGGGCCGCCCGTCCGCACGCAGCAAGGCCACCCGGAAGCGGAACTCCGGTGCCTGGAGACTGCCGTGTGACTTGAGCTCCACTGTGTACGGGGGCCTTGCCGGAAGCCCCAAGCCCAGCACCTCCTCATCCACCAGCGAGGCAATGGCCTCATGGGCGATGAGGGCCTCCTGGGCGGTTGGGGAAGCGTCGGCTTCCTGCAAGAGGCGCACGAGAGGGCCCACGTTGGCGGGGTTGCGACCCGTCGTCACCGGGCAGAGCCGGGCCCACTCGCCCCAGGGCTGAAAGCCCTTGCCCGCGAAGCAGGAAAAGCGCACCCCGTCTGACTCAGCCGTCCACTCGAGTACCGGGCTCACACAGCCCCCCTCACCACGCCGTCATGACCGGGGGTGATTCCCATCTTCCAGCGCAGCCAGTCACGGATGTTCCGCTGCCACGTTCCCCTCTCCGACCCGGCGTGGCGCTGTTCGAAGTCCGCGGCGGCGGTGAGCTCCGTGCGCTCGTAACTGCGTCGGTACAGGCGGGGCGCATTGCTGTTGCCTTCCATCCAGATGCGACAGGCGCCATTGTGACTGAACTCGGCCACGGTGACGCTGCCGCGCGGGCCGCGCATCTGCATCAGGAGCACGGATTGCGCGGCCGCATCCTTTCCGCCCGTCCGCGGCAGCACACCAAAGCTGTCGCTACGCGCCGCCGAAGTCTTCACCACAAGCTGCCTCGCATCTGGCCCGAGAACCGCCCATGCCCCCGTCACCCGCTCACTCGTCAGGTACGGCTCCCAGAAAGGTCGTCGGTATGCCCAGTGGGACTCCATGGCCGTCTGCGAGAGGACTTCGAAGAAGACATCGAAGCTCTCCTGGACGAGCCAACGAACGAGCACCTCACGCAGGCGGAGGTCCACGCCCACCCAGCGCCCATCCCCCAGGCGCGGGTCCCCGAGGTGGCGCAGGAGGAAGCCTTGAAGGGAGTCCTTCAGCGCGGGCAGTGCCGGGGGGCGCGACAGGTGTGGCGCGAGCAGCGCGATGGCGAGGTTCGCCCGCAGCTCGTCGAAGCGCAGAGCGCCCTCCCCATCAAGGAAGAACGAGAGGCGCCGCTGCACCTGCTCGGGTCCTCCGCCCCGCTCGAGGAGCTCGCGCACCTCCTCCACCATCTCCCGGGACGCATCGAGCACGAGCCCGGCACGGTCCAGCTCGGCCCCCAGGGCTCGGCTCCCCAGGTAGGAGGTTACCGTCATCGGACTGGCCCTGGAGAAGCCCTCGCGAAGGTTCGTCGGCGCATCCGCGCGAAGGAGCCCCTCCTGCTCGCACCGCTCCACCCATGTGCCAGAGAGACGCAGGGATGAGGATCGCGCCAGCACCTCCAGGCACTCGCGCCAGAGCGAGAATGTCCCCACCTCGGTTGGGTATGCGATGAGGAAGACCCGGACGAGCGCCGCGAGGATGGAGCGTCGCTCCGTTGCCTCCGCCCAGCGCAGATAGGCCGCGGAGAAGCCTCTGTCAGCCCCGAGCCATACTTCTGGGTCACCCTCCGCCGGGTAGAAGAGCACCCAAGGCACCCGCCGAAGGAGACGCAACGGCAGGCCGTCCAGGTTGCCATGGCGCTCCCAATGGCCGCGCACCGCGACCAGGATGTCATCGAGCGGGAGGGTGGCGGGCGGCCGACCCTCCAGCCCCTGCAGTTGGGTCTGCACGGACTGGAGCGCACGCTCCATGTGCTTGGGTACCCACTCTTGAGGGCGGTCCGCCAGCCCCAAGAAGGAGAAGGCTCCCCGGGCGAGCACCTTTCGGAAGGACGTCTCGCTCACGGCTGTGTCTCCAAAGCTTCACGGGTCTTCGCCAACGGTTCGGGTTCCACCTCGGCCACCGGCGGCGGGGACACGATGAAGCGGAGATCGATGCGGCGGTTGCGACGGTACGCCTCATCTGTGTCCCCCTCGTCCACTGGGCGAGTCTCCGCATAGCCCGCCACGCTGAGGAGTTTGCGGCCGCTGCGGTTCACCAGCCTGTCCAGCGGCTCTCGCCGCTCATTGAGGAGCGTGTCGTAGGTCCTGATGGCCCGCAACGCTGACAGGCGCCAGTTGCCCAGGGGCCCCTGGTGGCGACGCCTATCGGTGTGGCCCTCGATGAGGACGGCCTCGAGCAGAACCTCGGAGCGCTGCCCCTCGCAGTAGTCCGCCGCCTCGGTGGGGGGCGCGCTGTAGCAAGGCAGCACCTGGGCGAGCGTCTGGGCGAGAACTCGTACTCGCCGCTCGCTCTCCCCATGTCGGTTGTCGAAGGCATCGCGCCCCTCGATGAACGAGACCGAGCCCTCCGGCAGGCTCAGCACCCCCTGATCCGCGTTGATGTCCACCGTGATGCCGCTCTCGGCGAGGAGGCTCCTGAGGTGCTCGAGAAGAGCCCGCCGCGTTTCCTGGGGCGCGCGTCCGCGCTGGACGAGTTCCGCGCGCTCCTCCCGCGCCCGGGTCTCCTCCTTCGCGGTGCGGTCCCGCTGGCGCTGGAGCTGAAGGACGAAGACCATCAGGGTAGCGATGAAGATGAAGACGAGGCCGGCCATGAGGTCGCTCACCGAGGCAAGGAAGCTCCCTTCTCCTTCTCGGGCCCTTTTCCGGGGGCGGCTCATCGACGCGTCGCCTCCACCGTCCTCTTCAGCGACTCCACGTGCTTGCCCAGCGCGCTCACCTCGTCGGGCAGCTCACTCAGGCCCTCGTGGAGCGAGCCCACCGCCATGGACAAGGAGGCAGTGGCCTTCGACATGTGCCCCTCGAGCTGCCGCACGTAGTCCGCCACCTTGTCCCCATAGCGGGAGAGACCGAGGTCGAGTTCGCGGAAGACATTCCCGAGCGACTGGTCGATGGCTTCGAAGCGCTGCCGGTACTGCTCCCAGGTCTCGGTCGCACGGCGCAGGCTCTCGGTGACATGGGCGCTCGCCCCCTCAAGCCGCTGGCTCGAATCCGCCTGGGTCGAGGCCGCGACCGACAGCCGCTCGCTGGCGTTTCGGATAGAGGCCCCCGCCGTGTTCATCTCGGACGCCATGGAGCGAAAGCTCGAGAACGAGGAGTCGTAAGCCTTCGACGCGGCCCCCACCTGGCCCACCAGCTCACTCGTTCGCTCCAGCAGTTTCTCCCACCCGGCGGTGAGACTCTCCAGCCGGACCAACCCCTGCGCGAGCTGCTGGGTCTGGCTGTTCATCTGCCCCGCCAGCGCTCGGCCTCCGGACTCCAATTGCGAAGAGAGGTTGCTTGCGGACTGGTCGAGCGCCGCCTGGATGGACTGGGTGAGTTGGACGAGATGCTGGCCCTGAAGGGCCATCTGCTCCGCCAGCGCCCGGCCGCCCCCCTCCATCTGGGAGGACAGGTTCTTTGCCGACTGGCCAAGCGCTGTTTCGATGGCGTTGGTAAGCTTGATGAACTGCTGGCCCTGGGCGGCAACCTGCTCTGCCAGCGCCCGGCCACCGAGCTCCAGCTGGCTTGAGAAGCGCGAGGCCGAATCGTTGAGGGAGGCATTGACCGCCTGGGTAAGGTGGGTGAGTTCCTCCTGGACGCCACGGCGCGCTACTCCGAGCGTCTGCTCCAGGCTATCGGCAATCCGCGCGGTGGACGTCTCGAACTGGCGCTGGCCCGCATCCATTGAAGCCGCGGTGCGGTCGAGCACCCGGCGCAGGTCCGACACGGCCTCGGCCATGGCCGTGAACTCCCCACCGGCGGCCTGAGACATCGACTTCTTGAATTCCTCGAGCATCGTCGCGAGGTAGCGCTCCGTAGAGTCACCGCGGTCGGCCCGCAGTTGATGCACCGACTCGACGAGCCGCTCGAGCACCGGGGCAAGCCGGTCACCGACCCGCTCCTCGAGGGCCTGGGCCATGGCGGCCCCCATCCCGGTGTTGAAGAGCTTCAGCTCCATCGTCTGCTTGCGCAGCTCCTCGAGCTGGAGCCCGGCGAGCTTCTCGGGCGTCTCGAGGGTGAGCCGCTCGTCGAGCGCGGCGCAGCAATCCTCGAGGAGCTTATCCGTCGCCCCCATCCACCGCCGCTCGACGCCAGTGAAGAGGAGAGAACAGGCGATGGCAAAGGCCGACTTGGCGAAGGCGAGGAAGGCACCACCGAGCAGGTCGCGCAGCCCCCCCTTCAGTTGCGCGACATCATCGCTCGAGAGACCCGGTACCGCGAGGTGGATGCCGCCAGCGAGCCCGAGAAAGGTCCACAGGATGCCGAAGCCCACGAGGAGGTTGGGAAACGCCTCGTAGAAGCGGGTCGCTACCCGTCCGACGAGCAGCGTCTCCAAGTGGAAGTGCGCCGCCGGCTCCTTCGAATTGAGAACCGTGGTAGCACCCTCGCGCTCTCCGGGAACGACAAGGCTCTCCTCGAACTCCTTCCAGGCGTGCCCCATGATGGGCAACTGCCGCAGGGCATCGGACACCCGGTCGAAATCCATGAAGAATGCGCTCGCGTCGGGCACCGACCCGATGATTTCCCGAGCCCTGCGAAGATCATTCCTCACGGGTCGAAGCTGCCACCAGAAGCGCCCGAGGGTGAACACCGACACCGCGATGATGAACCCGATGAGTGCGTAGGCGAGCCACTCCTGAACGAGAAAATGCGCAATAGCTTCCACGACGGTGATTCCCCTCTCACGAGGACCGGTGCCGCGCAGGGCACCAAGGCCGGAGCGCGGAGTCTAAGCGCAACGCCGCCGCTTTCCGAGGGGACGGACTTCTCGCCGGTTACTGCGCTGCCCCCATGGGCGTGGTGTGGCGGCGAGAACCGGGACCGCCCACTTGCACCCCGGCGACAGTGCGAGACGTAGCGCGGCCATCCGGGGACGCCTGGTTCAAGGCCGCTCCTGCGCCGCTCGCGCGGTAGCCGCTCCCCTCCGGGAGCCCCCATGCACGGCAGACAGGCGGAGCGCCAGTGTGCCTGGCGCCGTGCAGCAGCCGTTCGGAGTGTTAACGCCTCGGAACGGCGCGGTTGCCGAGACAGGGGCCAGGTGGACGCACAGGAATTGTTCGATGATGGTTGCCGAACCGTCACACCCGGCCTATGAGGTTGGCACTGAGTACCGACTCCTCACGTCATTTGTTGACTGTTATGTCCTGACTCTCCGGTTTGAGAGGAAGCTCCTGGTACCATGGATGTCTCCACCGGAGGTCCTCATGACGCCCACTCTGCTGGTGCTGATTCTGCTCTCCCAGGCGGAACGGCCTGATGACCCGCCTGCTGGAGCCATGGGGCCACCGCTCCCGGCGTCCCTGGCGGGAGGATGGCACTACCTCACGCGCGTGGAGGCCTCCGGGCTGGCGCTGTTGCCGAGCGGCGGGGCGGAAGGGCTGGAGAGCTACGCCCAACTGACACCCATGCTGGTGCTGGACGGAGGCGAGGAGCTCGGCATCAACCTGGGCGCTCCGGTACGCCTGCGGGTGGGTGGAGGAGTTCCAGGGGCCCGGTTGGTGCGTCGCGAGGACTGGGACAGCCTCTCGGACTGGGGCCAGTTGGTACAAGCCCTCAAGCTGGGCTCGGACTCTTCCCCGGTGGGGTTGTGGGCTGGCGCTCTTGACAGCTACAGCCTCCTTTCCGGGCACTTGGTGCGGCGGTACTCCAACCGCGCCAATCCGGACTACCACCCGGCTGGAGCCTTTCTCACCGGAGCGATCGGGCCAGTCTACGCGGAGGCGTTTTCCTCGGACGTGCTGGGTGCGCGCCTCATGGGCGCGGAGGTAGCGCTCGACCTGGCACACCTCATGGGCCCACAAGAGCAGCCTGGGCGCTACACACTGGCGCTGTCCGCAGTGCACGACTGGGGGCGGGCCGGAGGCCACTCGCCCCAGGTGACGCTGGCGCACCTGGATGGAACGGCGGTGATGTTGGTGCGCCCAGGCTACGAGCTGCACGTGCTGGCGGGTTGGGGTGGGCGTCCGAGCGTGGGCGGTGCCTGGGGCGCGGTGGCTGGCGTGGGCGCGGATGCGGTGACACCCACGTTGGACGCGCGGCTACGACTGGAGGTGCGAGGGCAGCGCGGAGGCTTCCGCCAGGGCTTCTTCGGCCCGGACTACGAGCTTGCGCGCTTGCGCGCGGCGGGCCCTTCCGGGTTGCCCGTCGTGGAGGCGCCCTTCCCCAATGGCTTCTCGGTGTATGGCGAGGCCGTGGTGGGGTGGGACGCGGTGCGGCTAGGCGGGCTGCGGCAACGCCACCTGCACCTCTCCCTGGGGGCGGAGGCGTTTACCTGGGGGCGCGTGGACGTGGACGGGCGGCTCGCGGTGCAGCTCGCCGAGCGGCGCGTGGAAGTGGCCGTCAACGCTCTGGCCGCCGGAGTGGGCAAGGCGCAGGCGCGCTTCCTGTACTCGGGCGAGGTGCGCTGGCGCTTCGGCGGGTGGCTGTACGCCGTGGGCCAGGGAGGCACGCTGCTGTTTGCGGCGCCGGACGGGACGCTACGTCCGGGCGCCTTCGCTTCCGCTGGCCTGGGGGTGGACCATGCCCGCTAAGACGGCGCGCAACCGGGCCGCTTTGCTGTTTTGCGGCGTCCTGCTGGCCACGGGCTGCGCCACGGTGACGCCTCCAGTGGGACGCGGTGCACACCTGAAGCACCCCCCTCAAGGTGTGCACGACCCCACATTGGCAGGCGAGCTGCGCGGCGACTTCCCAACCGCGTCCACGGGCCAGAGCGAGCCCGCGCGGCTACACCGTCGTCGGGGTGAGCGCGCTCGGAGCACGGAGGTGGCCATGGTGAGCCCGGCTGAGATGGCCGTGCGCGCGGTGGCCAGCGGGGCCAGGCAGGCGGATGCCTTCGAGTACCTGCTGCTGCTCGCGGGCCTGGACAACGTCAGCGACGAGCCCCCGCGAGGGGCGCCCCTCTCGCCCCAGGAGGCAGCCCGAGTGCTGACGGTGCTGATGAAGAAGCCGGTGACGCTGGGCTCCTTTCCGCCGCGCATGGCCGCCTGCCACCTGTTGCGCGAGGTGCTGGAGGGAGGGGAAGTTGTTTCCCGCGAGGAGTTGCTGCGCCGTGTGGAGCGATTCAAGACGGTGGCCGTGCTGCGGCCGGATGGCTACCTCGCGTGGACGCTCAACGGACGTACTCAGCAGAAGGTGGGCTCCGTGGAGTGGAAGGAGGAAGCTTTCCGCGCGGGCCCCTTTGAGTTGGGCCGGTTCTACACCGTCAAGGGGTGGGTCTTCCGGGAGGCGGACGCCCAACTGAGCCCCGTCATGGAAGGACCCGGGCTGGCCGAGGTGTACGACGACGCCGACTACATCGGCCGTTCGCTGGATGGGGCCGAAGAGGCCTTCGTCGAGTTGTACCACGCCATGGGCCAGTTTCTCTCCCACCCGTCGGACAGCATCGCGGCGCTACGGCACCTGCCTGCGGGAGTCGCGGCCCTCATTGCCTCCTCGCCCCAGTACCGCGAGCGCTTCCGGTACATGACGCGCGGCGAGCAGGTGAAGGCCGTCTCCAAGCTGCTGACCAACCTCATCGTCACGTTTGGCACGGCTGGTGGAACGACGGGCGCGCTGACGCGGGCGGTGGGAGGACTGGAGGCCACTGTGCCGGTGCTCTCGCTGTCGGCCGAGGGCTTGCTGGTGATGGAGCGCGTCGTGGTGCCAGTGGGCAAGGCGGCCACAGTGCTGAAAGGCGGGCCGTGG
Source organism: Archangium sp. (assembly GCF_036389735.1). Classification (GTDB taxonomy): domain Bacteria; phylum Myxococcota; class Myxococcia; order Myxococcales; family Myxococcaceae; genus Archangium. The sequence goes on along the minus strand of NZ_DASVWK010000712.1, from coordinate 13,717 downwards.
GCGGCCGTCATTATCCAGCAGGCAGGTGGGGCAGATAGTGGGGCCTCAGAATCATCCCAAGGACAGATGCGCCCAGCAGCCGAGGAACTTCTTCAGCAGGCGACTCGACTACCACCCGAGAGACTCAACGGCTTCCGAATCTTTGGGAACAAGGGACTTGTTGGACAAACATTTCAGCGTAATGTTCTTTTGATCGAGGCCGAGACAAAAGGAGCTTCATCCTTGAAAAAACTGATAGAGGCTTTCGAGGCTGAAGCGCGCGCTGCTGGTGCCTCCCGCCTGAGTATTACGGGACATGCTGTGATTAATCAGGGTTTCTTGAACCCCGCGATCGCGCAGCGTTACGGGTTCGCGTTTCGGCGCATCAATAACGATACAATTGAGCTAGTCAAGGAACTGCTACCATGACCGACCTCAGCGCAGAGGCGAGGCGCCAGAGGCTCCTCCGGAAATTCTATCGCTCAGGGCGCGAAGGAACGTGGACGCGCCCCTTCGACGAGTTCCCGGCGGAGGTACGCACGAGTCTGCTCAATGTGGCTGCCGTTCGGGGCGGGGAACTCCCGGTGCTTTCGCACTTTCGAGATCCAGAACATTGGGTGCTACTCACTACTGAGCAGGTCATCACATGGCGACCTGACGGCATCCTCCATCTTCCCTGGAGCGAGATTGAAGGCGCGACGGTAGATGCAGCTCACGTCAACGGAACCCTGGCCTCAAGCCCAAACGGAAAACTGGCCCTCAATCGACTGAAGATTCTGCTCCGAAGAGGAGAGACGGTGGAAGTAGAACTTGAGGCAGGGGCGGCATTCTTCGGTTTTTGGAATGCACTGAAGATGGTTGCCGCCATGAACAATGCATAGAGACGTCGGCCAGCGTCATTCTTGATTGCGTCGGTCGCCGAAGCGAGTCTAAAGGCCGCTCCGGCGGGATTCGAGCCGCACCTGCACCGCACGGATCATCCGGATGCAGAGGATTGCCGCGACGAGGGTGCACACCTACGAGCCGATTTCGATCAGGTACACCCTGATCGCGAGTGACGGGGGTCCTCTTGCCCGCCTGTCTACAGCGTGGACGATGCTAGGAATGATGTGGTTCTGATCCCTACGGAAACGAGACTTCGCCAAGGGTGATGGTGCGCTGGCGAGTCGCGTCCCAGAGGATGAGGGTGTAGGTGCCCCTGGCCTGTTTCTCCGTGGCCAGTACCTCCACCACGACGCGCCCTCGCTTGCCCTCCTCTCCTGGCGCGGCCGGAACGATGGGATCCGGCTGCCAGAGCAGTAGCGGCTTGAGGACCTCGCCCTTGGGCCCGCGGAGTACCGCGCCCGTCGCCGTCCAGGGCGTCGTGCCCGGGTTCGCGAGGTACACCTCTACCGCCACCCGCTCCTTGGAGCGGTAGCTGAAGACGCGATCCTTGATGAGGGTATTTCCCTCCTTCTCGGTGGCATCGTCGGTCAGGTCCTTGCCGTCAACACCCCTTCCAAGATTCACCAGTCCAGACGCAACGGCACCAGTCAATCCATCCGGCACGCCGCGCTCGGAGCGAAGCTGCCGCACCTCCTCACGGCACTGCTGGACCTGAGCCTCAGCCTCCTTGGCGACTTGCTGGAAGTGCGCCACGGGGCGCGACTGCCGCAGCACCTTCACCTCCTGCATTCCGAGCCCGGGATGGACGACGAGCACGAAGGTGGCGCACGCGGGCGCGGCACCGTCCGCGAAGCACACTTCCACTTCGGTCCGCTTCCCGGGGGCCAGGTTCTCTCGAGGAGCCAGCGTGAGCATCTGCTGCCCCAAGGCCCAGTCCTCGAACCATCCCCGCTCTTGAATGTTCAGGGAGTCCTGCCGGAGCAACGAGTCGAAACGGAAGGTGATTGGCAGGCCCGGGCCGATACACACCACTGGCGCCTGTCCCTCGCTGGGCATGGCGGCCAGCTCGATACGGGGGCTTGCCGCCTTGCACTCATCCGCAGAGGGAACTGCGGAATGGGCCGAGGGAATGGAAAGAAGGGCCAGCGCCAAGAGGCCGACAGGGGACGCAAGGAGCACGAGGGGTCAACCTTGATGAAGGCGAGCAAGAGTCTGGAAGACTCCGGCCTCTACCACACCTCCGCGATCCAAGCGCCCGGCCTCCTCCCTGCCGGGCCCATGCACGACTCTACTCGAAGTGATCCACCGCCTTGACGTCTTGGGAGGAGGACACCACGGCAGACTCCGGCCCGCTGTCCTGCTTCATCTCCACGCCAAGCTCCCCGGCCCGGCTCCGCAGCTCAAAGCAGACGGGGTACGTCTTTCCGCGAAACCGAGCCTGCTTGAATCGACCAAAGACCCGGCCCTCCGCGAAGATGAGCCGACCGGAGAGGACGGTGCCCGCCTTTAGCTCCCCTAGGTCGTCCCGTAGTGCGAATGTGGTGAACTGGTTGACGGTGACGGGTTTAGCGCCGCCGACGACGGGGAAGGTGCCGCCGGCTTCGTCGCCAATGCGGATGCGTAACTGCTTCATGGTGGCGACGGCGTTGTCGGGGCATGCCTCGGGCCTGGGGGCGAGGCGCACCGGGGGCGTGCCCGCGCAGCCGCCGAGGACGGCGCAGCAGGCCGCGGTGACGCACTTCACCCCGAAGCGGGCACGCCGAGCCTGGGGCTGGGGCTTCTCGGGGCTATTCACGCTGAAGTCTTCCTTGCGAAGCATGGCGGTGGTGAATTCCAGCGCGGGGGTGGGTGGCAAAAACGGAGCCGCGCTCCGGCCAGCTTGCGGCGAGTCCCGCGAAACCGCCATTTCCCGGGCAAGGTAGGCGTGGAGAGTCTGGTTGCTGCCGGTGGACGTAGCGGGTTCTGGCGCAGCGAGACCCTTCGCCCCTTCTCTCGTGTCCAAGGTTGGCGAGGTGGCAAGTACCGCCCCTGCGCTGGCCCCGGCTGCCACGGCCATCAACACCAGCACCAACGCGGCTCGGCGCAGACAGTCCAAGGCCAAGGCACGGACGGGCAAGCTGCCGACGAAGGTGGGAAAGGCGCTTGAGGCCGCGCGTCTCCAAAACCCGCGTTTGGGCGTTCCCTCGTGCGTACCTGCACCCCGTACCTGTGTGGCGGCCACAGCAGGCCCAGGAGCTGGCGAGGCTCGCCTCGCGGACGAAGCCTCCGGCTGCGGTACTCCTTCCCAGGCATGGCCAGGGAAGACGACGGCCATGCGTGCCGCCAGGGCCTCGGCCACCGGCACCGGGCTTGGGCCCGCCTCGGGTACGGGAGGTGGAGCAACAACGGGCGTGCGGCTCTCGTCCGTCCTCGAGTTCTTGCGCCCGCGCCGTGGCGGAGCGAAGCACCTACGCACCGCGAGCTCGTCCTCGTCCCAGGGCACCTGCGCCGGAATCTCGTCCGTCGTCGTCTCCGCGGGCGCGTCCGGGTCTCCGAGTGGCACGTCCCAGCTCGCGTCCTCCCGTGCGGCGACAAGGGCGGACTCGAGCGCCGAAGCCAGCGCCGGCATGTCCGGGAAGCGCGCGGCGAGGTCCTTCTCCAACATGCGCATGCACACGTCGCTCAGCGCCCTGGGCACCCGAGGGTTGCACTCGTGCGGGGCCCTGGGGGTGTGGCTGAGAATCGCCTTCACCAGGAAGAGGCGCCGCCGCGTGCCAAAGGGGAGCCGGTTGGTGAGGAGCCAGTAGAAGGTGACTCCCAGTGCCCACAGCTCGTCGGACACCTGGGACTTGTAGCTCACCGGCTCGCCCACGTTCTCCCCGAGGAAGCGCCACGCCTCCGGGCTCACGTACTCCTGCGTCCCGGGTGGAAGCACACTGGAGCCAGGCATCTCGGTGATCTCGGCCACGGCGCCAATGCCGAAGTCCACCAGCACGGGCTCGGCATTGCGCGAGCGGATGAGGATGTTGTCGCGCTTCAAGTCCCGGTGAAGGACATTCTTGCGGTGCACCGCCCCGAGAGTGCGGGCCAGCGTCAGCATGAGGCCCGCGCACTGCCGGGCACACGGATTCTCCATGAGGGCGTACTGATCCAGCGTCAGGCCATCCACCCACTCCATGACGATGTAGAAGTAGCCGACGTCCGGGTCGGGCCAGCGGTCATAGCCAAGGACGCGGACGATATTGGGGTGATTGAACTTCTGGAGGATGGACACCTCGGTGAGGCCCCAGGCGTCCAGCTCGCGGGCGCGGAAGAACTTGATGACGAAGAAGCGGCCCACGCGCTCGGCCTTGAAGACGAGTCCCTGTCCACCGTCGCCCAGCTTCGCCGTGAGGCGGTAATCACCAACAATGTCCCCGGACTCGGGCAGCCTGAACGGCGGGAGTTGCATGGATTGAGTGAACCTCCGGGGTTCGGAGGATAGCACGACTCAAACCATGCTCATTACGGGATTGAAGAGAGGCGGGGCACGAGTAGCGCGCGTGCCCGGGGAGGCAGGCGTCGTGCCGCCGCGCGTTGCGATGCAGGGCCCCACTCGCCCCGCGCGGGGACTCGGCGTGGACGTTCGCCCGCGCGGCATGCGGCAGGAGCCAGGGGCAGCGCACGCGCGAGGCCCTCGACAGTTCGGGTGCAGATTGCGCCCCTGGCTCCTGCCTGACCTCGTTGCGCGCTCACTCGTCGTCGGGCGCGTTCTCCAGCACCTTCAGCACGCGAGCTAGCCGCTTCACTTTCGCGGGGCGCCAGCCGCGCAACATGCTCACGAGCTGCACCAACTCCGGCGACAGGTTGCCCTGTGGCGCGGGGGCTTCCACTGAGGCCGCCACGTCCTCGCGGCTCAACGCGAGCAACGCGTCCGCGGAAATGCCCAGCGTGAGGGCGAGCTTCCGCAGTGTGGGCACAGCGGGCATCATGCCGCCGCGCTCAATGCGGCCGTAGACGTTGGGGGCAATGCCCGCTTGGTGCGCTACCTGGGCCTGGGTGAGGCCCAGCCGCTCTCGGGCCGATCGGGCCGTTTCCCCCAAGGACTGCTGAAGCTGCTCGGGCTGTAGCTGTTCGCGTTCCATAGCTCGCCTCTACCAGAGTTTTCCGCACGCCATGCCGCACGCCGGGTGGCTCATCTTCGTCACTGCCCCAGTTCCAGGTCCGCCACGTCCAGCAGCGAGCCCGCGTCCACTGTGCTCATCGCGCGGGCCATGGTTTTCAAAGCGGTGAGCTGCCGTTTCGGCAGCCGGCGCGCGGTGCGAAGAAGCCTCTCCACGGCTGGCCTCGCTTTCGCTGCGGGGGCGGCGAACCACGCGGGCGGAGTCGGAGAGGAGAGGCCCAGCAGGGTGTTGGCGTCCACCCCCAGCACATGGCAGAGCCGCTTCAGCGTGGGGACGCTGGGCAGCATCTGTGCGCGTTCAATGCGCGCGTAGACGGCGGGGGCCAGGCGCGCGGCCTTGGCTACCGCGGCCTGAGTAAGTCCCTTGTGCAGGCGGGCGGCACGAGCGGCCTCGCCGAGGTGTTTTTTCAGCAGCGTTTCCATGTGCACAAGGCCATCACGAGGCGCGGCGTTTGGAGGAGCCCGACGTCTGTGGGCGCGAGGTAGGCAGCAGGGCGCCAGCTACCACATTGAGCGCGCTCAGCTGCCGGGGCTTCAGCTTGCGAGCTGTACGAAACAGGCGCCGCAAGTTGGGCGGCTCGGTTTCGGAAGGAGTCTCCGGAAGAAGCCACGCGGGCGGCTGCGGGGACGAAAAGCCCAGCAGGGGGTTGGCGTCAATCGCCAGCGCCCGACACAGCTTCACTAGCGTGGGGAGGCTTGGGAGCATGTTGCCGCGCTCAAGCCGCCCGTACACCTCCGTAGCAAGGCCCACGCGCTCGGCGGCTTCCTCCTGGGTGAATCCAGCGCGCGTGCGCGCCTCGCGTGCCACCGTTCCAATGTGGAGGGCCAGCTTCGCTTGAGTCTTGTGTACCTGGGGCATGGAGCGTGTCTCAGTGGATGTCGTCGGAGCCCATGTCGGGCGGGAGCGGGAGCACGCCTCTCTCCACGCCAGAGTGGACGGCGAGCTTGTCCAGGTCGGAGGCTTCCTTGAGAAGCTCGGCCAACTCCTCCTCCGCATCCCTCGCTCCGTAGGGCTGGGGCCATCCGCGAAGGTAGGCGCGCAGCTCGTCGCGCAGCTTGTCCGCTGACGGGTAGCGCTCGTCCGGGTTGGGGCGCAGCGCAGTGGAGACAATCCGCCGTAGCGGCGCCGGCACATCCTCGGCCACCCGTTGCACCTCCTCGGGGCCGAAGTGCAGCACTCGGTCGGCGAGCGTCTCCAGCTTGAGGAAGGTGGGTGTCTCGCTGCGCACGTTGGAAGGGAAGCGGCGCTTCACGTTCCGCCACAGGACGTCAGGTGGATCCAGTGGGTAGCTCGCCACCAGCATCTCCAGCAGCACGAGGCCCAGGGAGAAGATGTCCGCCCGTCCATCGAGGTTCCTGGGAGTGAGCACGTCCTTCTGGCCCGGCTGGGGCCGAAGAAAGCCCATGAGGATTTCCGGGGCGATGTAGGCCGGGTCGCCCCGAAGGAGCCCATCCGGTGAGCGGATGCGGCCGAGCAGCTCCGAGTAGGCGGCGCCAAAGTTGGTGAGCTGCACGCGGCCATTTCTCCCGAGGCGTATGCGCATGGGTCCCACGGCGCGGTGCACGAGATGGAGCGGCTTGCGGTCGTCCCCCTTGCAGCGGTGGGCGTAGTCGAGCGCGTCGGCCACCTCGGCGGCGACGTAGGCGGCGAAGGCCGGAGAGAGGCGGCGGCCCACGGCCACGGCGGCATCCATGGCGGTGAGGAGGTAGCAGCCGCGCAGGTGCTCCATGACGATGTGGGGCAGCTCATTCTGCACTGCGTACCCGTACACGGCGGCGATGTTGTGGTGGCGCAGGAAGCGGGCGAGCCGCACCTCCTCGAGGACGCGATCCAGTCCCTCCCGGCCCTCCTCCAGCACCACGGGCTTGAGCTCCACCAGCTTGACGGGGCCTCCCTCGACGTGCTCGCGCGAGGCGAGCAGCAGGGTGTCGTAGTGCGGGTGGGTAACCAGGTGGCGGTGGACACTGTAGCGGTGGCCCCCGGACTCGAAGGTGAGGCGAGAGGTGGGGCCGCGTGAGGCGGGCGGGCGGGACATGGACGAATCCTGGGGACGAAGGGCCGGGAGAGGCCAGGGCGAGGGTTAGTTGAGACTCTCCGGGCCCGTGCCCGGAGCCAGTGGAAGGAGGCCCTGCTTGAAAGCGGCATGGGCGGGGACGCCCTCCAGCTCGGCGGCATGCATGAGGATTTCGGACGCCTCCTCGGCAACCTCCTTTGCCCCGTAGGCCGGCTTGAGTCCGAGGAGGTAGAAGCACAGGTCAGTGTGCATGTCGCTGGCCGAGGAGTAGCGCTCGTCCGGGTTGGCGCGGAGGGCCTTGGAGACAATCCGCTGGAGCGGCTCGGGCACCACGCTGGCCGCGCGCAGAAGCTCCTCGGGGCCGAAGTGGAGCACGCGGTTGGCGAGCACCCCCAACTCCACAAGCGGCGGCGTCCCGGTGCGATTGCTGGCGGGAAAACGCGCATCCACGCCCACCCATAGCCCGTGCGCTGCGTCCAGGGGGTGGCGGGCCAGCAGCATCTCCAGCAGCAGGAGGCCCAGGGAGAAGACGTCCGCTCGCCCGTCGAGCCCTGGAGGCGTGAGCGCATCCCCCTGCCCTGTTTTCCCTTGGAAGAGGCTCCGCACCAACTCGGGAGCGAGGTAGGCCAGGTCTCCGCGCAGCACCGTGGGTGCGGCGTGCAACCACCCAAGCAACTCTGAGTAGAGGACACCCAAATGGGTGAGCTGTACCCGGCCGCCAACCCCCACGCGCACACGCATGGGGCCTACGGCCCGGTGGACGAGGTTGAGGGGCCGCCCCTCTTCGTCCTTGCGGCGGTGCACGTAGTCGAGTCCATCGGCCAACTCGGCAGCGACGTAGGCGGCGAAGGCGGGAGACAGCTTGCGCCCTAGCGACACTGCAACCTCCAACAGAGTGAGGAGGAAGCAGCCGCGGAGGTGCTCCAGGTGGAGGTAGGGTTGTTTGTCCGCGTCGAAGACGGCACCGAACACACTGGCAATGCCGGGGTGCTTCACGCACATGGCGCGCCGCACCTGCTCAATGCACCGCTCCAGCGTGGTAGGCCCGTAATGCGGGAGGAAGGGCTTGAGCTCCACCACCCTCGGCTCGGCCTTCAGCTTGGGGTAGGCAGCGAGGAAGAAAGTTCGCGTGGCGAGGTGCAGCATCTCGTAGTCCGGGTGGACAAGCACGCTGCGCTCGAAGTCATAGCGGTAGTTCTTCCAGTGGAAGCCGAAGCGAGAGGCCAGAGGCCCGGAGTCTGACGGAGAGGACACGGAGTAACTCCTGCGGCGCTGGGAGGAGCGCTAGCGCGAGGCGGCGGGCTGCCCGCCCAAGGAGACGGGCTGCGGCTGGTTGTTCTCGTCGAGCTTGTAGAAGGTGCCCAGCTCATAGATGTCGGAGCGGTAGGTGTTGTCCTTCACCTCCACCGGGCCCACGCACCGCTCGGCCTTGCCTGTGAGCGCCTCGGCGAGGTAGCCGTCAGGGCGGAGCACCAGGAGGGACTTGAACTCCTGGACGCGACGGCCCAGTTCGGCACGGGTAACCGGGCTGCTCTTGAGGGTTACGTCGAGCAGCAGCACGTCCGCTACCGTCCATGGACCGTGCTCGACGGGATTGGGCGGGTAGAGTGGGTAGAGGTGAAGTTGCAAACGGAGCTGCCGAGCCTGCTCCGGGGACAGCTCGCGGCCCGAGGGCAGGAACTCTGGAGGAAGCCCGGCTCGAAGGAGGAGCGCGCCGAACTCGTCCAAGTCCGCGAGCGCCTCCCGGGTGGAGGCATACGCATGGAGCTGGCTGTTACTCGCGCAAGCCAGCGGGCACAGCAGCACGAGCGACAGCAGCATGGGACGTCCCAGCGAGGCGTGGGCATGCGCCGGGGCAAGACGAGTCCCCGTCCGACGCGAAATGGAAACGCTCGGCACGACAGCACCTCCGGTGTGTATGGGTTGCGACTGGTGTGGTGCAGCTACGGGTAACACAGCCAATCGCTAAATGAAAGCCCCGCACTACCGCAGAGGTTCCAATTTCTAGTCAACCTGTCAGAGCGGCACAGCCGTGGTTTCGAGGGAGAAATGGCAGTCGCGGCGTTAGGCGACGCAGGGATTCAGGGCGCCCAGGTGACTCCAGCAGTAGTGTCCCAACCCGAGTCGCATGGTTTGCGTGGCTGGTTGCGAGGGGACCCGAGCCGTCGCCACGTACCAGATAAACGCTGTGACAGCAGAGGACGGCACGGGAAGCACGCTGAAGGCCCCCGATACAGCCACCCAGCCGCCCGTCGGCACAGCGTCCGCTTCGCCCCCGCCACCCGCTCCGAAGCGCTGCCAGACCTTCGAGGGACTCTCCAGAGATCGAGGTGAATGGCCCCAGCCATTCCCCGCGCCAGCGGGGAGGGGCGGCGTCTGCGAGCCGTGCGGGGCTGGCCGGCTCAAGGCTGCCAGAAGGGCACCGCCGCAGGCGGCGCGCAGCGGCCTTGAACCGGACGGTCCCGCATGGCTGCGTTGCGTGGCGGGGGTGCAAGGGGGCTTGTAGCCCCCTGAGCCGCGCGCCGTAGGCCCCCGGGGCCAGTGAACGATTGGGAAGAGGCCACGGTCGCTGGCAAGCCGCTTCTACGGCGGGCCGTGACGCCACGGACAGCCGGTGGGTACTAAAACTCGTACTGTGGCCAGCCGCGCCGGTGCGGAGCGTGGGCACGCCGAACGGACGCATCATGGCACCAGGCACTCCTGCGCTCCGCACACGTGCCGTGCCCGAAAAGCTTCCGGTAAGGACGGCAGTGCGCACAGTGCGGCTGGCCGAGAGTGTCGTGGGCCTGGAGATGGAGAAGGGCCTGCTCAGCCCCGAGACCATCACGTCAGGTAGTCCCCCTCGTGCGGCTTCCGCCGCGCTACCGCAAGCGCGAGGCCGACATCGCCAGAGCCTTCGGGACGATCCCCGTGCACGCTCCAGCCCTGGTGCGAGGCCTTGTTGCCGCGTGGCGCTGGCTGAAGGAGCCGCAGCTCGGCCGTACGCGCCAACGCGGAAACGATGGGCAGCTCTCGCGCGTGCGGCGCCATGAGGCCCACGTGCGCCGGTGTCACGCTGGCCGTTGCGAAGCGGTGACGGGCTACGCTGAACGAGCGGCCACGACACGCCCCTTTCATCCCCCCTAAAACCCGGTGGGCACGGTCTTACGACCGTCCGGCCCAATGGCGGAGCAGTCGCGGAGCCTCGGCTGATCCCATCGCAGAGTGGGGCCAGACTTCTTCTTTACTGCCAGATGGCTCCTCAGGCGGCCAACAGGGGGGACCGAGAGGGGTTTTGCAGCCAACGCAGGAGCCATCTGGCAGAGTTGCGCGGGTAAATTCCCGAGCAACTTCAAGCGGATACCGTCCACAGACGGTTCCGCGGCTTGAGCGCCCTGTGCGGAACCGCTCAAGGGGCCGCACAGGGCGCGAGGGAAAACCACTGTTTTCCCAAACATTCACGCGGGAATTCTCCCATATTCCCGCGCACTTCGGCGCCGTGCAGGGTTCCGAACGGTGGCGCCACACGAAACGGCACGTTTCGGGAGCAGCCACGCGGAAACCACGGGGACGCCGAAAAAAGGGCATGGAGGTGGGTTCGGGTTCGGAAACAATGATTTCCGAAACACGCGTGACGGCATTCCTTCGTAGTTTCGGGCCCTTGCCCATCGAAAGCGGTTCCACACGTCAGCGCTGCGGAAATCGGGCAAGCTTCAGGGTATCTGAGCAAGAGCTAGGTGGCACCGCTGGAAGCGGTGCTTCAGGCTGGCACGGCGGCCGAACCACGACCTCTCGCGCCAGAGGACCGCAGAACGGTTCATCGCGAGTGAGGTGCACCGGCATCCAGAGAGGCACACGCGGCAAGAGGAGCTGAAGGCTCTCCCCCCTCGAACTTCTTCTTCTTGCGAGCAGCCTCGCGTCCGTGCGCCCTCGCTGATGCCCATCAACCCTCTGGTCAAAATCTCCATCAACAAGCATGCGCGGTAACAACCAGTCGCTCCTGGAAGTCATTGGCCGGCACTTTGGGGGCGACCGGGCCATCCCCCGCTCTATACGCCAACGCATTTGGTCCAAATTTGGTCCGACAAGAACCGATTTGGTCCCCTAATCTGTGTTGAGGACGCTCCAGCGCGGATCTGCTGTAGCAATCGCGGCGGCCCTGGCGGCCCTGGAAGGAGGTAACCCGGCGCGGGCCACGACCCGCCTGCGCCTTCTGCTCTCGTAGGCCCCGAACCCCACAAGCAGGCAGGGGCTCCATCTAGGCCCGTGGGAGACTGACGAGACACACTGCTGGCGGAGGCAAGCGAGGTGGGGGGAGGCCTGCCCCGGTATGTGGAGCAGGACTTTACCAAGTACCTGGAGTGCGGGGTGCTGGCGCACGGCTTCGCGCGGGTGCGCTGCGCCACCGGGTGCTACATGCGGAGTGGCGCACCGCCTGGGCGGTCAGCTGGCGGCGACGCGCTGGAACTCCTCCAGGATAGCCGGGAGTTGCGCGTGGTCGCTATAGGGAATGACCCGGACTTTGTACTCACGCTCGTAGCGGTCGCGGTCGTTGTCGCTCGGGTCCTTCAGCAGCGCGTAGTGACGGCGGGTCGCAGACTTGAATGCCTCCGCGTTCCATTTGAGCACGAGGTCGAGATCCAGCGGATCGTTCATCCCGTAACCGATGAACAGGAACGTGTACCCCTGGAGCAGGTGGCTCAGGATTTTCTGGTAGGACACATCGGAGCGAGCTTTGTGGTACTCCAACTCTGTCATGACCACGGTCTCGTGATGCTCCGCCGTTCCGTGAACCTTGAGCAGGACATTGCGCCCAGACTCCAGATCCTTGAGCGCCTTGTCGGAATCCCTCCAGGTATAGACCTGCCTGCGAGGTGTCTCCCCCACCTCCTCAATGAGCGGATCATAGTTGGTGGTCAGGATTGCGCGGACACCGAGCCGGGCCACGGACTGGTGCGCGGAGCCCGGAGCTGCGTCCGAAGGACGGAAGATCGCATCGAGAGCCTTCGGGTAATCGTAACCCAGGACAGCACGCAGGGAGCCAAGCTGCGCGAGCATGAGCTCGAGAGACATGCGCCCCTTGAACAGATTGCGCCAGTCCTGGATGACCTGCGCGTCGAGCGAACCCAGGCGCTCACAAGCATCGAGCAACCGGAGGGGAAGCTGCGACCACGTAGGGAGATTGCCCTTGACGTCACGGCCGAGCGAGAGGCCGGAGCCGATGAACAAGGCAAGCGAGTGGGAGCGGTAGGCCTCGAGAACAGGCTTCGGGAAAGAGACGCTCATGGTGGGTCCGGGCGAAGACGTATTCGTAGCAGCCGGGCTCGTCCTGGGGACTTCCGACTCCATCTCGACAATCCAGACGTTTCCAAGCGCGTCCCCCGCGCAGATGACATGAGGCGTGGACGAAACCGAGAGGAAGGCATCAACGCCGTGGAGCGTATGAAGGCATCGCTCCGTCTTCAACGCCCACACCTTCAGCGTCCTGTCCTGGGACGCTGACACTACGTGCCGTCCGTCCTGAGTCACCACGCAGCCATCCACACTCGCCCCGTGGCCCTCCAGCGTGGCCACCACTCGCCCCGTCTTCCATTCCCATACCTTGAGTGTCCTGTCCTGCGACGCGGACACGAGGTGCCGCCCGTCCGGCGTCACCGCGCATCCATTCACCCAGTCTCCGTGACCCTCCAGCGTGGCCACCACCCGCCCTGTCTCCCATTCCCACACCCTCAGTGTCTTGTCCCAGGAGGCCGACACCACGTGCCGCCCGTCCGGCGTCACCGCGCACCCCGTCACCCAGTCCCTGTGGCCCGCCAGCATGGCCACCACCCGCCCCGGCTCCCATTCCCACACTTTCAACGTGCCATCCCCGGAGGACGACACGACGTGCCGCCCATCCGGCGTCACCGCGCACCCCGTCACACTCCCCTTGTGACCCTTCAGCTCGGCCACCACCCGCCCCGTCTCCCACTCCCACACCTTCAGCATTCCGCCGACAGCCGTCTCCGGCTCGGAGAACGCCGCCACCACGTGCCGCCCATCCGGCGTCACCGCGCAACCATTCACACCCACCCCGTCGCCCTTCAGCGAGGCCACCTCCCGCCCGGTTCCCAACTCCCACACCTTCAGCGTTCCGTCTGAGGACGCCGACACGACGTGCCGCCTGTCCGGCGTCACCGCGCACCCTGTCACCCAGCCCCCATGGCCCTCCAGTTCGGCCGCCTCCTGTCCCGTCTCCCACTCCCACACCTTCAGTGTCCTGTCTCCGGAAGCCGACACGACGCGCTGCCCATCCGGCGTCACTGCGCATCCATTCACCCTTTCCCCGTGGCCCTTCAATTCGGCCACAACCCGCCCTGCCTTCCACTCCCACACCTTCAGGAGCCCGTCCTCGGATGCCAACAGTACATGCCGCCCGTCCGGCGTCGCCGCGCACCCATTCACACTCGTCCCGAGCCACTCCAGCTCGGCCACCTCCCGCCCCGTCTCCCATTCCCACACCTTCGTCTTTTTCCAGGACACTGAGACCACGTGCCGCCCGTCCGGCATCACCGCACAGCCATTCACACTCGCATCGTGCCCCTTCAGCGAGGCCACCTCCCGCCCCGTCTCCAGTTCCCACACCTTCAACGTCCTGTCCCCGGAGGCCGAGACCACGTGCCGCCCGTCCGGCGTCACCGCACACCCCGTCACACTCGCCTTGTGGCCCTTCAGTGTG
>NZ_DASVWK010000711.1:0-21127 GCF_036389735.1 Archangium sp. | reverse complement strand
GACGATGCGTACTTCCCCTTGGCGTGCCGCGGTCGCCGCGGTCCTCACGGCCGCGAGCGGCGCCGCGCTCGTGCCCGCCACCGCCCAGGCCGCCGCGCCCCAGGTCAAGACCCAGGCGCCGGGCTACTACCGCATGATGCTGGGCGACTTCGAGGTCACCGCCTTGTCCGATGGCACCGTCGACCTGCCGGTGGACAAGTTGCTGACCAACATCAAGCCCGCACAGGTGGAGAAGGCGCTCTCCCGCGCGTTCCTGAAGGCGCCCGTGGAGAGCTCGGTCAACGCCTACCTCATCAACACCGGCTCCCAGTTGGTGCTGGTGGATACGGGCGCTGGCAACCTCTACGGCCCGACGCTGGGCAAGCTGATGGCCAACCTGAAGGCGGCCGGCTACCAGCCGGAGCAGGTGGACGCCGTGCTCATCACCCACCTGCACCCGGACCACCTGGGCGGGCTGATGGCCGGGGACTCGCGGGCCTTCCCGAACGCCACCGTGCATCTGGCCAAGGCCGAGGCGGACTTCTGGCTCAGCGCCGACAACATGAAGAAGGCGCCCGCGGAAATGCAGTCGATGTTCCAGAACGCCACGGCGATGCTGACCCCGTACTCCACGGCGGACAAGCTCAAGCCCTTCGAGGGTGATGCCGCGCTGGTGCCCGGCATCAAGGCGATCACGGCTTTTGGCCACACCCCCGGCCACAGCACTTACTCCGTGGAGAGCAAGGGCCAGAAGCTGGTGCTGTGGGGAGACCTGATGCACGTGGCGGCGGTGCAGTTCGCCGATCCTTCGGTGACCATCCAGTTCGACAGTGACTCGAAGGCGGCGGCGGCCCAGCGCAAGAAGGCCTATGCCGACGCCGCGAAGCAGGGGTACTGGGTGGGCGCGGCCCACGTCTCGTTCCCGGGCATCGGCCACGTGGCCCCCGCGGGCAAGGGCTACGTCTACTTCCCGGCCAACTACACCACCAGGCAGTAACACCGCGGCGGCCCGCTGAGTGACGGGGAGGGGCCTCGCGCGAGGCCCCTTTGGGCACACGCCGGCCCAGGACCAGGTTGGCTCGCCGATGCGTTGTCAGAGGCGCCCCGTTACATCCTCTGGCAGGCAGGCCGCGAGTGGGGCTCGCGGCCATGAAGGGGGACGTCGTGTCGAGCGCGAAGACGAGGCCCGTGCGGGAGATCCTCAAGGCGAGCCGTCCACTCCTGAAGCAGGCGCTCGGCGAGGAGCGGAGCGAGCGCTTCCAGCACCGGGCCCGCGCGCGAATCGAGGCCCTCGAGCCCGCTGCGCCTCGCTTCCGGGCCCCCATGAACAAGATGCTCTTCGGACTCGGTGTGCCCGTGCTCGGCCTGTACCAGGCGCTTCGAGAGGATCTCGGCGTGGAGCGGGAACAGGCGCTGCGCCTGCTCGAGGAGATGGTCCGAAGCGCTTTCCACCGGATGTATGGCTCTCCCCTCCGGAGCGCGATGACAGGTGCGTTCTACCGAATGGGTTGGTTCCGCGAGCTGATGCGTGAATGGATGCGCTCCGCCCATGAGCCCGAGGGCTTCCACTTCGAAGTCGTCGGGAGGGAGAGCGGCGAGGACTCGCTGATCTTCGAGGTCCGCGGGTGTGCCCTCCTCAAGTACTTCACGGCCCACGCAGCCCCCGAGGTCGTGCCCATCCTGTGCCGGCTCGACGAGCTCACGGCCCGCTACATGCGCGGCGTGAAGCTCGAGCGGACCGGGACGATCGCGATGGGCGCCAGGCGCTGCGACTTCCGGTACGTGAGCACACGGAAGGAGTCTCCGACCGGCGTGCGGCGCTGACCGGGCTCGAAGAGGGCTGTCCGATAATCCTTTGTTTCCTGGGCTGACAAGCCTATTTTGCGGCCACTCTCACGCCGCCGTTGAACCTCACCGCCTCTCCCGGGGCGGTTTCCCGGAGCCTCCTCGCATGTTTCGACGACTTCTTCAGGTCGTATGGGTGACGTGTGTCTCGTTGGGCCTGACGGCCTGTGGAGACGCTGCCCCCAAGAGCACCGAAGCCGAGCCAGACGGCGAGGTCCCCCTCCACTCGGAGCGCGGCGGCGTGGGCGTGCTGGAGCAGGAACTGGGCGCGGGCGTCAGCCTGAATGCCAGGCGCTCGCTGGCGGTGACGGAGACGGCCATCCTGTCCCAGTTCACGCTCCAGGAGGTGCTGGATCAGCTGGTACGGCAGAACGGAACGACGGGCTACACCTCCGCGCAGCTCTTCCGGCAGCTCTGGGAGACCCAGAACCGCTCCCCCCGGCCGGAGACGATGGATCTGGATCCCACCCCCCGCTGCAGCGACAACGGCTTCTCGCTCAACGGCTTCGAGTACCTCTGCCGTGAAGACAGCGAGGGCGAGCAGGCCTGGAACGGGCTCACGACGGCGGTGTCCTACTCGGCGGTGGGTCTGTTCAACCGCTTTGATCTGGCGCCCTCCAACGGCGCGGACTGTGGCGAGTACCGGATCGTCTTCGCGAAGACGGATTTCAGCGTCTCGGGCCGCAGCATGCTCATCTTCGAGGCAGTGCTGCCCAACCCGCGCACGGACCTGGGCCTGGAGGGCTGCCGGCCCGTGACCAACTTCTGGCGGGACCTGAGCACCAACACCAACGTGGACTCGCGCGCCACCGCGCTCAAGAACTTCTACTTCAACGGCCTGTCCGGCTTCTCACCGGTCATCCACTACAACAACTACGGCAACAACTCGCGCGGCGTGGGCCAGGTGCGCACCAACCAGTTCGTCCGGCCCCCGTGGCTGATGCGGGAGTTCAAGGTGAAGCGCACCTGCCCCAGCACGGGCTGCAAGGTGCAGTTCGTCCCCGCGACGGTGAAGACCAACCCGTACGGCGAACTCTTCAACCCCAACTCCACCCACCCGCTGGCCGCCGAGTTCCGCAGCTACTTCCTCACGCAGGTGAAGACGCTGGCCGTCAACAACCTCCACACCTTCAACTATGTCGTGCCGGACAAGTACAACGTGGGGCAGAATGACTCGCAGACGTCCAGCGTGGTGGACAACTATAACAGCCAGTTCCGTGGCGGCAGCGCGAGCACCTTCCGCAGCAACATCCAGGCGCAGCTCACCTCCATCGGGAGCTCGCTGACGCCGGAAGACATCGTCCAGCGGGCCGAGATGCTGTCCTGCGGAGGATGCCACCAGCGGAGCCTCGCCTTGCAGGTGGGCTCGGAGTTTCTGCATCCCTCGCATGACTTCACGCACAGCACCGAGTTCACCGAGACGGGTCCGGAGGGCGAACGGTTCAGGGTCTCCAGTGCGGTCGAGTTGAACTTCCTCCCGCGCCGCGAGCAGGTCTTGGAGAGCTTCCTCAACAAGACACGCACCATCGCCAGCAGCCGTCTCGGGCTCGAATACATCGCCGCGAACAAGGGCAACGTCTACTGGACCGAGCAGCTGAATCCCGGCAACGTGATGAAGAACGCGGTGGGCGGCAGCCCGGTGGCGCTGGCGACGGGCCTGCATGATTTCTGGGGCATCGCCACCGATGGCGTCAACGTCTACTGGATGGACACGATGTCCACCAGCAACACGCGGCGGGTGATGAAGATCCCGGTCAACGGCGGCACCATGACGACGCTCGCGGCTCGGGAGAACATGGCCTACCTCGCCACCGATGGCGCCAACGTCTATTGGATCGAGACTCGAGTCGACAGCAACCTCAACTTCATCAACTCGCTCATGAAGCTGCCGGTGGGGGGGGGCACGCCCGTCACGGTGGCCAACATGGGGGCTCAGTCCCAGTACCTCGCGGTGGACTCCACGAACGTCTATTGGCGGCGGAACGACACGCTGGTGAAGATGCCCAAGGCCGGGGGCACCATCACCACCCTGGTCACCAACGTGCCCTTCGCCGTGTCCCTCGCCTCGGATGGAACCCACCTGTACTGGGCCGAGAACGACTGGGCGACTCCCGGCGGCATCAAGAAGGTGCCAGTGGTGGGAGGCTCACCGGTCACCGTGCTCTCCAACGTGATGTACGTGACGGGCGTCGCGGTGGACAACTACAGCGTCTACTGGACGGACGGCAGCAACCCCGGCCCCGTCAAGACGGGCCCGAAGTAGCTCCCCGAAAAACGGGATATTCAACTTTTCCCCGCCAGCCCTTTCCTCTAAGCTTGGAAAGCACGCACCGGAGGTGGAATTCCGTTCCCGGTGCGACGGGAGAGGGCGTCATGCGCAAGGGATTCGTTCGTGGGTACCGAGGGCCATTGGGCGTGCTCGTGAGCGCGCTGCTGCTGGGGGCCTGCGGCACGGCCGAACAGAATGGGGACTCGGCGGGCGAAGTGCCCACGCCGTTCCAGCCGGGCGTGGTTCGCCAGGGACTGGACGCCGGCCCGGTGGACGCCGGCCCGGACCTCGAGGTCACCCAGGTGCGCGGTCCGAGCGTGCTGCGCCCCTCCGATCCCTTCTGGGCGGACGTCATGCTGTGCAACAACGGGGACTCGTACGCGTCCACCGAGCTGTCCACGTCCCTATCGGCGGATACCACCATCACCCGGGACGATCCCTCGGTGGACACGTCCCCCGTGTCGCTCGAACCGGGTGTCTGCCGCAACAAGCGTGTCCTCCTCCAGGGGTTGTCCCTGCCCGAGGGGGAGTGGGTGCTGGGCGCCCTCGCCGACCCGTTCGAGAACCTCGTCGAGGGCTCGGAGAGCAACAACGCCCGGGCGGGCGCCTCCATTGCCATCGGCTACAAGCCGGACCTGGTGCTGACGGAGCTGCGCGGCCCGGTCTCCACGCCCACCCACACCAGCTTCCCCGTGACATTCACCGCGTGCAACCAGGGCACCTCGCCGACCCTGGGCTCGCGCGTGGAGTTCTACCAGTCCCATGATGCCACCATCACCTCGTCGGACGTGCTGCTGGGCGGCGCGTCGCTGCCGTCGCTGGCCGAGGGCGAGTGCATCACGCGTCAGGTGCAGGTGAGCTCGTCAGGGCCCACCGGGGCCTGGTTCCTGGGAGCCATCGCGGACCCGTTCAACTCCGAGCCCGAGTTCTTCGAGAGCAACAATGCGCGCCTGGGGGAACTCTTCGGTGTGGGCTCCGGACCGGATCTGGTGGTGCGTGCCCTCTCCGCGCCGCGGAGCGTCTCTCCCGGCAGGCTCTTCGAGCTCACGGCGACGGTGTGCAACCAGGGCACGGGTTCCTCTTCGAATGCGCCGCTCGAGGTGATGCTGTCGCTCGACGGCACCATCGACACGAGTGACTGGCGGCTGGTTGGAATGGCGATTCCCAGCCTCACCCCGGACGAGTGCCGTGACGTGACCGTGAGCACCAGCGCGTCCGCGCCCCACGGGGTGTATGTGCTGGGCGCGATCGTGGATCCGGGCGGCGCGCTCTTCGACCTGAACAGGCCGAACAACGCGTTCGCCGGCCCGCGCTTCGGGGTGGGGGATGCCCCCGATCTGGTGGTGACCTCGGTGCGCGCTCCACCCCATTACGGGGGGGCGCTCACGGGCCCCAGCCTGGTGACGGTGTGCAACTGGGGCACCCTGCCATCCACCTACGGCTTCCAGGTGGACATGGTCCGGTCCTCGGACGACACCATCACCCTCCAGGACTGGCGGGTGGGAAACACGTCCTTTCCGGGCCTCGCTCCCAACGAGTGCGTCTCGCGGGAGGTGAGCACCAACGTCTCCGGACCGGAGGGCACCTGGTACATCGGCGCCATCATCGACGCGACCGGGTCCGTGCCCGAGCTGTCCGAGGACAACAACACCGGCGCCAGCACCCGCGTCGGGGTGGGCTTCCGGCCGGACTACGTGGTCAAGGCGGTGAGTGGTCCGCCAGGTGCCCTGCCCGGAGCGCCCTTCGCCGTCACCATGACCCTGTGCAATGAGGGGAACGATGGGTATTCCGGTGGCGCTCCCATCTACGTGAACGTGGTGCGCTCGCCGGACGCGACCATCGACCTGAGTGACCGGTCCCTGGGAAGCACGAGCTTCCCGTCGCTGCCCCGGGGCCAGTGCGTCACCCAGACCAGCTCGGTGTCGATGGCCGGGCCGAACGGACCGGCCTACCTCGGGGCGATCATCGACGTGCCGGACATCGTCGTCGAGCTCTTCGAGGACAACAACACCGGGGTGGGCAACCGCTTGAGCGTGGGCTCCGCGCCCGATCTGGTGGTGCGCGTGGTGGGCAGTCTGCCGCCGAGCGCCCAGGTCGGCCAGTCCATCAGGGCGCAGCTCGAGGTGTGCAACCAGGGCACGCAGGCCACCAGCGGTTCGATCGCGGTGGACCTCGTCCAGTCCCCGGACGCCACCGTGACCTTCCAGGACAAGTCGATCGGTGGATTCAGCATGCCGCAGCTCTCGTCCGGGCAGTGCCGCTCCGTGTTCGTGAATGGGTACGTCTCCGGTCCCGAGGGCCTGTACACCCTGGGCGCCCTCGTCGACGCGCCCAACTTCGTGGCCGAGCTGCTCGAGGACAACAACCTGGCGACGAGCGGTGTGCTGGCGGTGGGCCTGGGCCCGGATTACGTCATCTCGAGCCTGAGCGCGCCGTCCAGCGTGCAGGCGGGCCCGTCCTTCACCGTGACGGTGACGGTCTGCAACCAGGGGACGAAAGAGGGCTTCGGTACCCTCCTCAAGGTCTTCCAGTCCAATGACGCGAACGTCACCGTGGCGGACCCGCGCATCACCGAGTCCAGCGTACCGGCCCTGTCCCCGGGCCAGTGCACCCCGCTCTCGCTCGCCGCCTCCGCGTTTGGGCCCAACGGCACCTACACGCTCGGCGCCATCGTCGACCCCGGCAACAGCCAGTACGAACTCCGCGAGAACAACAACGTGCACGTGGGCGGTCGCCTGGGAGTGGGCTCCAAGCCGGACCTGGTGGTGACACAGGTGAGCGGCCCGATGAACGTAGCGCCAGGCGCCTCGTTCCAGGCATCCGTCACCGTGTGCAACCAGGGCACCGCGCCGAGCGGTAACTTCAGCACCGACGTGGCCCTGTCGGAGGACACCACCATCGACTTCCAGGACTTCCGGTGGGGCGGGGGGTCGATGTCCGGCCTCGCCCCGGGTCAGTGCACCGTGCTGAACCTCCCGGTCACCGCCTACGTCCCCGACGGCCCCTACTATCTGGGCGCCATCACCGACAGCATGGGCATGCAGGAGGAGATGTTCGAGGACAACAACGCCTCCGCCGGCCCGCTGATGGGAGTGGGCCATGCGCCGGACTTGAACGTCACGGCCTTCTCCAGCCCGGGGCTCGCGCTGCCCGGCACGTTCCTCCGCACGCGGATGACGGTGTGCAACCAGGGCACCACGTCGAGCCCCTCGCACGAGGTGGCCGTGTTCCAGTCCAGCGACGCCACCGTGACGCCCCAGGACTTCCTCGTTGGGCGCACCTGGGTGCCAGCCCTGGCATCGGGCCAGTGTGCTCTGGCCGAGGTCTCCGGCCCCACCAACGGCTCCGAGGGCTCGTATGTGCTCGGCGCCAGCGCGGATCCGCAAGGGCAGGTGTTCGAGACCCTCGAGGGCAACAACCTCTCCACCGCTTCCCTCATGTTGGTCGCCAAGGCCGACCTGACCGTCACCGCCATCAGCGGTGCGACGAACACCCGCAGGGGGGTCGCCTTCACCAGCCAGGTGACGACGTGCAACGTCGGGACGAAGGCCAGCTTCGACACGATCACCGAGCTGAGACTGTCCACCGACGACTTCATCGGTCCTGGAGACACCGTGCTCACCCAGGTGACGTTCCCAGCCATGGAGCCGGGCCAGTGCCTCACCTTCCAGGTGAATGCCTCCGCCTACGTGCCCGACGGCCTCTACTGGCTGGGGGCATGGGTGAACCCCAACCAGGCGCAGGGCGAGGCGCGCGAGGACAACAACACGCTGGTCGGCAACATGCTGGCCGTCTCCGCCAAGGGTGACCTGACGGTCGCGGAGGTGCTCCCGCCGATGAACGTGGTGTCCTCCGGCGCGCCCTTCTCGGCCAGCGTGCGCGTGTGCAACGTGGGCGTGAGTTCCACCTCGAGCACGCGCCTGGAGCTGTTCCTCTCCGCCGACAACCGCATCATGCGCGGCGAGGACTTCCTGGCGGCGGACGTGCCGTTCACCTCGCTGGCCGCGGGCACCTGCCGCATCCAGAGCGTGACCGCGACCACCGGCTCGGTGTTCCCGGGGCGCTGGGTGCTCGGCGCCATCGTGGACGGTGGCAACCTCGTCATCGAGGCCAACGAGTCCAACAACACGCTGGCGGGCGAGCCGATGGCCGTGGGCAACGGCGCGGATCTGGCGGTCACCAGCGTGAGTCCCCCCACCAACGTGGTGCTCCCGGGGACGAGCTTCAAGACCGATGTCCAGGTCTGTAATCGCGGCAGCGCGAGCACGCCCTCTTCCCAGGTGGAGGTGTTCCTCTCGCGTGATGCCACCGTCACGCGCGAGGACTTCAGCGTGGGGGGCGCCCCCCTCGGCTCACTGGTGCCCGGGGCCTGTCTCTCCGTGTCGGTGTTCGGCACCGCGAGCGCGGGCGAGGGCACCTGGTTCGTGGGGGCCATCGCCGACCCGTTCAACAACTTCTGGGAGCCGCGCGAGGACAACAACACCCGCGCGGGCGCTTCGCTGGCGGTGGGCGATGGGCCCAACCTGCTCGTCACCTCGGTGAGTGGCCCGAGCGTGGTGCGCCCTGGTGCCCCCTTCACCACGAGCACCATGGTGTGCAACCGCGGGACCCGGAGCTCGCCGCCGAGCACCGTGACCGTCCACCTCTCGGGGGACGCGAGCATTGGCCCCGGGGATCTCAAGCAGGGGCAGGCCAGCGTGCCGGGACTGTCCGCCGGTACCTGCATCACCCTCTCCGTGCCGGGCCAGGCCTACGGGCCGGAAGGGGCGCTCTTCACGCTGGGTGCCGTCGTCGATCCGGGTGAGAGCGTCTTCGAGCCGCGCGAGGACGACAACGCCTGGGCTGGAGGTGCCTTCCGCATCGACGGCACGCCACCGGCCACGCCCTCCATCACCAGCACGTCGCCCAACGGACAGGGCACCACCACCATGCCCGGGGTCTACGGCACGGCCGAGGCGAACGCCACGGTGCGCCTCTATACCAACAGCACCTGCACGGGCACCGTGGCGAAGATGGGCACGGCCTCCACCACGGGCAGCTTCAGCCTCACCGTCACGGTGCCGGCCAACAGCACCACCACGTTCTACGCCCAGGCCGCCGATGCCGCGGGCAATGTGAGCGGGTGCTCGGCGGGCCGTGCCTACACGCACGATGGCATCGCGCCCTCGACGCCTGTGCTCTCCGGCACCAACCCCTCCTCGCCCGGCACCTCCACCACGCCCGCCTTCCAGGGCAGCGCCGAGCCCAACACCACGGTACGGCTGTACACCACCAGCACGTGCACGGGCACCGTGGCGGCGAGCGGCTCGTCCGGCACCAGCGGCGCGTTCTCGCTCACGGTGACGGTGGCGGCCGACACCACCACCACCGTGTATGCCAGCTCCGCCGACGCGGCCGGCAACGTGTCCGCGTGCTCGGCGGGGCTGAGCTACACGCACTCCAGCCTGTGAGGGCAGGGGACATAGCCGCACTCGATGGCCGTCGACGCCGTGAGGCAGGTGGGCCGCGGCGTCTCCGTGCCGAACTCATCAATCCGCCAGTCCTCAGCGGCTCGGGAGCCCGTTCTTCAGGCGCTCGCGAAGCACCGCGCCGAGCACCCGCGCGGTCTCCTCGGGCAAGCGGGCGAGGTGGGCGTAGATCGTCTCCTCGAGCTGGGCGAGCGTCTCCGGCGAGGCTCCAGCCTCTCTCACGCCGGCGAGCACCGTGTAGGCCGCCATGCCGAGCGGCTCGACGAAGCCGCTCGACTCCTCCCAGCACTCCTCGAAGCAGGGCACGGCCTCTCCGGACGCGACGCGCACCAGCCGTCCCAGGCAGGTCTCCCAATACGCCCGGTGGGCCTGCTGCGCCTCGGGGCTCGAGAACGGGCCCTGGCGCAGTTCGATCCGCGTGCCCTCGTCCTGCGCGCGGAGCATGAGCGAGGCCCGGGTCGTCTCGTGGCCGAGGTTCCCGCCGCCCTCCCAGGCCAGCTCCAGCACGAGGCCCTCGTCCGGGAGCACCTCGAGGACGCGGCCCCTCTGGGCGAAGGGCACTCCGTGCTCGTCGAGCAGGTTCACCCGGAACGGCTCGCCCACGGGCTCTCCGCCGGTCTCCCCGAGTCGCACGGCGCCCAGGGGGGCTCCGTACCAGCGCCGCACGTGGTAGGGCTCCTTGATGGCCTCGAAAACAGCGCTCGGGGGCCGCGCCACCCAGACATCCATCGCCAACTCACTCATGCGCTCACCCCGTCGCGGGTCCTCAATTCGAAACGCGGCACCCCCAGCAGTTTGGACTCGGCCACGCGGTACTGCTCGATCACCAGGCTGATGCGCGCCTCCGAGAGCGCCGGGGCCCCGGTTTGAATCGCCACCACCTCGTGCATGAGATCGCCCCGGAACATCACCAGCGAGCGCGACGTGGGCCTCACCGCCGCCACCCGCCTGCCGCGGTGATACAGCCGCAACTCGCCTCCCGCGAGCTGCTGCGGCACGTGGACGTAGAGCACGCTCACGGCGAAGGGGCTGCCGATGCCCTCCCCGTAGTACTCCATGCTCCGGTCGAGGTGGGCCTCCACCCCGCGCCCGTTCTGGACGAGGAGCGGGTTGAGCAGGAAGGCGTTGCAGTCCGGCAGGAGCGCCGTCTCCAGGTAGGGCGCGAAGGCGGGAAAGCGCTCCGTCACCTCGGACAGGCCATCGCGCCGGAACGTGATGGAGAAGCCATAGGTGCCGGAGAATTGCTCCGTCAGGTTGCTCTCGCCCAGAAGGGGCGAGCCCAGGATGGCGGAGCGGATGGCGTTGACGGTGCCCTCGGGCAGGGCCTCGGGCGTGTGGTGATGGAAGGTGTGGAGGCGGAAGGCCCCGCCCCAGGGTGGCTGGAAGCGCATGGGCGCAGTCTACTCCGAGGCGCGTGCGTCGTGTTTTGTCCTACATGTGCCCGCGTTGCTTGTAGACGTCTACAAACGAAGCGGCCAGCGCCCGCGGGTAGGTAGCACTCCCCTTGGTGCTCGTAGAGATCCTCGGGGAGGACAAGGGCACGCTCCTTGTCCTCGCTCCCGAGCGCCTCGGTGTCCTCGAGACGCCGCTCAAGTCTTCTGCCGCTGCAGCCGGGCCACCAGCCGTCGCAGGTCCTCGTTCACCTGCACGAACTCCGTCTGGCTCTTCTCCTCGGTGAGCTGCTTCTCCAGCGCGGGCAGCGCGCTCCGGGCCTGCGTCGCCGCTTCCTTCGAGTCCTCCACCAGCCACTCCGCCCCGAGGATGAGCGCCTGCCGCGCGTTCAGGTCCGTCTCCGGCATCCGCGCCAGCAACGCCCCCACGTGCGCCGCCGACTTGCCGCGACCCACCTCCAGCGCCGCGCGCTCCACCACGCCCTTGTCCGCGTCCTCCAGCTTCTTCGCCCAGCAGCCCGCGTCCGCTCCGCACGCCTTCGCCGCCTCCAGCCGCTTGCCGTGCTTCGTCATCTCCTCCACCCGCTTCCTGGCCAGTGCCGCCGGGTCCTCGCAGCCCTCGCCCCCCAGCTCCGCGCACTCGGACGCAGTCCTCGCGGGCTCCGCCGCCATCAGCTTCTCCAGCGCCGGCTGCTCCCTCGCGTCCCCGAGCATCGTCAGCGCCTCGAGCGCGGAGCGCCGCGCGTACCAGTGTCCCTGGCCCGCCGCCTTCTCCAGGGCGGGGAGCGCCTCGCGTCCGCCCACCAGCACCAGGGCGTACGTGTACGCCTGCCGCACTCCCGCATCCGGCTCGGCCGCCAGCGCCGCCAGCGGCTTCACCGCCGCCGCCGAGCGCATCCTCGCCAGGGCATCCGCCGCGCGCGTCCGCACGACCGCCTGCACCCGAGGGTCCTCGTGCTTGAACGCGAGCTGCTGGAGCAGCGTGCCCTCCGCCCGGCGCTCCCGCAGCTGGCCCAGCACCTGCGCCGCCTTGAAGGAGTAGCTCGCCGGGTTGATGTTGTTGCGCTGCATCCAGCCCGACAGCTCCGCGTCCTTGCCCTCCAGCACCGACAGCAGCGCGTCCGCCGCGGGCTGGCCCACCTGGAAGAGCGAGAACGAGCTCTCCGTGTAGAAGGACGTTCCCTGGCGCTCCTTCGTCAGCATCCGCACCAGTGACGGCACCGCCCGCGCATCCCCGATGCGCCCCAGCGCCTCGATGGCCTTCTTGTTCAGGAAGGGCTCCACGCCCTCGTCCGTGGCGAGCTGGATGAGGGGCTCCACCGCCTCGGCCACGCGCATCCGCCCGAGCGCCTCCACGGCCTCGACGCGGGTGAAGTTGTCCCGGGCCTTCAGCAGCTTGAGCAGCATGGGCGTGGCCTTCGGGTCTCCAATCTCTCCCAGGGCCGCCGCCAGCGCCTTGTTCATCAGGTTGGCAGCCGAGTCCGTCACCCCCAGGTCCACCGCGTCCGACAGGGGGCTCACCGAGGTGGGGCTCTTCACGTCGCCGAGTGCCCGCGCCACCGCTGCCTTCACCTCCGGCTTGCCCTCCTCGGCCAGCCGCGCGTGCAACAGGGGCAGGAAGCTCTCATTGAGGTGGCCCGAGCTGCGCAAGGCCTCGACCACCCGCACCTTGTCCTGGGCCTTTCGGGCCTTGCCCAGTGTCTTCTCCCAGTGTTCCGGCTTTGTCGGGTCCACCTTGCACCCGGAGAGCGTGAGCAGGAGCACGAGCGCGAGGCTCGACGCGGCGAGAAGACGAGACATGGGGCCCCCAGGGCGCTGTGGGTTGAACGTGCGTTCCGTCCTAAACCCGTCCTGTCGGAAGGAGCAAACCGACCCGGGAGATTGGAGTACGCTGGTCAACGCCATGTCCGTCGATTCCCAACCTTCCGCGCGGCCTCATGTCCTGCGTCGGAAATACCTGCTCGATGCCGGTTTCCAGGTCCGCTACATCCTCCGGCTCGCGGCCCTCGGTGGCGGTGGGGTGCTGCTCGTGGGCGTGCTGGCCTACCGCATCCACCAGGCCGCGGTGCGGTCCGGTGCGTCCCCCGAGGCCTTGAGCGCCAGTGGGCAGACGCTGCTGTGGCTCGCCGGGGTGGGGGCGCTGGGCGTGGCGGGGGTGCTGGCCCTCTTCGGGCTCGTCCTCACCCACCGCGTGGCCGGCCCCATCCACGTGATGAGCCTCTACATCGCCACGCTCGCCGCCGGCCGCTACCCGCGCATGCGCCCCCTGCGCAGGAAGGACGAGCTGCGCGGCTTCTTCGACCGCTTCAGCGAGGCGGTGGACCGCATCCGCGAGCGCGAGGCCGAGGAGGCCCGGCTGCTCTCGGAGGTCATCGAGGCCCTGGAGCCGCTGGCCACCACCCAGGATGCCCAGGCCGCCCTCAGCATCCTCTCCTCGATTCGCGCCCGCAAACGTCAGGCCACCGAAGGTCCCACCGCGGGCGCGCTGAAGTCCGTTGCCTGAGTGCCCCCGGTGCTGGAGAAGACTCCCCGCATATGACCCGCCCCCGTATCGTCTTCATGGGCACGCCCGACTTCGCCGTGTCCTCCCTGGCCGCCCTCTTCGACATTGGAGACGTGGTGGCCGTCGTCACCCAGCCGGACAAGCCCAAGGGCCGAGGCCAGGCGCTCGCCATCTCCCCCGTGAAGGCCTATGCGCTCGAGCGCGGCGTGCCCGTGCTCCAGCCCCAGAAGCTGCGCACCCCGCCCTTCTCCGAGGAGCTGCGCAAGCTCGCCCCGGACGTCGCCGTGGTGACGGCCTACGGGAAGATTCTGCCCAAGGACCTGCTGGAGACGCCGACGAAGGGGTGCCTCAATGTGCACGCCTCGCTGCTGCCGCGCTTCCGGGGGGCCGCTCCCATCCAGTGGGCCATCGCCCATGGGGACCAGGAGACGGGCGTGACGCTGATGGTGATGGACGAGGGCCTGGACACCGGCCCGATGCTGGCGGAGAAGCGCCTGCCCATCGCCTCGGACGAGACGAGCGCCACCCTGCACGACAAGCTCTCCAAGCTGGGAGGCGAGCTGCTCCGCGAGTGCCTCCCCGCGTACCTGCGCGGCGAGCTGAAGCCGGTGCCACAGCCCTCGGAGGGCGTGGTGCTCGCCCCCATCATCCAGAAGGAGGAGGGCAAGCTGGACTTCACGCGGACGGCGGTGGAGTTGGAGCGGCGGTTGCGCGCCTTCACCCCGTGGCCGGGGGCCTTCACCACGCTGGAGGGCAAGCTGTTCAAGGTGCACCGGGCGCAGGTGGGGCAGGGGAGTGGCGCGCCGGGCACGGTGGTGTCCGCCAGTCCGCAGGGGCTGGAGGTGGCGTGTGGCGAGGGCTCCCTGGTGCTGCTGGAGGTGCAGCCCGAGGGCAAGCGGGTGATGACGGCGGGCGAGTTCCTCGCGAGCCGCAAGCTGGCGCCGGGCAGCCGGCCTTTTGAGTCGTAGGAGAGGACACGGAACATGGGTAAGCGGTTGCTGGTGCTGCACGGGCCGAACCTGAACCTGCTGGGCGAGCGGGAGGGCCGGCAGGGAGGACGGTTGGCGGACCTGGACCTCGCCCTGGCCGCCCGGGCCAAGGAGCTGGGGCTGGAGCTGAAGGTGGTGCAGTCCAACCACGAGGGCGTCCTCATCGACACCCTCCACGCCGAGCGCTCGGGAGTGGACGGCGTGGTGGTGAGCCCGGCGGGCCTCTTCGGCTCGTACCCGCTCATGGAGGCGCTGGAGGCGGTGGGCGTGCCCGCCATCGAGGTGTACGTGAATCGGCTCGGCCAGCGGGAGTCCGTGGTGGCCGAGGCCTGCGCCGCCACCATCGAGGGCCAGGGCTTCGACTCGTACCTCGAGGCCCTGGAGCGCTTCGCGAGCGGCGACCTCGCCGGCAAGGCGTCGGAGGAGGAGGAGTCCCCGGCCGTGAAGCCCTCCCTGTCCCTGGTGCGCTCCGCCGACGCATCGAGGAAGACGCTGGGCCGCAAGGTGGAGGCACCCGCCGCCGTGTCCTCCTCGCCGATGAAGACGTTGGGCCGCAAGGTGAAGGGCGTGGAGGCGACGCCCGCGGCGGACTTCCTCTCCCGGGCGTTGGTGCGGCAGAAGATCGCCGAGCGGCTCGCGGGCAGGATGACGCCCTCGGAGCTGGCCACCTGGGCGCGCTCGAAGTGGACGGAGGTGCAGACAGGGGCCCCGGCCGAGAGCGGCTACCGGGACTTGCTGGAGGACTACCTTCAGCGCCTCACGCTCTCCACCATGGCCGCGAGCAAGCTGTCGGA
The DNA here is from genome assembly GCF_036389735.1 of Archangium sp. GTDB lineage: Bacteria > Myxococcota > Myxococcia > Myxococcales > Myxococcaceae > Archangium. The sequence continues at coordinate 5,889 of NZ_DASVWK010000711.1, read as the reverse complement.
CACGGAGCTGTTGGACATGATGACCCGGTTGGAAGGGTAGGAAACGGATGAACGCGCGCGTCATCGCCCTCCAGGTCCTGAGTCGCGTCCGGGCCACGGAGGCGTATCTCAACGTCGTTCTGGACACGGTGCTCTCGGAGTCGCCACCTGCGGACCCTCGGGACGCGGGGCTCGCCACGGAGCTGTCCTACGGCGCCACCCGGCGCCAGCTCGCGCTGGACTACGCCATCACCCGCTTCGCCGACCGCAAGCTGGATGCGCTGGAGGACAAGGTCCTGGCCGCGCTGCGCGTGGGGGCCTACCAGCTCTTCTACACGCGCATCCCCGCGCGCGCCGCCGTGGCCGAGACGGTGCAAGCCCTCAAGGACGTGGGGCTGTCGCGCGCGGCGGGCTTCACCAACGCCATCCTGCGCAAGCTGTCCTCGCTGCCCTCGCAGCCGCTGCCACCGGAGGCGGACCCCATCGAGCTCCTGTCGGTGCGCGAGAGCCACCCGCGCTGGTTGGTGGAGCGGTGGATCAGCCAGTTCGGCCGCGAGCGCGCCGAGGCGATGCTCGTCGCCAACAACCAGGCGCCGGCGGTGGTCGTCCGCGCCAACAGCGCGAAGGTGACGCGCGACGCCCTGCTGGAGCAGATGCGCGAGACGGGGCTGGAGGTGCGGCCCACGGCGGTGTCTCCGGTGGGCATCGTGCTGCCCCCGGTGGGACGGCTGGAGGACGTGTACGGCTACGCCGAGGGGTTGTGGCAGGTGCAGGACGAGGCGGCGCAGTTGGTGGGCGTGTACGGGGCCATCCCCGAGACGGCGCGGGTGCTGGACGCGTGCGCGGCCCCGGGTGGCAAGGCGTGCCACCTGGCCGAGAAGCACCAGGTGGTGGCCACGGACCTCCACGCCACCAAGCTGCGGAAGATCTACGCCGAGGCGAAGCGGCTGGGCCTCTCCGAGCGGCTGAGGGCCGAGGCGCACGATGCCACGCTGCCCGTGCCGGAGGAGTGGGGCGAGTTCCACGCCTTCCTGGTGGACGCGCCATGCTCGGGGCTGGGGACGCTGCGGCGGCACCCGGAGCTGCGCTACCGGCGCAAGCCGGAGGACATCGGGCGGCTGGCGGTGCTCCAGCGGCGCATCCTGGAGAACTGCCAGGAGTCGGTGCTCCCCGGAGGGCTGCTCGTCTACGCGGTGTGCACGTCGGAACCCCAGGAGGGGCAGGATCAGGTGGAGATGTTCCTGCGCAGCCACCCGGAGTGGACGGCGGAGCCGCCGGTGCTGCACGAGGCGGTGAAGCTCCCGCTCGCCCAGGCCTACCTGCGTACGCTGCCGGGCCCCGAAGCATGGGACGGCTTCTTCGCCGCGCGCCTGCGCAAGCTGTACTGAGCCTCAGTCGAGGGACTCGACCACGGGGGGATGGAGCTCGTAGTTCGGCGGGGGCGGAGGCGGAAGGTCCGGCAGGGTCCTCAGGACCGGCCGCAGCGCCCGCAGGGCTTCCGGGATGTCGCCGAAACGCTTGCCGGGAGTGGCGGCCGTGGCCCGCGCCACCCAGGGTTCCCAGCGCCCCCGCCACGCGTCGTCCTTCCGGGTGACGAGCATGTCCCGCACGATGCGGCCAAAGGCGAAGACGTCGACGGCGGACGAGAGGGGACCCGGACGCGCCGACTCGGGGGCCAGGTAGGCCGCGCCCACCTGGGGGGGCCTCAACCAGTCCTGACCGTGCGCGCGCCGGAAGGTCTCCAGCCCCAGGTCGAGCAGCGACAGCCTCATGCCGCTCCCCGTGTGCGCGACGAGCAGCCGGGAGGGGCGCAGCCGCCCATGGACGAGGCCCTCGGTGTGCGCGGCGGCGAGGCTGTGTGCCAGTTGCTCCGCCAGGGAATGGACGATGGGAAGGTCGAGCCCGATCGGTTGCAGCCCGCCCAGCGCGGAGGGCAAGGACTCTCCTCCGGGCTGCCACGCGCGCACCAGCCACAGCGACTCGCGGGCCGGGTCGAACCCGGCTGCTTCCACGGAGGGCAGGGTGGGAAGCCCCCATCGCTCGCCCGAGCGCATGTGGTGCTCGAAGCGCTCCAACTCGGCGGGGGTAGGGGCCCGCAGCGTGCGCCACAGGGTGAGCCGTCGGGCCGCACCGCCGTCGAGGGGCTCGACCCGGAACTCCGAGCCGGGCTCGTCGCCAAGGGCTGGCCGGACGATTCGCCACATCCCTCCGATGACGTCACCTCTGTTCCGTGCGCTCATGGTCTTGAAGTGTAGACCCGACGACCTCCGCGCAACCCAAGGGCCCCTCGGAGGGACGTCCATCCTCCAACACGAGACCGGGCTCCGGGTGTGCGTCCGCGTCGTCCGATGCGGCGCGTCTTGACCCGGCGTCCGTGTGCTGAGCACACGCGGTCGTGTATCAAGAGGTGCGATGCAGACGGGCTCACAGCAGGAGCTGGAACAGCGGCTGTCCCTGGCCAGTCCCGAGGACACCCTGCGAGGCTTCTTCTTCACCGCCGCGATGAAGGTGGTGCGCAACGAGTGCGACGAGACGGCGCTGAGCCGATGCCTCGAGGCGGGAGGCGAGGGGCGGTTCATGGCCTTCTTCAGCTATCCCATCGGCCCGTGGCTCCGGCTGCTCTACGCCGCGGCCTGGGCGCTGAGCGAGAAGCACGGCGGTTTCGACGCGGCGATGCGGCACCTGGGGCGCTCGGTGGTACCGGAGTACCTGGAGTCCTCGGCGGGCCGGCTCCTCACGATGCTCCCCGTGGCGACACCAAGGCTGCTGCTCGCCAAAGTGCCACCGGCCTACCGGACGGCCGTGCTGCACGGCGAGTGCTCGCTGAGTTGGAGCGGGGCCAACACCTGCCTCCTGGTCTTCAAGGGCACGGCCCTTCCCCTGCCGTACATCGAGGGGGGCATATCGGGCCTGCTCGATCTACTGAGGGTGAAGGGGGTGAAGGTCACCGGGCGTCAGGTGGACCCCCTGGAATCCGAGGTCTCCATCGCCTGGTAGCTGGCGGGGCACCCCGTGGCATGTTCGGGGCCCGGGCGGTGTTCCGCCCGCGTTCGCGAGGAGGCACATGCGTCGAGTAGTCGAGCTGACGGAGACAGGTCGCGGCATGGGTCCCCGGGTGCTGATGCTCCCCGGTTTGGGAGCGAGGGGCTCGGGCTTCCGGGCGCTCGCCGAGCAGCTTGCCCCCGTGGCGCAATCCATCCTCGTCGAGTACCCCGAGGGCAGCCACGCGGCCTGTGGCGCGGGGGAGCTCGCGCGTCAGGTGCTGGAGGCAGTGGGCCCGGTGGACGCGGTGGTGGCCAGCTCCTACGGGGGCATGGTGGCCGCGCACCTGGCCGCGGCGGGAGTGGCGCGTGGGGTGGCCTTCCTCGGCTCCTTCACCCGTCCCGAGCACCTGGGGCTCCTCCGGGGCAACCTCATCCCCATGATGGGGCCCATCGCCGTCCTGGGCTGTCCCGGTCCCCTCACGGCCGCCCTGGCCTCCTGGAAGCGCATCCCCACCGAGCAGGTGCCCGAGGTGGTGCCCACCACCTCCCTGGAGCGGATGACCACGCTCCACCGCGCCTTCGCCGTCCTCCGCGAGCCGCCTCCGCCAGAGCTGCGCAAGCTGCCCGTCTCGTGCCTGTGCATTCAAGGGGACCGCGACGTGCTGGTGCCCGCCTCCACCATGGCGCGACTGGCCACCGCGCTGCCCCCGAGCACGCCCCAACATCTGCTGCGGGGGGTCGGCCACGTCCCCTACTTCACCCACCCCGAGGAGTGCGCCCGACTGCTGACGCCCTGGCTGTACGCGCTCGCGCCCGCGGGGGAATGGCAAACCCTCCGGCCCTCCGCGTAAGCTGCCCGGCGCCCCACGGAGGCGCACGGATGCACTCCCACACCCAGTCCTTCCTCCGCGCCTCGGCGCTTGCGCTGGTCCTGCTGGCGCTGCCCGCGGTCGCGCAGAAGAAGAAGAGCGCCCCGGCGGACACCTACGTGCCGCCGCCCGCGAGCCAGATTCCGGGCTACTCGGAGAAGCCGCTCCCCTGTCGCATGGAGGAAGAGGCCATTCCCCCGAGCGTCATCTGCGAGAACGGCGAGCTGGCGGGCAAGTCGCTGCGCGAGCTGTCCCTCATGCGCAACACCATCTTCGCCCGCTACGGCTGGGGCGGCTTCCGCAAGCCCTGGGTGCGCGAGTACTTCCAGGGTCAGCCCTGGTACAGGCCGGATCCTAAATTCTCCTACAAGCGGTTGTCGAAGGCGGACCAGCAGAACGTCCACATCATCGCCGTGCGTGAGCAGTCCTTCACCGAGCGCGAGCTGTTCCGCATGCGGTTCACCGTCTACGCGCGCGCCGGCAAGGTGTTCGGCGACGTGTACGAGTGGAAGCTCGCCAACGGCAAGACGGTGCGCTCCTGCGAGGAGCCCAAGGAGCCGTTGGACGCGGAGGAGTGCTCCGGGTCCCACTGCGCGGGCGCGCACTCCTGGGACTGCGAGTTCCAAGAGGAGCGCTGGTACAAGCCGGACCCCGGCTTCAGCGAGGACAAGCTCCCGCCCGAGGCCCGCATCGAGCTGGGCCTCATCAGCCGCGCGCTCGGGCAGTACGCCAGTGACGACAGCAGCCGGGACAAGGCCAGCGCCTCGCTGGACCGGGTCCTCTCCGTGGCCGAGCTGCGCCAGCTCTCCCTGCGGGACCTGCGCCTGCTGCGCAACACCATCTACGCGCGGCGCGGGCGGCCCTTCAAATCCAAGGTGCTCCAGTCCCACTTCTCGGCCATGAGCTGGTACCGCAAGGACCCGAGCTACACGGACGCGCGCCTGACGGCCAACGACAAGCGCAACATCGACCTCATCCGCGCCGTCGAGGACGAATTCGGTGGGCCCCTCAAGGACGAGGACTGGCTCATCGATCCCGCAACGGACGGGGCCTGATAGGCCCCAGGCCGCCCCGGGTGGGCGGCACGGAGCAAGAGAGCGGACGCAACGAGAGGCCCCGGGCGGGCCACAGGGCGGAGCTACGTGTCGTCGCCCGTGGACTCGGCCAGCTTGAAGGCCTCCAGCACGGCGGCCGAGGAGCGGTCCAGGTACTTGCCCTTGCGGATGAGCAGGCCGATGGGACGGGACACCGGGCCCTCGGCGAAGGGCTTGGCCACCAGCGAGTTCTGCGCCACCTCGGCCGCCACCGTGGACGAGGGGAGGATGGCCACGCCGATGCCCATCTCCACCGCGCGCTTGATGGTCTCGACGTTGTCGATCTCCATCACCGGGTTGAGGTCCAGGTTCTTCTCGCGGAAGAGCCGGTCCAGCGCCTTGCGCGTGGGGGCCTCGCGGTCGAAGGCGATGAAGGGCACGCCCGAGAGCGCCGTGAGGCTCACCTTCGCCTTGGTGGCGAACGGGTGGTTGGGCGAGCACACCACCGCCAGCTTGTCGTCGCGGAAGGGGTGGATGTCCACGCCCGCGCGCGGCTGGGGGTAGGCCACGATGCCAATCTCCGCCGCCCCCAGGATGACGTCGTCGTACACCTGGTCGTTGCGCCGGTAGTTCAGGCGCATGTTCACCTTGGGGTGCGACTTCAGGAGCTGCTTCTGCACGTTGCGCAGCTCGTGCAGGCCCACCGAATAGATGGTGGAGACCGTCGTGGTGCCCTGCACCTCGGTCGACTGCTCGCGGATCTCGTTCTCCACTTCCGCGAAGCGGGCGAGGATCTCCTTGCACCCACGGAACAGGCGCTCGCCGGCGGGCGTCGGCGTCACCTGACGCGCGCTGCGCGACAGGAGCTTCTGCTCATACCGGTTCTCCAGGGCGCGGATCTGCTGGCTCACCGCTGACTGCGTCACGTGGTTGAGCTGCGCGGCCCGCGAGAACGAGCCCGTCTCCACCACGTCACAAAACATCTTCAAGGATTCAAGCTGCATAAGAGGGCGCCTCTCCTAA
>NZ_DASVWK010000710.1:0-1574 GCF_036389735.1 Archangium sp. | reverse complement strand
GGTGGAGCCGGGCAAGGCGGTGGGTGTGGTGGTGTCCTCGAGGACGTCGGACTACCAGCCGGCGCAGGACGCGCAGGTGAGGGTGGAGCTGGTGTCGGTGGACACGCAGAAGCCGGTGGCGGTGCAGACGGGACAGACGGGACCGGATGGCGTGGTGCGGCTGGAGTTCGCGCCGCCGGCACCGGGCCCGTACAAGCTGGTGGCCACGGCGAAGAAGGGCGAGACGGACCTGGGGAAGGGCGAGGACGCGGTGGCGGTGCGAGCGGTGGGCCCGGAGCTGTCGGACGCCTCGGTGCGGCCGGAGCTGATGGAGCAGATCGCGAAGTACACGGGCGGCAAGGCGTACCGGCTGCCGATGAGTGGGCTGCCGGACGACGTGCCGTTGCTGGATCCGCCGGTGGTGGAGGTGGGGCGGGCGAAGGACAGGCCGTTGTGGGACCGGTGGTACTACCTCGTGGCGCTGGTGGGCCTGCTGGGCACCGAGTGGTTCCTGCGCCGCCGCTTCGGCTACGTCTAGGTTCCCTCCCGTGTGGAGGGCCCTCTCCTCACGGCTTGGACGGTTCTGGCCACAAGGTCGCGGACTCGATGTTCTTGACTGCCACGAGGTTCTTCTTCGTCCGGGGGTCGAACACATGGGCCGAGCGCGTCTCCCCCAGAACGAAGACAAGCAGCAGCCCACCGCGCACCTGGAAACCGAGGCGTTCGCCCGGCCTGGCCATCAGCCCCTCGAGTTCCACCAGGCTTCCGTCCTGCTCCCAGCGCACCGGAACAGTGGGGTAGGTGGACTCGTCTTCTGGATCCTGGGCGGTCCAGTAGTACAGCGCCCCCCCAGGCGTGGACAGGGACATCCACTTTCCAATCTTGCCCTGTGCCTGCCCCGGCAGGGCGGCGTCCAGCTTCTTCACGGAGGCCTCAGAGGCCTCTTGTCCGGGCAGGTCCCCGAACAGGGAGAGGGTCGGGTCGGGCAGCGCCTTGGCGGCGTCGAGCACGTTGACCCCGGGGCCTGAATCGAAGGAGGTGGGCTTCGACTCGATGCGCTTCCAGTCCGCCCCTTCCTGCCGGAACGCGAGTGCCTGCCCCCGGGTGCCCTCGTCCTCCACCGGGACGTCGGAGACGAGCGCGACCAGGCGCCCCTGGGCATCGAAGGCCACCTTGTGGATGCGCGGCGTGTCGGTGCCCTGTCCTCCCAGCGTGCCGAGCAGTCCCTTCAGGTCTACCGGCTTGCCACTCTTCGTCGGGAAGTCCACCCGCCAGACTCGCGGCTGGGTGCGATCGCCCGTGGCGGCGTTGAACACCAGCCCCACGTTGCCGTCCGGGCTCCAGGAGAGCTGGGACTCGTCACACGCCGCGTCGAAGGCGAAGACGGTGGGCTCACCGGAAGGCAGCGGCTGCCGTACCCACTCGCAACGCTGGGCGTCCACGGGCTTGAGGTACGAGAGCGCCGAGCCGGAGGCGGGAGCCGGGGGAGGCGCCTTGCTTGGAGTAGGCGCGGTGACGGCACCCGGGGCCGCGGTGGGGGGAGCGGGAGGGTTCGACTTGCAACCCGCCAGGACGAGAGCGGCGGCGAGCAATGG
>NZ_DASVWK010000709.1:0-16550 GCF_036389735.1 Archangium sp. | reverse complement strand
GAAGCCTCCGCCAGCCGGCCCAGGGCCTCGTAGGCCTCCGCCAGTCGCTCGCGCCACAGCCCCATCACCGCCGGGCCCGCCAGCACCGCCGCGAGCTGCTCCGCCGCCATCACGAAGCGCGCATGGTCTCGCGTCTCCTCGTAGATGGGCAGCAGGAACTCCAGCGCGCGCACCGTGCCGGGAGCGTCCTCGAGCGCCTTCTCGAATGCCTCCTTCGCGCGCGCCTTGTCGCCCGCCCACATCAGCATGTCGCCCGTCTCCACGTGGAGGCTGGCGCGCAGCTTGGGGTCCGTCTCCAGCAGGATGAGCAGGCCCAGCGTGTCCGCCGCCTCGGCCGTCTGCCCGCTGTCACGCTGCAACCGGAAGCGCTCACGCAGCAGCCTGCCACGCCGCTCCGGCCAGCCATCCGCCGCGTCCGACAGGGCCTCGACGCGCTCCTCCAGGGGCAGCGCCCGGACATGGGTGAGCACCGCGTCCGCCAGTACCTCCGGGTACCCGCCGAGTCCCGACAGCAGACTCCGCAGGCGCTTGGAGAAGTCCGGCGCCGCGGCGAGCGACTCCAGCGCGCGCAGGCGGAGCTCGGGGGCGATGCCTTCCGTGCGCAGCACCTCGTCCCGCAGGTTCGTGGCCCCGGCCGCGTCCCCCTCCGAGAGGAGGTCCGCCAGCCGCATCAACCCCACCCAGTCGTCCTCGGAGCGCAGGCCAGCGGCCAGGTCCGTGACGTGCGAGGCCTCCGCGTCCGGCCGCGCCACCAGCGCCCAGAGCGCCTGACGGGCGCGCTCCGCATCCCCGGCACGCTCGGCGAGCGCGAGCGCCCCGGCCGCGTCCCCGGACTCCAGCATGGGCGCGAAGCCCACCTCGACGGCGCGCGCGGTGGCACCCAGCCGGTGGAAGCGCTCGGACAGCTCCACGGGCGACAGCGCGCCCGGGGCCTCCGTGGCCAGGCGCTCCACCACCTCGAGGGCCTCGGCGCGCTCGCCCGCGGACTCCCACAGGTCGGCCGCCTCCAGCAGCAGCGCCGGACGTTGGGCCGAGTATGCCAGCCGGGCCGCCTGGAGCAGCGCCTGGGCCGCGCGTCCGGGCTCACCGGCCATCCCGTGCAGCCGGGCCACATGGCGCAGCGTCTCCACGTCGGGATCGAGGGAGGTCACCGCCTGGATCGCGCGCAGCGCCTCCGCGAGCTTGCCGGCGGCCTCGAAGTCGCGCGCCGCCGACAGCAGCAGCTCCCGGCGCTCCTTGTTGGAGAGCAGCTCCGCCCGGGCCATCCGCACCTCGGCGAGGCGGCCCGGCTCCTCCGCGAGCAGCGGCTCCAGCGCCTCCAGCGCCTCGATGTAGCCGGCACCGGCGGCCCCACGGGCCACCACCGTCTCCAGCGCCTCGCGGGCGAGCGAAGGATGGCCGGCGGCACTGGCCAGCGCGGCCAGTTCCAGGCGCAGGACGGAGGCCTCATCCGTGCCCTCCGTCATGGACACCAGACGCTGGATGGCCTCCTGCAACGGGCCCTGCTCGCCCCGCTGGCGCAGTCCCGCCACCAGGGCGCGGAGCGCGGTCACGTTGGTCGGGTCCGCCTCGGCCGCGCGCTCCCGGAGGGCCACGGCACGTCGCGGGTCGTCGAGCTGGTCCGCGGCGACATCGGCGGCCTCCAGCAGCAGCTCCGCGGCGCGCGCGCCCCCGGCGGCCCGAGCACCCGCCTCGTAGACGGCGAGCAGGTCCGCGGGGCGGCCCAGGGTGCGCAGACCCACCACCGCCCGGTCGATGACACTGGCGTCCGCGGGGCGCAGGCGCGTGAGGTGCAGCAGCGCGTCGATGGCCTCCTTCGGATCCTGGAAGAGGTCGGCGGCGCGGCGGTACAGCACCTCGGCGGTGGCGGTGTCCGCCTTGCGCGCGAGCTTCAGGGAGGCGCGGTAGAGGCCCCTGGAGTCGCCGGTACGGCCGTACACCTCGGTGAGGAGCGACAGGGCTTCCTGGCCCCGCGTGCTCTCGGGCTCGAGTGCCACCACGGCTTCGAAGGACTCGGCGGCATCACGGTACGCGCCGGAGGACAGCGAGGCATGGCCGAGCCGCAGGTGCGTGCGCACGCGCACCGGGACGGCGAGCGACTCACCCCCAACGGCGAGCAGGCGCCGGTCGTACGGCTGGGCCGCGTTGGCGCCACCGCCCTCGGCGGCCAGCTCGGCGCGCGTGGCGAGCGCGTCCACGTCATCCCCGGCCCGGGCGAGGTAGTCATCGAAGGCCTGGGCGGCGAGCAGCGACTCGCCCGCCTTGAGCAGCGTGTCCGCGCGCTCGCGCAGCAGCGGCAGGGCCTGCTCGGGCGGCACGGCGGCGGCGCGCAGGGCCAGCAGCTCCGCCAGCCGGCGTACGTCTCCAGCGGCGCGGGCCCGCAGCAACTGGAAGGCCTCGGGGCTGGAGGGCGCGAGCTCGAAGGCCTGGTCCTCGCACAGCAGCGCGCGCTCCAGCGCACCGGCCTCGCGGAAGGCCCGGGCGGCGGCGAGGTAGCTCTCGGCTGCCTCCGTGGGCGGCTGCCGCTGGGCCCGGCGCAGCATCAGCGCGGCGAGGGACTGATGGTCCCCCGACTCGGAGAGGAAGGCGCGCTGGCGCGTATAGACGGGCTCGCGCAACGGGTCCGCCTCCAGCAGAAGGGCATCGAACTCGGCGGCGTCCTCGGCGCGCCCCAGCTCGTGGAGCAGATCCGCCGCCTGCCGGGTGAGGCCCAGGTCATCCGGCCTCGCGGAGCGCGCGGCGAGCAACGCGATGACGGCGGCCTCCGGACGTCCGGCACGCTCGCGGTAGAGCGTGGCGGCGCGCAGCAGCAGTTGCGCGCGGCGCTCGGCGTCCTGCTCCAGGGAGGCGGACTCCTCGAACCAGGCGGCCAGCTCCGCCACCCGGCCCTCCTCCTCGAGCAGCGCGCACAGCAGCTTCTCGGCCTCCGGGAGGGAGCGATCTCTGCGGAGCGCCTCGCGCAGGAAGCCCTCGGCCTTGCCGGACTCGGCCAGCACGTCCAGGTGCAGCCGGGCCAGCCGCAGCAGGGAGGAGGCCTGCTCGCGCGTGTCGGGCAGCAGCGGAAGGGCACGTTCCAGCCAGCGGGCCTCGGCGGCGGAGTCGTCCCGGCGACTGGCCAGCTCGATGCCCATGCGCGCCGTGTCGAGCTGCGCGGACAGCGTGAAGGCCCGCTCCAGCGCGGCCTCGGCGGCGGACAGGTCCAGCTTCGCGTCGCGCAGCATCTCCGCGCGGTGACGCTCGGTGTCGGCGGCCTCGGCGTCGCGCTCCTCCGCCTCCAGCAGGAAGCGCAGGGCCTCCAGCGAGCGCAGGGACTCGTCCACGCGGCCGGCTTCCTCGGCCAGACGCGCGTGCTCGGCGCAGGAGGAGATGGCGCCGTCGACGTCCCCGGTCTCCTGGCACAGCGCGGCCACCACCTGGAGCTGGGCCATCAGCTCGGGGACGCGGCCCGCGTCGCGGTAGAGGTCGGCGAGCGACTGGTGCAGCGGCAGCGGCTCCTCGGCCATCTCCGCCGCGCGCGCCAGCAGGGAGGCGGCGAGGGTGGAGTCGGCCAGCGACTCGCGGGCGCGCTCCGAGAGCAGCACGAGGCGTCCGACGGTGTCCTCGGAGGAAGGCAGGGCGCGCGCGTGGGTGACGAGCACGTCGAAGGCTGCGCGGGGCTCGTCCTTCTCCAGCAGCGCGGCGAGGCGCTGCACGGCCACCTCGTTCAGCGGACGCTCGACGAGGAGCCGCTTGTACGCGGACACCGCGCGCCGGGAGTCCCCGAGCTTCTCGGCGAGCGCGCCCAGGCGCAGCCACGCCTTCTCGGCGTACTCGGCCTCGGTGGAGAAGTCCGCGGCGGCGGCGAGCTGCTCCTGGAGGGGCATGGCCTCCTGGAGATCGCCGTGCAGGAAGAGGAGCTCGGCCAGCTCGGCGAGCTGCGCGTCCCGGGCGGGGACGAGGGCGTGGGCACGGCGGGCCAGGCCGAGGGCGCGCGCCATGTCCCCGGCGGAGCGGGCATGGGCGGCCCCTTCGCGCAGGAGGGCGGCGGCCTCGGCGGGGGCGATGTCACCCGTGCCGACGTCGAGGAGCTTCGCGGCCTCGGAGAAGTCCCCCCGGCCGGCGACGAGGGCCACCAACCGGCGGCGCACGGCCACGTCCGAGGGAACGAGACGCACGGCCTGCCGCAGCGCGGCCTCGGCGGCCTCGGGCTGCTCCAGGCGCTCCAGGTGGAGGGTGCCCAGCTCCGCGTAGAGGGCGGCGGCCTCCTCGGCAGGCGCATGCGGGGCCTCGGCGGCGAGCAGGCCGGCGAGACGGGCCCAGTCCGCCAGGGCGCGCAGCACGCGCTGGAGCGCCAGGGTGGCCCCGGCATGGCGCGGCGCGAGGGAGAGCGCGGCCTCCAGGCTGGACGCGGCCTCCGGAAGCTCGCCCGCCTTCTCCAGCAGGGCGGCGCGCGTCAGCAGCGCCTCCACGCGGCGAGGCAGGGGGCCCTGGCGCGCGGCCTCGGCGAGCGCCTCCGCCTCGGCGCCCTTCTGCCCGTCGCGGCGCGCGAGCGTGGCGAGGGCGAAGAAGGCATCACAGCGCTCGGCCGGCGACAGCGGCAGCTCCACGGCGGCGAGCAGGGCCTCGCGGGCCGGGGTGCGTGCGTCCTTCTCCACCAGCGCGGAGGCGAGCGCGAGGAGCCGCACGCGGGCGCGCTCGGCCAGCTCGGGCTCGGAGGCGACGACGTTGCGCCACGCCACCAGCTCGTCCACGTCGTCCCCCGCCTCGCGGGCGAGCGCGGCGAGGGCGAGCCACAGGGGCGCGGGCCGGCGGGCGAGCTTCGTGGCCGCGAGGAAGTCCTCGCGCGCGGCGTGGGAGCGGCTGGCGTTGCGGTGGAGGGCGGCGCGGCGGGAGAGCAGCTCGGCGCGGGCCTCGCCCTCGGCGGCGGAGATGAGGGTGCCCAGCAGCGCGAGGCGCTCGACCTCCTCCTGGGCGGAGCCCGTGCCGGGCGGGGGCAGCAGCTCCAGCAGGGCCTGGGTGGCCCACGTGTCGTGGGGCTCCTCGGCCAGGAGGCTGCGCAGGGTGTCGGCGGTCTCGGCGGTGCGGCCGAGGGCATGGGACAGCTCGGCCAGCTCGCGGCGGGCGGAGCGGCGCGCATCCCCGGAGAGGCGCGGCCACAGGGAGGCGAGGAGGTCCGCCAGGGGCTCGCGGGCACCCGCCTTGCGGTGGAGGCCAGCGAGTTCCACGCGGGCCTCGAGGTCCTCGGGAGCGAGGGCGCAGTACTGGCCCAGCAGGCGGCGGGCGGCATCCGCGCGTCCGGCGCGCACGGCGGCGGAGGAGGCGCGGCGGGTGAGTTCCAGCAGCTCCTCCTCGCGAAGCGCGTCGGGGTCCGTCGCGGGCACGGCCAGCACGGCCTCGAAGTCCTCCAGGGCGGAGCGCGGGTCGGCCTGGAGCCGCAGCTCGCCGCGGCGCATGCGCGCGGGAGCGAGGGAGGCGTCGCGCTCCAGGGCCTCGGCGAGGAAGGCCTCCTCGCGGCTGGTGCCCAGGGCGAGCACGGAGGCGCGGTAGAGGAGCTTCGCGCCGGCGCGGGCATCGGGGACGAGCGCGGCCTTGCGCGCGAAGAGACGGGCGGCCTCCAGCTTCTCCCCGCGCTCCAGCTCCAGCTCCGCGAGCGTGTCGAGGGCCTCGGCGGCCAACGGGCCCGAGGGGCTCGCGTCGAGGGCGGCGGACAGGCGCAGGAGGGCGGGGCCCTTCTCGCCACGCTCCAGCAGGACGCGGGCACTCTGGAGGAAGAGGGGCGCGGCCTCGGCGGCGCGCTCGGCGGCGACGAGGGCCTGGGCACGCGCGGCCCACAGCTCGGCCAGCTCCCGGGTCTCCCCGGCCTCGGTGTAGAGGGCCTCCAGCCGGGAGGCGAGCGACTCGTCCAGACGGCGCACGGGCCAGGCCTGGGCGTAGGCGGAGATGGCGGCCTCGCGGTCCCCCAGCAGCTCGCACGCGCGGCCCAGGCGGGCGCGGATGTCGGCGAGGCGCTCGGGGGCGGTGGTGCGCGGCAGGGTGGACAGCAGCGTCTCCAGGGCACGCCGGGCGTGCTCGGGGCGCTCGCAGCGCAACGAGAGGTCCGCCAGCTCCAGCAGCACCGTCTGGTCCGGAGAGAGGCGCGCGGCCTTCTCCAGGGCCACGAGGGCCTCGCCCAGGCGGCCCAGCCGGGCCTCCAGCACGTTGGCCAGCTCGCGCAGCGCCGCCGCGGCGAGCCGCTTGTCGCCCTGCGCCTCGGCCACGCGCGCGCGATCTTCCAGGGCGATGGCCAGGCCCGCCATGTCCGAGCGTTTGCGCTGGAGGGCGCACAGCTCGCCCAGGGTGGGCAGGTCGTCCGGCTCGGCCCTCAGCACCTCCTGGAGGGCGGTGGCGGCGAGGTCCAGGTCGAAGGCGAGGTCGCGCGCGGCCACGGCGAGGCGGCGGTACTTCTGCGCGCGCTCCTTGGGCTCGGGGGTGAGGCGCGCGAGGGCGGAGAGGCACCGGGTGAGGAGCCCCCCGTCGCGACGGGCCTCGGCGAGCGAGAGCAGGGACTCCAGCGCGGGCTTGTGGTCCGGGTCCGCCTCCAGGGCGGAGGTGAGGAGGCGCTCGGCCTTCTCGGGCTGCTGGAGCCGGCCACGGTACAGCTCGCCGGACTCGGCCCAGAGGGCGGCGCGGCGGCCCGGCTCCTCGTGGACGGCGGCGGCCTTCTCCAGCGCCTCGGCGAGCTCCTGGGTACGGCCGGTGGCGCGGAAGTAGGGAATCAGCTCGTCGAGCGCGGCGAGGTCGCGCGGGTCCAACGCGAGCGCGGCCTCCAGGTGCTCGCGGGCGCGGGCGGGGTCGCCCAGCTTCGTGCGGTACAGGCGCGCCAGGGCATGGTGGCTCTGGTGGGCGGCCTGGCGGATGGACTCGGAGCCAGGGGCGGGGCCGGCCAGCTCCAGCGCCTGCTGGTAGCCGGAGAGGGCCTCCTGCAGCTTGCCGAGCGACTCGGCCACGCGCGCGGTGGCGAAGAGGGGCTCGGGCTCGCCGGGCAGCAGCGACACGGCCTCGCGGTAGCGCAGCAGGGCGTTGTCCGGCTGCTGGAGGCCCACCTCCCAGATGCGGCCGGCCATGAGGTTGGCGCGGCCCACGCGGTCCAGCTCGTGACGGGCCATGGCCACCTCGCGCAGGCGGTCCAGGGCCTTGAGGGCGCGCAGGTGCTCGCCGCCGCGGTGGCACAGCTCGCCGAGCAGCAGCAGCGCGTCCGGCTGATCCGGCGAGAGGCGCAGCGCGGCCTCGCAGTGCAGGCGGGCGCCAGCGACATCGTCCTCGGTCTGGGCGCACAGGCGCGCGAGGTGCACGTGCGCATCCGCGGCCTCGGCGGGATCTCTCGCGAGCGCGGCGATGCGACGGTAGGCGCGCACGGCGCCGGCGCGGTCGCGGCTCTGGTCCGAGGCGCGGGCGAGGGCCTTGAGGGAAGGCAGATGGTCCGGCTTGAGGCCGAGCACCTCGTGCAGGGCCTTCACGGCCACCTGGGGCGCGTGGTCGCGCGCGGCGCGGGCGGCGGACTCGGCGGCGAAGAAGGCGGCGGCCTCCTCGGAGGCGCGACGCGCCAGGGTGCACAGGGCGAGGAAGCGCTCGGCGGCGCGGGCGTGCTCTCCCCGGCGCTCGCGCACCACGGCCTCGCCCCAGAGGGCGGCGGGGCTCCTCTCGCGGCGGCGCAGCAGGGTGGCGGCCACGTCCAGGGCGAGGTCGTGCGCCTGCGGGTCCGCCACGAGCAGGGACAGCAGTCGCTCGGCGGCGAAGGGATGGGCGTCCTGGGCGTCCCCGGCCTGGAGGTAGGCCTCACGGGCCTCGGCGAGCTTGCCCTGGGCGACGAGCGCCTCGGCATCCGCGAAGGCACGGGAGCCCTCGAGGGCCAGCAGCAGCTCCTCGTCGGGCGGGGCCGGAGGCGGGAGGCCACCGGAGGTGAAGCGCAGACGCAGGCCCGCACCGCTCACCTCGGCCGAGGAGAGGCGCGCGGTGTCCAGCACGGGCATCTTGAAGCCCCGGCTGACGGCGGCCTTCTGGCAGAGTGAGGGCAGCACGCGGGTGGAGAAGCCGGTGGCGCCACGCACCTCCACCTCGGGCAGCAGGCCGAGCTCGGCCACGGTACCGGCGATGAGGCCGGGCACCTGCACGGACGGCGTGGAGGAGAAGCCGTACAGGCGCACATCGTAGAGGTAGAGGGCGAGCCGCTCCCCATCCGCGTCGAAGGCCACCTTGAAGGTGACGGGGGTGCGCTCCGGGGCCTGGAGGAAGGCCTGGCCCTCCAGGTAGCCGGGGCGGAAGTGCAGCTTCATCCCCTCGAGGCCGGCCACGCGTCCGGCGAGCTCCGCCACCTTGCGCGACACCAGCTCCGCGTCGACGTGCAGCTCCAGGAAGCCGAAGAGGAGCTTCTTGCGCTGGTAGCGCGAGGCGCCCGCGCTGACGTTGAAGGGGAAGGTGACGTCGGGAATCTGAAGCGCGAAGTCGGCGATGGACAGGCCGGGCGCCAGCTCGAGGGGCGGAAACCCCACGAAGGCGCGCCTGTCCAACAGACGCAGCTCGGGGGCGGCGGCATGCGCTTCGGACGCGGGCTTGGGGGAGTCGCTGTCGGTGGCCATCGCGGGGGCTTCTAAAGAGGGCCGGAAGTTATCATGCGGCGTAAGCCCCCGGAATTTTTGCTATTCCCCCGCCCGGAGGGCAGGCAACGAGCCATCCGGGTTGACGCCGCCCCACACCCTCTGTTGAAGCAGGAGCGCCGCTCATGGACTCCTCCGCCTCGATCACCATCGACGACTCGCACTGGCCCCTGCTGGTGATGACGTTCGTGGGGGAGCCCACGCTCCAGCAGCAGGAGGCGCACCTGGCCCGGGTGAGCACCTACCTGCGGCGGGACGAGCAGTTCGTGAGCATCCTCGACACCCGCCAGGAGCGGATGATGACGGCCGAGCACCGCCGGAGGCTGGCGGAGTTCCTGAAGGAGCATGACGCACTGTTGCGCACCCAGGTCCTGGGCTGCGCCTCCGTCATCACCTCGCCCATCATGCAACTGGCGGCGAGCATCGTCCTCCACCTCAAGCCCCTGCCCTTCCCCTACTTCACGACCCGCTCCCTGCCCGAGGCGGGCCTGTGGGCGGCGACGCGACTGGAAGGCACGGGGCTGCTCCACCTCGCCGAGCGCATCCGGCGCCACTACGGTCCGCGCGCGGAGTCGTGCATCGGTTGACTCCTGACATCCACCCACACCCCGCGTCGACGTCGACGAGTGACATGCGATTCAGCCATGCGGTGGGGTAGCATCCAGCCAACCCCAT
The DNA here is from genome assembly GCF_036389735.1 of Archangium sp. Classification (GTDB taxonomy): domain Bacteria; phylum Myxococcota; class Myxococcia; order Myxococcales; family Myxococcaceae; genus Archangium. The sequence continues at coordinate 7,263 of NZ_DASVWK010000709.1, read as the reverse complement.
GAGTGCTTATCCCTGCACCCGTCCCGCGTTTCCGGCGAAGATGCGGCGCCCGTGATCGACCCCGGTACCCTCGTCCTCGATGGCCGCTTCCGCGTGCTCCAACTCGTCGGAGCCGGAGGCATGGGTGAGGTGTACCTTGGCGAGCAGGTGTCGCTGGGGCGCAAGGTGGCCATCAAGGTCCTCCACGCGGACCTGATGCTGCACCCGAGCATGATCGAGCGCTTCAAGCGCGAGGCCCGCATGCTCTCCGCCATCGAGCACCCGGCGGTGGTGCGCGTCATCGACTACGGGGAGGCGGGCGTCGGCGCGTGCCTCGTCATGGAGTACGTGGAGGGCGAGAACCTCTATGACGTGCTCCAGGCGGGGGCCATGGCGCCCTCGCGCGCGCTGCCCCTGCTGTACCAGCTCGCCGAGGGCCTCTCGGCCATCCACGACAAGGGCATCATCCACCGCGACCTCAAGCCGGAGAATGTGCTCCTCACCCGGGGCCTGCGTGGCGAGCAGGCGCGGCTGCTGGACTTCGGCATCGCCCGGCTGGTGGAGCCGGACACCACCGCGAGCAACCTCAGTCAGGTGGGCCTGGTGGTGGGCACGCCGGAGTACCTCTCGCCGGAGCAGGCGGTGGGCGCGCCGGTGGACACGCGCAGCGACCTGTACTCCTTCGGGGTGCTCGCCTACCGCGTGCTCTCGGGGCAGCTCCCCTTCCCCGGGCCGGGGCCCACCCAGTACGTCGCCCAGCACGCCGCCTCGATGCCCACGCCGCTGCTCGACGCCGCGCCCACGCTCGTCGGCTACCCGGCGCTCGTGTCGCTGGTGATGCAGTTGCTGCGCAAGGACCCCACCCTCCGGCTGCCCGACGCGAATGCCCTGGTGGATGCGCTCGGCGCCATCGCCGCGCTCGGGGGGCAGGCCCAGGCCCAGGGTGTCTCGGCCGGGGCCTTCATGATGGCCGCGGCGGCGGGTGCCAGCCCGCGGTCCTCGGGCATCACCGACTTCCTCCTGCCCGCCCTGCCCGAGCCGGTGGGCAGCGGCACGGCCGACTTCGCCGCGCCCGCGCCGGGGCCCGCGCCCTCTCCGGCCTCGGGAACCCTCGCCTTCGCGGTCCCCGAGCCCGTGGCCCCCGTGAGCGGGAGCGGCTCGCCCTCCCGCGCGAGCACCCGCGCCGCCCAGGAAGCGCTGGCGACGCTGGCCTCCATCGAGGGCATGTCCCCCTCCCGCGTGGACACCCTTCCCGCGCAACCGGTTCTCCCTCCGGTGCGTGGCCTCACGGCCGTGCCCGGCCCGAGGCCGTCGATCCATCTGCCCACCGTGGGCAGCAACACGCTCTCGGGCAAGCTCCAGAACCTGACGGTGATGCTCACCGACCTCGAGGGCTACACCGAGCGCACCTCGCGGCAGACGCACGAGCAGAACGCGCGGATGCTGGAGACGCACGACGGGCTGCTGCTGCCGATGGTGCGCGAGTACGGCGGGCGGCTGGTGCAGAAGCACGGGGACTCGCTGCTGGCCGTCTTCCCCTCGCCCACCCACGCGGTGCTGTCCGGCATGGCGATGCAGGACAAGCTGTGGCGGCACAACCAGCAGTGCGGCGCGGACGAGCGGCTGCCCGTGCGCATCTGCCTCCACACGGGCGAGGTGCTCGTCACGCGCGACGCGGTGCTGGGCGAGCCGGTGGAGGTGGTGAAGGCGGTGGAGCAGGTGGCCGAGCCGGGCGAGGTCGTCTTCACCGAGTCGGTGAACCTCGCGCGCACGCGGGTGGAGGGAGACGCCCTGCCTGGCGGCACCGTGTCGATGCCCGTCACCGGCGAGCCGCTCCAGCTCTACCGCTGCCGGCGCGCCGAGGAGGGCCTGCCCTTCGGAGGCCAGGACGAGGTGTCCATGCGGCCCGCGCTGACGGAGCAGTTCCTCCCGGTGGTGCGCCCGATGCAGGTGGCCTGGAGCCGGGTGGTCGCGGTGCTGCGAGCGGTGACGGAGCGGGCCTGGAAGCTCGTACGTACCTACCCGGGCCAGACGGCGGGCGTGGGCCTGGGCCTCGTGGTGGTGCTGGGCCTCGGCTCGTACGAGCTGGCGCGCCGCGCCCACCCCGTGTACCAGGCGCGCGAGCTGCTGGAGGCGGGCAAGCTGGTGGAGGCGCTGAAGCGTCTCGAGGGCGTGCCGCCGGAAGAGAAGAAGAACGCCGCTGTGCCGCAGCTGCGGGCGCGGGCGTTGCACGGCCTGGACCGGCACGACGAGGAGCAGACGGTGCTGGCCGGGCTGGAGGCGGAGGCTCGCGAGGCCATGGAGCCCCCGGTGCTGGACGCGCTCGCCGAGGACTTCGGCGAGGACGAGGCCGACAAGGGACTGCGCAAGCTGCTGGCCTCACTGCCCAAGGCGCGTGTGAAGGAGCACTTCGAGGAGCTGGCGGAGGAGGCGCCCTCGCCCAGGCAGTGGGGCGCGCTGCGCTACCTGGAGGCCGTGCAGTCCACGGAGGGGCTCGATCTGGTGAAGCTCTACACGCGCGCGCTCGAGTCGAAGACCTGCGGCGTGCGGACGAACTCGGCCCGGCGGCTGGCCGCGCTCGGAGACACGAGCGCGGTGCCGGCCCTGGAGCGGCTGAGCAAGCTGCCCCGGGAAAAGGGCACGAAGAGCTGCGGCCAGCCCGAGGCGACCGAGGCCCTCCGGACGCTCACGAAGAAGTAGGTCAGCCGGGCGAGAGGGCCGAGGGCAGGCGGAAGGTGAAGGCACTGCCCTTGCCCACCTGGCTCTCCACCGACACGTCCCCGCCGAGCTCCTGGAGGAGGGTGCGCACCACCGGCAGGCCCAGGCCGGTGCCTCGGCCCGGTGCCTTGGTGGTGAACCACGGCTCGAAGATGGAGGAGAGCTTGTCCTCGGGGATGCCCACCCCGGTGTCCTCCACGCGGCAGCAGGCGAAGCCTTCCCGCGCCTCGAAGAGGCGCACGTGCACCTCCGCGGGCCGGTCGCGCACCGGCTCCACCGCGTCGGCGGCGTTGCCCACCAGGTTGAGCAGCACCTGCTCCACCCGCGTCCGGCTCGCCTCCACCCACAGGGGCGACTCGGGCGCCGACGACGACACCTTCACGTGCCGGATGATGCCCGCCGTGCGCAGCATCGCCAGCGCGCCCGCCACCAGCTCGCGCAGGTCCAACCGCTCCACCCGCGTCGGCCCGGGCCGCCCCAGGTCCATCAGGTGCCGCCCGTGCGTGGCCACGTGCTCGCAGGCCCAGCGCAGTTCCTCCAGCTCCTCCCGGTCCGGCGGCACGCCGCGCTCCGCGCACTCGGTGAAGGAGCCGCGCAGGCTGTTGAGCACGGTGGAGATGTTGCGCAGCTCGTGCCCCACCCCGGCCGCCAGCGTGCCCAGCGTCGCCAGCCGCTCCACCTGAAGCAGTTGCCCGCGCGTCCGCTCCAGCTCCGTCTCCAACCGCTCGTGGTAGCGCCTGCGCTCGGTGATGTCGGTGGCGATGCCAATGGTTCCGGTGAGCGCGCCGGACTCGTTGAACACCGGCTTGTAGCGCGTCTCGTAGTGGATGCCGGCGACCTCGTTGTCGTAGATGAAGGACTCCCCCGCCAGGGCCCGTCGGGCGCTCGCGAGGACGTCCGGCACTCCGCTGTAGACGTCGAACACCGACTGCCCCACCACCTGACCCGGCTGCAGCCCGAGCGCGGCCAGCCCGCCTCCGTCCGAGAAGGTGAAGGTGCCCCGCGCATCCAACGCCCAGATGATCATCTGCGCGCCGCGCACCGCCGTGCGCAGCCGCAGCTCGCTCGTCTCCAGGGCGCGCTGCATGGCCTCGCGCTCGGCCACCTGTGCCGTGAGCAGACTGTTGGCCGCCTCGCTCGCGGCCACCGCCAACTGGAGCTGCTCCTGGGCCTCGCGCCGCGCGGTGACGTCCACGAGGATGCCCAGCACGCCCCGGACGGCGCCCTGCTCGTCCCGGAGCGGCACCTTGCTCGTCTGCGTCCACCGCTGCCGGCCATCACTGCCCCGCATGGACTCCTCGACCGGGGACAGCGGCTCCCCCGTCTCCAGCACCTGCTGGTCACACCCCCGGTAGAAGTCCGAGTCCTCCTTGAGCCAGGGCAGCTCGTAATCCGTGAGGCCCACCACCGCGTCGGGGTGCGCCAGACCGGCGACCCTCGTGAACGCGACGTTGCACCCGAGGTAGCGCAGATCCCTCCCCTTCCAGAAGATGGGGTAGGGCAGCGCGTCGAGGATGCGCCGCAACAGCTCCGCCTCCTGCTTCATGGGCGCTGGTGCGGTGCTCTCGCGCGACCTCATGCGTCATCCTCCCCTGCCCGCGCGACTGTCGGTGCCACCGAGCATATCGGACTGGCTCCGTTCGGTCGAAACGCCAGGGGCGACCCCGGCTCGGGGTGTAGTTCGTCAGACGCCCGGAGTGCGGGAGCGTCCATGCCTACTGGACGATTGCAGCCCTTCGGGAGGCGCCTACTCCTCCCAGGTCTCCAGCATCGCGCGCACGCGGGCGTAGCGCTCCTGGAGTTCCACGCGCTTGGCGGTGAAGAGCACCATGAAGCCCACCACGCCCACGCCGAGCAGCGAGAGGAAGGCGGCGCCCATGCGGTGGTCCCGGATGCCGAAGCGCGCCAGGTTGGCGAGCACGCACGTCACCAGGAAGGCACTGCCCAGGTACACGTAGGAGCGGATGCGCAGCGCCACGCCGGCCGCCACGCCCACCAGGCACAGGAAGACGCACGCCAGCATGCCGCCGCCGTCCTGGAACATGAGCGGCTTCCACGCCCCGGCCACGTAGACGAGGGTGATGGCCAGCGCGCGCAGCTTCGCCCGCGTGTCCGGCTCGAGCGCCTCCTGGAAGACGCGCAGCAGCACCAGCAGCGAGAGGCCGGCGGGGATGACGTAGAACTGCGGCTCGCCAGCCCCGGTGCCCCGCCACACGAGGAAGAGCGCCGCGTTGAAGGCGCCCACGGAGACGAGCGAGGACATCCCTCGCTGCGAGGGGTGCGCGGCCAGCGCGGCGAAGTGGGCGGCGTAGCCCACCAGCAGGGCCGCCACGTACAGGGGCTGGCCCCACGGCGCGGTGAACAGGCCGGCCAGGGGGAAGAGGAAGGCGCCCCACAGCGCGGGCCGGCGGAAGGCGGGCAGCCCCGAGCCCTCGCGCATCGCGAAGACGTAGAGGCCGGAGAAGAGCGCACCACCCACCAGGGCCGCGAGGCTGTCCGCCGGGCCCAGCCCCGAGGCCAGCGCGTGCAGCCGCACCGTCAGGTAGCCGAGCACCAGCGTCCACATGGCGAGGAAGGCGGAGCCCTCGTCCTTCTCGCGCACGCCCCGGCGCACCAGCGCGAAGAAGAGGATCGCCAGGCACACGCAGTCGACGAGGGCCGACACCACCACCCCGGCCGCCCCGGGCACCAGCACCAGCCCGAGGAACACCTCCACCAGGGCCACCACGGCGAAGGAGTGCCCCACCCCCCGGCGGACGCGCTCGCTGGCGAGGTACAGGGCCGTCGTGGCCAGCAGCGCGCTGAGGGCGCCGAAGAGCGGGAGGATGAACTCGGCCCCCCGGCCGGTGGAGAACAGCGCGCCCACGTGGGCGAGGATCGCGTGTAGCCCCACCAGCGTGGCCACCCAGCCCACCACCGCGCGCTCGGGGCGCCGGTACACCACCGCCCAGGCGGAGCCGATGCCGAGGAGGAAGCAGGCCCCGGTGGCCGGGTGCTTCAGGTCTCGCAGCGTGGCGAGGGAGAGCAACGAGAGCACCCAGCCCGCATGGTGCAGCGCCGCGCCCACGGTGATCTCGCGATCATCCAGCCACGTGCCCACCATGCACAGCACGAGCCCCGTGCCGCTCAGCACCGCGGGCGTCCACGCCATGGGCACCATCGCGACGAGCACTCCAGCCAGCAGCGCGGTGGCCACGTTGGCCATCCATCGCTCGCGCGACACCATCAACACCAGCGAGGCGAGCCCCGCCAGCAGCGCCACCGGGAGGGGCAGCGCGCCCGGCCCCAGGTTCAGCAGGTGCACCAGCACGGGCACCGCCGTGGCGATGGCTCCGGCCACCCACAGCGGCTCGCTCCACGTCTCGGAGATGCCCGGCGACAGGCGCGCCGTCAGCCGCATGAGGGCACGCTGGATGCCGCCCTGTTGGCACAGGGCCGACAGGAGCGCCGCGCCGAAGGCCACCGCGGCGAAGGTGAGCGCCGCCTCGGGCCGCCACTCGAGGAAACCGTGCTCCGCCGTCTTGCCCAGCGAGGCCCCGGCCAGGGCGAGCACCGAGGCGGTGAGCAGGTCGCGCCGCGAGAGGAGGAAGGCCCCCGCCAGCAACACCCCCGCCAGCCCGGCGATGGCCTCGGGCGTGGGCGATTGCCACCCGCTGAGCGCGATCGCCCCCACCACGGTGACGGGCCGCAGCGACGCGTCCGGCGGCGCGCGGAAGAAGGCCCACAGCCTGACGGGCAGGTGGTGCGTGAGGAAGCCGAGCGCCAGCAGCAGGACGATGGCGAGCGGATGGAGCGGGGTGCAGAAGAGCAGCAGGCCCACCCCGAGTCCCACGCGCACCGAGGGCTTCTCCCCGGGCAGCGCCACGAGGGACGCCACGAGCAGGCCGAGCACCTTCGGGTCGGCCCCGGACAGGGGCACCAGGACGCTCCCCACCAGCGTGAGCGAGCCCTGCATCCACACGGAGAGCTGGCGAGCCGACGCCTCCTCGGACCTTCCGAGCAGGAAGACACGCGCGGCGGGCAGGTGCTCCACGGCGCGCACCAGCAGGAGCGCGAGCAGGGGCAGCGCGGGCGCCCAGGGCCACTTCTCGTCCGCGGTGAGGAGGGTGACGAGCGCGAGGGGCGGAGCGAAGGCCGCGAAGAAGGGGTGACGGTTGGCGCGCGTCCACACCAGGGGCAGCACCAGCGCCCCGAGGAGCACCAGCAGGGGCACCACGCCCTGACGCGACGCGGGCGGCGCGGAGAAGAGCACGCACGCGAGGGCGAGCAGGGGCTGCGCGCAGAGGGTGGCCGCGAGCGCGAAGCGGCGCTCCCCGGCGAGGAGCCGGAAGGCGGCGCGAGGCGACTCGAGGAGGGCCAGGAGGCTCAGCAGCGTGGACAGGCCCAGCAACTCCAGGGGCGCGCCCCGGTGGACGATGTCCATGCTGGCCAGCCCCGCGGCGGCGAGGACGCTGACGGTGGGGTGCAACGCGCGCGCGGTCAGGAGGGCCGCGAGCGCCGCGCCGAGCAGGAGCCGGTAGGGCTGCTCTCCACTCGCCGCCGCCACCGCCACCAGGGGATAGAGGA
>NZ_DASVWK010000708.1:0-4923 GCF_036389735.1 Archangium sp. | reverse complement strand
GCTGGACCTGCTCGCCGTGAAGAAGGCGAGCACGGGCTCGGGCAAGACGGAGCTGCACGTGGTCAATGGCGCCGATGGCTTCAAGACGTTCCTGGCCCACATCGCCACCTACCTGGGGGTCACGGGTACCGACTCCTCGTGGGCCTTCGCCGCCGGTGACTACAACCGCGATGGCAAGAAGGACCTGTACGCCATCAAGAAGAACACCACGAGCCAGACGGAGATCCACGTGCTCAATGGCGCCGACGGCTACCAGTCGATGCTGACGCAGGTCGCCACGGTCCTGCAATACACCGGCAGCGACTCCCGCTGGGTCTTCGACCTCTGACGGGCACGAAGGTCGCGTAGTCGCTGCGTGCGCCCCCTCGGCACCCCATGTGCCGAGGGGGCTCTTCTCGTCCGTGGCCGTCATCGGCGCACCGGTCCTCCCCCAAACTCAGTCACCCAATGGAGCAGCTGAATGCAACCTGTGTTTTCCAATTCGAAGCGACGCACTGGGCGACTCAGTGCGCGAGGCGCGCTGGTGGTCCTCGCCGCCGGCCTGTTGGTCTCGCTGGTGGGTTGTGAGGGGACGGTCCCCGGGCCGATGGAAGAACCCCTGACCTCCTCGGAAGCCGAGCTCGTGGACGGCTACAACCTCGTCGTCTCGCGTGTGAGCCCACTCACCGTGGCCACGAGCAGCAGCGTCGTTTTCAGCGCGACCCTCACGAACACGGGGACGCTCGCCACTCCCTCGGGCGTCATCCACGGTGTCTCCTTCTGGGTGGACGGCACCCAGGTGTCCTGGTCCGATACCCACACGAGTTCCATTCCCCCGGGCGGGAGCGTCACGCTCACCGCGAACTACGGTCCCGCGGGAACCAGGGTGTGGACCGCGCCGAGCATCGAGGGCGCGTATTCGCTCGTCGCCAGGGTCGATGACCTCAACCGCCTGCCCAACGAGACGGATGAACTCGACAATGACTTCACCTCGACGCTCACCGTGGCCAATCCCAATTACGATCTCATCGTCACCGGTGTGAGCCCCACGACGGTGAGCCCGGGCGGTTCCGTCGTCTTCAGCGCGACCATCAAGAACACGGGGACCGTCGCCACCCCGGCGGGCGCCATCCACGGCGTGTCCTTCGTCGTGAACGGCAAGCAGGTGTCGTGGTCCGACACGTACACGACCTCCATCCCCGCGGGAGCCAGCGTGACGGTCACCGCCAACAGCGGCCCCGCTGGCACCAACGTCTGGCAGGCGCCCACCACCGTCGGCACGAACACCGTCGCGGCCACGGTGGATGACATCGACCGCCTGCCCAACGAGATGAACGAGGATGACAATCGCTACAGCACGACGGTCACTGTCGGCGCTCCGCCTCCGGGCTACAACCTGGTCGTGACCAAGGTGAGCCCGACCTCGGTCGCCGGTGGCAGTTCGGTCATCTTCAACGCGACCATCCAGAATACGGGCACCACGGAGACCCCTTCGGGGATCATCCATGGCGTCTCGTTCTACGTGAATGGCACGCAAGTCTCCTGGTCGGACGACTCCACGGACTCCATCCCGGCGGGTGGGAGCGTTCAGGTCACCGCCAACGGCGGTCCTGCTGGAACCAACGCCTGGACGGCGCCCACCACGGCGGGCACGCATACCTTGGCGGCCAGGGTGGATGACATCAACCGCCTGCCTGCTGAAACCAACGAGACCGACAATGTGTACAGCACCCAGGTCAGCGTGTCGGCCAACGCGACCTGTTCGGATCGCGTTCAAAATGGCACCGAGACCGGGGTGGATTGCGGTCCCGGTTGTGGTCCGTGCGAGTGGCCCTTCACCGCGGTTTCACGCGCCACCCTGCGGCAGTCAACCAAGAAGGTCTATGCCCACTGGCACTACTACCCGGTGTCGCTGGAGAACTACAACCCGACGACCAACGACTACTACCAGCGCAACTATATCGCCGTGGGCGGCGAGGGCGGCGCGCACACGGCGTATGGCGGCATGATGCGGGAGCGTCCGCTGCCCCGGCTGACGCGGACGGAGACGGATTGGCGGATCCAGGACGCAAAGGACGAAATCCAGCTGGCGGCGCGCATCGGCATCGATGGCTTCTATCTGAACCTGTGGACCGACAGCGACACGAACAACGGCGGCCTGTGGACCCGGGTGAAGGCCGTCGTCGACGCCGCTTCCCAACTGGGAGGCTTCGACATCGTTCCCAACTTCGACATGACGATCCTCAATACGGGGACCGCGACGGGAGACCAGGACAGGATCATCCGCATCCTGGGCAAGCTCAAGGCCTCCTCGGCGCTCCTGCGGCGTCCGGATGGGAAGTACGTGGTGGGCATGTTCTTTCCCAACGCGCATGGCCGGACGGCCAGCTTCTACAGCACCGTCAAGCAGCGCGCCTCGGCCGAGCTGGGCATGAGCCTGTATCTGGTGCCGGTGTTCCTGGGAACGGGGAGCACCACGTTCTTCGAGGAGTACAAGACGGTCGGAGACGCCTATGCCGGCTGGGGAACCGCGGTCCCCATCACCACGGCGGGGTACTCCGGAAGCCTGAAGACGAAGGCCGCCGGGTATGGGAAGCCGTGGATCCACCCGATCAGCAGCCAGGACTACCGGCCCAAGGACAAGGCCTTCTGGGAGGCCAAGAACTCGCAGACGCTTCGCTCCATCTGGGAGAACGTGATCGCCGACGGGCTGGAGCAGGTTCAAATCGTCACCTGGAATGACCAGCACGAGCACCACGCCATCCGGCCCTCGACGGGCAAGCAGTGGCCCGCGTACGACATGACCGCGTATTACATTCAGTGGTTCAAGACCGGCGTCAAGCCGACCATTGAGCGCGACGTGTTGTATTACAACCACCGCATCCACAATCAGTCGCTCGTGCCCACGAAGCAGACCTCGACGAACCTCGCGGTCTGCAAGGCGGGCTGCCCCGCCACGAACGACGTCGAGCTGGTAGGCTTCTTGAAGTCGGCTGGCAGGCTCGAGATCACGCAGGGCACGACGACCTACGGCGAGGACGAGATCGCGGGCGGCGTGCAGGTCATCAAGACGCCGATGGCGGTGGGCACCCCGACGTTCCGGCTGAAGCGAGGCGGGGTCACCCTCGTGCAGTTCAAGAGCATGCACGGCATCGTCGGGACCACCGAGTACCAGGATCTGCTGTACCGGGCCGGGAGCTCGAGCCGTGCGGCGCTCCCGTCCTGCACGAACTCGTGCACGATTGGCGAGGCCCGCTGTCACCTGTGCCCCGGCGAGCCGATGTGGCTGAAGCGCTGAACGCGTAACGGCCTGGCTCGAAAGCCCGGTGTGCCCCTTCACGGCACGCCGGGCTTTTTTCTTGTCCGGGACTCCCGCCATGCGCCGTGGGGAACACGGGCAATGGAGTGTCCACAATCACCCAAAGCCGCGTCTCACCCTTCACCGGCTCCCGCCCTGAACGGAAATCTACAAATTCCATGAAAAATGGAATTCCCTATAAAAATCGTTCTTCTATTTTTCTTGGATGAGAAAGGCGCTATGCCCTCTCTCCTAGTAAGGGGGAGGGAATGTCCTCCCATGGGGCGCGAGCCCCGAGAAAGGGTTGTGTTCATGCGATTCAGGGCAGCAGTGGTGGGTTCTTTTCTTCTGATGATGTCCGCGGGGTGCAGTGGCCCGCGCGAGGAGGCGCTGGAGAGCGCCGAGCTGAAGGCCGCGGACGAGACAGTCCCCGTGGAGGCGCTCGCGGCCCCGCGTGAGTGCGTGAAGACCACGGAGCGGCTGGAGACGGGCGCCGCGCTGAACCTGCGAGAGGGACCCTCGAGCACGGCGCGCGTGCTGCTGACGATGCCCGAGGGCCTCGAGCTGTCGATCAGCGGGGCCTCGGCGTGTCCGGAGAACGGCTACTACCCGGTGCGCTTTGGCGCTTTCACGGGCTGGGCGTACGGCGCGCACCTGCGCACGAGCACGCTGGAGGCCGAGCTCAGCGCGGAGAACTCGCGTGACGAGGCGATCGCCCGCGCGCAGAGCGGCGTGGGCTTCTCCTATTGGTGGGGCAAGGGCCGGTGGCTCGAGACCGGCGCCACCAGCACCAACAAGGGCTCGTGCACCGGGAGCTGCCCGTCCTGCACCCACTCTGGCACCTACGGCGCGGACTGCTCCGGCTTCGCCGCCAAGGTGTGGGTGGTGCCCAGCACCAACAACGTCCTCTCCGTGGAGCAGCACCCGTACGGCACCGTCCACTTCGCCAACGAATACTACGGCTGGCACAACGTCGCCCGAGGCAGCGCCCTGCGCGCCGATGCCATGGTCTACAACGACGGCAGCGGCGGCCACATCTTCATCTACGAGAAGGGCGACCCCTGGGGGAGCATGTATGCCTACGAGTGCCGTGGCTGCGCGGACGGCTGCGTCGAGGGTTACCGCACGGCGTCCAGCGCGTACAAGGCCATCTCCCGTGACGGCATCGTGGACTCCGTGCCTGATCCGTCGACCTCGTTCACCGGGCGGTGGTACCTGAGGGACTACAACACCGCCGGCGCCAACAACATCCCCGGCATTGCCTACGGTGGCGCCGGCGACATTCCCAAGGTGGGTGACTGGGATGGCGATGGCACGACCAATATCGGCGTGTACCGCGCTGGCGTCTGGTACCTGCGCACCCTCAACAGCACCGGCTCCCACAACATCGCCAGTTTCGCCTACGGCGGCGGCACTGACATCCCCCTCGTCGGTGATTGGGATGGCAATGGCACGGACACCGTCGGCGTGTACAAGAGTGGCGTCTGGTACCTGCGCAACTCCACCAGCGCCGGCTCCCACACCATCGCCAGCTTCGCCTACGGCGGCGGCACGGACATCCCCGTCGTCGGTGACTGGGATGGCGATGGCACGGACACCGTTGGCGTGTACCGCGGTGGCGTCTGGTACCTGCGCAACTCCAACAC
>NZ_DASVWK010000707.1:0-5703 GCF_036389735.1 Archangium sp. | reverse complement strand
GCCTTCTCGGGGTAGCGGAAGTGCCGGGCCACCACCTCGATGAAGGTGCGGGCGGCGATGTCCGAGTAGCCCTGCATGGCCGGGATGGTGGCGTTGAGCTCCAGGGCGTGCGGCTGGGTGTTCACGAAGTAGTCCACCCGCGTGGTGACCAGGCGCGACACGTTCGCGAAGGTGCGCTCGGTGAGCTCTCGCTCCAGCGGGGACAGGCCGCCGAGGATCAGCTCGCGGTGGTCTCCGGCGATCGCCGCGCGCGTCATCTTCACCGTGGCCGAGGCCAGGAGGGCCGAGAGGCCCGCGCGACGACGGATCTCCGCGGCGTCGAGGATGACGGGGGTAGCGGTGACGGGGATGGGCCGGGTGGTGCCGTCCTTCTGGGTGACGGCCAGGCCTCGCGCGTACGCGGTGCGCGCCAGCTCCGGTCCGAAATGGACCGCCTGACGCCGCAGCACTTCCATGAACTCTTGCACGGGGAATCCTTCCTTACGCCGCCCCTCCTTACTCCGCTCGGGGGCGTCGGGGGAGTGTCTTCGACAGGCGACCGGGCACTCAGGGGCTACCCGGGCGGCCTGATTCGGCGATGATGGCCGGACTTCCGAGGTTCCGAATACAGGGAGGCAGCACGGCATGGGCGACATGGTCACCGGCGGGCAGCTCGTCGCACGGATGCTGAAGAAGGAAGGCGTCCGGCACATCTTCACCCTCTCGGGCCTGCACGTGGCCCCCATCTACGCGGGCTGCGTGGAGGAGGGCATCCAGGTCATCGACACGCGCCACGAGCAGGCGGCCGCCCACGCCGCGGATGCCTACGCCCGGGTGACGCGCGGGGTAGGGGTGGCGGTGGTGACCGCCGGCCCCGGGGTGACGGACGCCCTCACCGGCGTGGCCAATGCCCACGCGGCCAGCTCGCCCATGATCCTGCTCGGCGGCGCGGCCCCCATCTTCAACCAGAGCCGGGGCTCGCTCCAGGAGATGGAGCAGGTGGATCTCTTCCACCGCATCTCCAAATGGTCGGACCGCATCCCCACCCCGGAGCTGGTGCCGGCGTACCTCGCCAAGGCCTTCCGCGTGGCGCTCTCCGGGCGGCCGGGGCCGGTGTTCCTGGAGCTGGCCTGGGACGTGCTCTGCAACGCCGTGGACGAGTCCACCCTGCAGATGCCTCGCAGCTACCGCACGGACGCGCGGCAGGCGCCGGATCCGCGCAAGGTGGACGAGGCGATGGCGCTGCTGAAGACGGCCGAGCGCCCGGCCATCATCGCCGGCTCGTCGGTGTACTGGGACGGGGCGTGGGAGGCGCTGCGGCGCTTCGCGGAGACGGCGCAGATTCCCGTGTTCCTCAATGGCGCGGGTCGCGGCTGTCTGCCGGGAAGCCACCCCCTCTTCTTCCAGCACACGCGCAAGGACGCGCTGAGCGGGGCGGATCTGGTGTTCGTCATCGGCACGCCCTTCGACTTCCGGCTCAACTACGGCGCCGAGCCCACCTTCAGCGCCGAGTCGAAGATCGTCCAGGTGGACATCGACCCCGTGGAGGTGGGGCGCAACCGCGTGGTGGACGTGGGCATCATCGCGGACAGCTACAGCGCGCTCACCGCCTTCGCGGACGCGGCGCCCAAGGGCAAGCGCGAGGCCTTCCTCTCGCAGCTCCGAGGCCGCGAGCAGAAGAAGCTGAAGGACCTCGAGGCGTGGACGAAGAACGACAGCGTGCCCATCCACCACTACCGGCTGGCCAAGGACATGTCGGACGTGGCCAACGGGGCGGGGCAGGACCCGGTGTTCATCGCCGACGGCGGCAACTGGGTGGCCATGGCGGCCAAGGTGATCGAGCTGCGCCAGCCGGGCCGGTGGTTGGATCCGGGCCCGCTGGGGTGCCTCGGCGTGGGCGCGCCGTTCGCCATCGCCTCGAAGGTGCTGCACCCCGAGCGCACGCATTGGATCATCCAGGGCGATGGCTCGTTTGGCCTCAACGGCATGGACTTCGAGACGGCGCTGCGCTTCAACCTCCCCATGGTGTGCGTGGTGGGCAATGACGCCGCCTGGGGGCAGATCCGCATCCCCCAGGTGCAGATGTTCGGAGAGGACAAGTCGCCGGGCACGCTGCTCAAGCCCACCCGCTACGACAAGGTGGTGGAGGCGCTGGGCGGCCACGGCGAGCTCGTGACGGAACCGGCACAGATCCGCCCCGCGCTCGAGCGCGCGCTGGCCAGCGGCACCGTGGCCTGCGTCAACGTGATGCTCGACCCCGAGGCTCCGGTGAAGGCCGGCGCCATGGGGTACGCCGTCTGATTCGTCGCGTCACGTGTGGCACCGTCGCGCGAGTGCTTGCGCGTGGCGGCGCCCTCGCGTACATACCGTGGCGTAACTGTGTTTCCGTTGAAACCGTGATTCCCGTGCGCCCCTCCACCCACCCCGAGCCAATGACGTCCCGCGGGCCGCGCCTGCTGGCGTTGCCGCTCGTGCTCGTGTGCGTGCTGGCGTACCTGGGAAGCGTGGCGCACTTCTTCCTCGTGCAACACCGCACGTGCCTCGAGCACGGCGACCTGGTGCACGAGGGCGAAGTCGAGCAGGGCACCGCGCTGATGAAGCCGCGCGCGTCCTTCGAGGACGAGCGGATTGTCCGCGCCGAGGCCCGGGTGTCCGTGCATGGCTCGGACGCCCACTGCGCGCATGTCTTCCTCCGCCGGGTGGCGCCGCCGCCGGTCGGGGGGATGCTGTCGTCGGAAGTCGCGGTCCCGTCGGGTCCGTTGCTGGAAGACGATGGCGTGGTCCTGGAGCCGCCGGTGGCGTGGCTCCATCTGGCTCCCAAGTCTTCACCGCCTCGGGTCTGAGCGCGTCCTCCCTCTCCCTCGGGGAGAGGGTCGGGTGAGGGTCTCCCTCGCCACGTCACGCGCCTCCCGCGCTCCCGCACCCACGGATCCTCCCTCCGTGCATCTGGCAGCGTCCCGTGCCTCACGTGAGGCGCTTGGGCCGCCTTCCGTGTGCACGCACCTCGGAGCTTCGAGTCAGGGTCCGAGGCCCGCGAGCGATGCTCTCCCCACTGTGTGCCCTCGTGCACGCACCTTCCTCACGTTCCGGGCGTCCCAGGTCGTTCTGGGGACGGGGACGTGAGGCTTCGCAGCACCACCCCGTAGTCCACAACTGGAGTCACACATCATGACCAAGAACCTGCTGTCCGCCTGCCTGCTGTCGAGCGCGCTGCTCATCGGCTGCAACAACTCCAACGAGAACGAGAACGAGGCCGATGTCGAGGGCTGCGAACACCTCCAGGAGGGCCCCGCCTCCGCCGTGACCGCGACCGCCGCGACGAGCGGTGCGCCCGCCGTGAGCAATGACCACAAGCGCTACGACATCACGCTGCCGGCGGGCACCGGAGGCAATGTCGGCTCGGTGTCGTTCGCGTCGGGCGAGGCCACCGACTACGTCCTCTTCCTCGGGGCGGACGTGCCCGTGAAGGTCACCAACTCCATGGGTCAGGACGTGGCGTTCGAGGAGACCGCGAAGACCTCGGAGGCGTGCACGGAGGTCAAGGGCCGCCACGTGGTGCCGATGGGCGTGGGCACGTACACGCTGACCTTCGGCCCCACCACGCAGGGCTCCGTCTCGCTCGTCATCGAGGAGACGGCGCACGACGAAGAGCACACGCACTGAGCCGTTCGCTTCACCGGAGCTGGAGCGGGAGCGCGCTGGTGGCCTCCCGCTCCGGTCTCTCCCACCGCATCAACAGGAGACGAACATGGGTAGCTTCAAGCCGTTTCCCCAGGCCCTCCCGCCGGACGTGCGACGCGAAGGCGAGCGACTGTTGGATGTGTCCATGTGGTGCATCGGTCGCGATGTGTCCCACGAAGGCAACCTGTTGCTGCGCCGTGGCCTCGCCCGCGAGGGCATTCCAGCGGGGCAGCAGGGCACCAGCGCCTACTCGGGCGCGTTGCCTGGAGGCGGCGCCCTCACGCTGTGGGGCTTCGGGGCGCTGTGCCGCGTGTGCGGCGAGGCCGTCTACGTGCCGCGCGACGGCTTCAGCCCCTGTCTGTTGGACGAGGCCCGGGTGGTGTGGCCCGTCTTCCAGGCGGCGGGCCTCGGTGGCGCGCTGCGTGAGCCGACCACCCCGGGTGAGCGCCAGGCCGCTCGCGCCGCGGTGGTCGCCCTGGCCGGCTGGCTGGCCGGATACGAGGAGTGGGTGGTGGATCAGACCGGCCCCGGCTGGCGGCACGCATGCGTCGCCGCGCGGCGCAAGGAGTCGCCGGTGCCCGTGGAGACGTTGGCGGCGGCGTGGACACGGCTGGCCGAGCGTGTGGCCGTGCTGGAGCAGTCCGTTGTGGACGATTCGTTTGCCCCCGTTGTCGGGGCCTGAGTGAGGTCACCATGCTGGCGCGACACCTTCGAGCCGAGGATCCCTCCATCTTCCCCGCCGGTCCCTGGGACGACGTCCCGGACGCGGAGCTGCCCACGCCTCCACTGCGCGAGGGGCTGGGCCGTGCGCACCTGAAGGTGAGCACCCGGGTTCCCCTGGCCCAGGCTTATTTCGACCAGGGCCTGCGTCTGCTGCACCTCGGGTGGGGCACCGAGGCGCGGCGTTCCTTCGCGGAGGCCGCCCGGCAGGACCCAAACCTCGCCATGGCGTACTGGGGCCTCGCCCTGACGCGCGGGGCGGGTGCGCGCTACGTGACGGCGCGGGCGGAGGCCATCCACCGGGCGCTCTCGCTCTGCGAGGGCATCACGGACGCCGAGCAGCGCTACATCGTCGCCGCCACCTTCCTGGCCGACAAGGGCCCGGCCAACGGTCGCCATGGCTTCGTGCGCGAGATGGAGGCCCTCATCGACCGCTGCCCCGAGGATGCCGACGCGCGCCTGTTGCTCGCTGGCTTCCTCTCGGATGGGTATGAGTCGGATGGGCGTCCCGCCGCGGGCCAGCCCTATGCGCAGGCGCTCCTGCGCGACCTGCTGCGCACGCACCCGCACCACGAGGGCGTCCACCACGCCTGGGTGCAGGTGATGGTGGACAGCTCCCGCCCCGAGGTCGCGCTGGAGAGCGCGCGGCGTCTGCGGTTGCTGGCACCTCACGCCAGCACGGCCCTGCTCGGCTCCGGCCGCTTGTTGCTGCGCGTGGGCCACACCCGCGAGGCCCGGGAGGTGCTGGAGGCGGCGGTGGCCGTGGAGGATGTCTGGCTCGCCCACGAGTCCCCGCCGGAGACGGCCGCGCCGGTGGCGGGCCTCGCGCTGCGCCTGCTCACCGTCGCGTGCGCCGAGGCGGGCCGGTACGGCCAGGCCCAGTCCTGGGCTCGTCGCCTGCGCGCCTGGGTGGAGGCGGTGACGCCGCACTCCACCCAAGGGCTCGTGTTCGCGGCCAACACGCTCTCCTGCCTGCACCTGCGCTTCGGCTTCTGGCTCGCGGCGGCGGAGGCCCGTGTGGCCCTGGGGACCGGGTCGAGCCTGGCCGAGCGCGGGCTGCTCTCGGGCATGGAGGTGTATGCCCGGGGGCTTCGCGCCCTGGAGGCCGGCAAGCTCGTGGAGGCGGAGCGCGCGTGCGACGAACTCGACACCCTGCACCCGCCGCTGGCCGAGGAGCGCAGGGGCGAGGGGCGCACGCTCTGCCCGCGTGATACCGCCCGGGTGGTGGAGCTGGCGGCGTGCGAGCTGCGGGGTGCCTTGGAGGCGCGTCAAGGTGAGTACGCCCGTGCCGAGGCCCTGCTCATCAAGGCCTGGCGCCTGGAG
>NZ_DASVWK010000706.1:0-5291 GCF_036389735.1 Archangium sp. | reverse complement strand
AGCCACCGGGGAGCATCGCGATGACCTCCAGCGGCGAGTCCTGCTGCACCAGCGAGATCACCACCTCGCCCTCGGTGAGGTGCTGGCCACGCCGGATCCGCACGTCGCTCACCACCCCTGCCTGGGGCGCTCGCACCACCCGTTGCTCGAGCTGGAACTCCGCCAGTTCCTTCTCGGCGCGCAGCGTGCTCAGCGCCTGACTCGCGCTCTCATCCGAGAGATCCCTCATCCGCCGCATGAGATGGAGCTCGAACTCCTGGTTGAAGCGCTCCAGGCTGGCCTGCTCCTGTCCGGCGAAGAAGCGCACCAGGACCTGCCCCTCCTTCACCCGCTGCCCGGGCTGGACCTCCACCGAGGTGACCCGCCCCGCCGAGAGTGCTGTCACCTCCAGCCGGGCCTCCGCTCGCACCACCGCCGGACCGCTCGCGTATTCGGTGACCCAACCCAACACCCCGAACGCACCGTAGAACCCGACCACCGCCAGCAGGAGCCAGAAGGCCCAGCGCGTCCAGGAGGGCGAGAGCCGGAGGACGCTTCCTCTCTCCTGGCTTCCAGCGTGGTGGTCGAGAGCCTCCTTCCGAAACATGGGTGAGCCTCCAGCTGAAGGAAACCTCCAATAACAGATTGGGCTTTCCCTCTCATTTGCCCCTGGGGCTGCCTCGGGTGTTGCCAAGGCAACCAAGACCCTGAGGGCCACGTACCCGCTGTCAGGAATGCGAGCCTGTCTCACCCCGGAGCCGCATCGCGCGGATGGAGCGGGAGTTGTTATTTGGTGGGCCGCCCGACGTGAAGGGTGTCTGGCTGAGCGGAGGCGATTCCCATGGCGGAATGGACAACCCTTCTCAAGGGCCCCCTGCGGGAGCGTGCGTTGCTCACCGTGGAGGAGATCGCGGGTGCGCTCCGGGCGCGCCAGGGAAGGGAGGGGCCGTCGCTCTCGAATGGCCTCGCGGGCATGGCCTTCCTGTTCGCGGAGCTGGAGCGGGGGCAACCCCATCACGGCCACCGGGCCCAGGCGGAAAGGCTCATCCTGGAGGCGGCGTCGGCACTGGAGGAGCAGCCGCTTCCGCCGAGTCTCCATGGGGGATTCGTCGGAATCGCCTGGTCGCTCGCGCGACTCGGGGCGATGGGGATGACGTCGATCGACGACATGGAGGAGATCGACGAGGTGTTGTTGCGTCTGGTGTCCCGGAGGCCGTGGGGCGCTGATTACGACCTGGTCGTCGGACTGGCGGGCCTCGGCGTCTATGCGCTCGAGCGCCTCCCGCACCCCCTCGCCGTCAGGTGCCTCGAGGAGATCGTGGACCGATTGGAGGAGCGCTCCATCCAGGTGGGGCCGGGGCTCTCGTGGTGGACTCCACCCGAGCATGTGCCGCCCCATCAGCGTGCGGGGTTTCCCGAGGGATACTTCAACCTCGGTGCGGCACACGGCGTATCCGCGGTGGTGGCCCTGCTGGCACTGATTGCCCGGGCGGGAGTGGCCGAGCGAAAGGCGCGCGAGCTCTCCGCGGGAGGGGCCCGTTGGCTCCTGGCGAACGTGTTGCCCGACAGCCCGGGAGCCCGCTTCCCCGCGTGTACCGCACCGGGCATCCCTGGCCAGCCCTGCCGCTCCGCGTGGTGCTACGGGGACCCCGGCGTCGTTGTCTGCCTGCTCGTCACCGCCCGGGCGTTGTCGGATCTCGAGCTGGAGCGGACGACGTTGGAGATCGCGAGAGAGGCCGCGCGGCGCCCGGTGGATCAGACCGAGGTGCGGGATGCGGGGCTCTGCCACGGCGCCGCGGGCCTCGGGCATCTCTACAACCGCCTCTACCAGGTCTCCGGGGAGCCGGTGTTCAAGGAGGCCGCCACCTCGTGGTTCGTCCGGACACTGGAACTGGAGCGTCCCGGAGAAGGGGTGGGTGGGTACTTCTCCTGGCAGAGGTTGTCCGAGCGGGAGGAATTCAGCTGGGTGCCGGATGCAACCCTGCTCAACGGTGCCACCGGTGTCGCGCTGGCCTTGTTGGCGGCGTGTCACCCCTTCCAGCCTGGCTGGGACGGCCTGCTCATGGCCGCCATCCCCTCTTGAGCCCGCCCGCCCATGAACCACTCCAATTTCGAGGAAAAGTCCCGGGAGTTTCCCTTCTCCCCAGCGGGGTTCTTCGCGTTCCGCACGCCCCTGCTCCCCTTCGAGGAGTTGAGCAGGTGGGGAGAGGGCTTGGAGGCCTCGCGCCTTCCGCCGGGCTCCCAGGAGCTCGAGCCGGCGCTCCGCCGGGATCGCGCGACCCTGCGGGCGCGTCTGGGTGCGCTCCTGCGGCAGCCGGAAGTGCATGAGGCCCTCTTCGTGGCCTCGCCCAGCCTCCACGAGTGTCTGGGCCTGTGGCAGCGAGAACCGGAGAGCGAGCGCGGCGAGAAGATCGAGCGCAGCGTGGTCCGCTACCTGCTGCGCATGGTGGGGCGGCCCACCCCCTTCGGCCTGTTCGCGGGGTGCTCCGTGGGGGAGCTCGGCGAGCGGACGCGGCTGCGGATCGGCCCCCGAGCCACCTACCAGCGCCATACCCGCCTGGACATGGATTACGCCTGCCTCCTCGCGGAGGCCCTCTCGCGCACGCCCGAGCTGCGTCAGCACATCTCCTATCGGCCCAACACCAGCCTGTACCGCGCCAGCGGCCGGCTGCGCTATGCCGAGGGGAGGTTGAGCGAGAAGGTTCGCTCGTACCACCTGGTGGCGGTCGAGTCGTCCGAGTACCTGGAGGCCACGCTGGCCCGGGCCCGGGAGGGCGCCTCGGCCGAGGCGCTGGCGCGGGCGTTGGTCGAGAGGGATCCGGAGATCGGCCTCGACGAGGCGACGGAGTACGTCGCGGAGCTCATCGACAGCCAGCTCCTGGTGCCGGACCTCTCGCCGCCGGTCACCGGACCGGAGGCGCTCCGCGCGCTGATCTCCCAGCTCCAGCGGCTCCCCGGCGGAGCGCCCTTCGTCGACGCGCTGCTCCCGGTCCAGGCCGCCCTCGAGGCGCTGGACTCCAGGGGGCTCGGTGCGTCGAGCGAGCACTACCTCGAGGTGTCCCGGATGCTCTCGGGGCTTCCCGCTCCAGTCGAGCTGCCACGGCTGTTCCAGGTGGACATGGTGAAGCCCGCTCCCGAGGCCCGGCTGGGACGGGAGGTGCTCCGCGAGCTGGAACGTGGCGTGCGGCTCCTGCACCGGCTCTCGCCCAAGCCACCGCGGGATGTCCTGGAGCACTTCCGCGAGACGTTCCTCCAGCGGTATGAGGCGCGCGAGGTCCCCTTGCTGGAGGCCCTGGACGCGGAGGCCGGCATCGGCTTCAACCCCTCCAACGTCCCCAGCGCCGAGGTGGCACCGCTGCTGGCGGGCATGGCCCTGGGCGGGGCGGCCGACGGCGGCGGTGGCGCCAGCTTCGGAGAGCGCGAGGCGCTCCTCTTGCGCAAGCTGGAGGAGACCCTGCGCACGGGGAGCCAGGTCCTCGAGCTGGACGATGCACTTGTCGAGCGGCTGGAGAACAAGGAGCGTCAGCCCCTGCCTGATTCCTTCGCGGTGCTGGCGTCCGTGGCGGCGGAGTCCGAGGCGGCGATCGACCAGGGCCGCTTTCAGGTCAAGCTCCCCGCTGTCGTCGCTTCCGGGGCCAACCTCCTGGGCCGCTTCTGCCACGGGGATTCCCAGCTCCACCGCAAGGTGGAGGAACTCCTGCGTGCCGAGGAGTCGCTTCAGCGGGGCGCGGTGTTCGCGGAGATCGTCCACCTGCCCCAGGGCCGGGTCGGCAACATCCTCGCTCGCCCCGTCCTGCGCGAGTATGAAATGACCTTCCTGGGGAGGTCCGGTGCCCCGCCCGAGCGACAGCTCGAGGCGTCCGACCTGAGGATTTCCGTTCAGGGTTCCCGGATCGTGCTGCGCTCGGCGCGGTTGGGGCGCGAGGTCATTCCGCGGATGACCAACGCGCACAACTTCCAGTTCCAGAACCTCGGTCTCTACCGCTTCCTCTGCTCGCTTCAGTACCAGCAACGATGCAGAGGGCTGATGTGGAGTTGGGGACCGCTGGCCCACGCCAGCTTCCTGCCGAGGGTCACCCACGGGCGGCTGGTGTTCAGTCCGGCCATGTGGAACCTCTGGCGCGAGACGCTGGAGGCGCTTGGCGGGACGAGCGGGGCTCAACGCTTCGCGGCGGTCCAGGCGCTCCGGGCCGAGCGGCGCATGCCGCGCTACGTCTCGCTGGAAGATGGGGAGAACCTGCTCCCCATCGACCTGGACAACGTGCTCGGTGTCGAGACGCTGGTCCAGCTCATCAAGGACCGGCCCTCGGCGACACTGGTGGAGATGTTCCCGGGGCCGGACGGGCTGTGCGCGGAGGGACCCGAGGGCCGCTTCGTCCAGGAGTTGGTGGTGCCCTTCGTCCGCTCCCGTTCCGAGGAGGCCGAGCGCCTCCCGGAGGCTCCAGGCCGTCCCGTGGAGGCGTCGCGGCTCTCCAGCCCGGCGCGCAGCTTCCTGCCCGGGTCGGAGTGGCTGTACCTCAAGCTCTACACCGGTGCCGCCACGGCGGATCGCCTCCTCGTCGAAACGGTGGCCCCCCTGGTGAAGTCCGCGCTCGGCTCGGGGGCGGCGGACGGCTGGTTCTTCCTCCGCTATGGCGATCCGGACTGGCACCTGCGGCTGCGCTTCCACGGCGCCCCCGAGCGCCTGAAGGCACTGGCTGGCGAGCTCCCCGGGGTCCTGGAGCCCCTCCACCAGGAGGGGCTGCTGTGGAAGGTGCAGCTCGACACCTATGAGCGCGAGGTGGAGCGTTACGGTGGACCGGAGGCCATGCTCCTCGCCGAGCGGGTGTTCCAGGCGGACAGCGAGGCGGTGCTGGAGCTCCTCACGCTGCTCCCGGGAGACGAAGGCGCGGACGCTCGCTGGCGCCTGATGCTGGGCGGGATGGACCTGCTGCTCTCGGACCTGGGATTCGGGTTGGAGGCCAGGCTCCAGGTGGTGACCGAATTGCGCGAGAGCTTCGGCCGCGAGTTCCAGGTGGAGCGCACCATCGAACGGCAGCTGAACGAGCGCTTCCGCAAGGAGCGCCGGAGCACGGAAGCGCTGCTGGGCTCCAGGGCGGACTCTCCCGTTCTCGCCAGGGGGCTGGAGGTACTCCGGCGGCGCTCCGACAAGCTGGCGCCCACCTTCGCTGGGTTGAAGGCCCTGGTGGCGGCGGGGAAGTCGGGTGTCTCCCTCGCCGGACTGGCCGGGAGCTTCCTGCACATGCATGCCAACCGCATGGCCCGGTCAGCGGCACGCGCGCAGGAGTTGGTCCTCTACGACCTGCTCAGTC
>NZ_DASVWK010000705.1:0-4612 GCF_036389735.1 Archangium sp. | reverse complement strand
CAGGCGGTGCGCGCGGTGGAGCAATTCAAGTAGGCGTTTGCGTGGGCCCGCCGTCCCGGGCTGGGCCTGGGGGTGCACGGGACTGTGGTAGAGGCCTGGGCCCGCACACTGCGCCCCAGCCTCCCTGGAGGTTTCTCCGTGCCCTTCACGTCCCCCACCGGCCTGCTGGCGCTTCTCCTCCTTTCCCAATCTCCCAGCCCCGCCGAGCCACCCGGCCAGGACGAGTGCGCGGCGGCGAGCCCCCGCGTCGAACTGTCCGCCGAGCCCACCGCGAAGGCCAGGGTGGTGTGCATCACCCCGGGCTTGCCCCTCACGCTCTCCTTCGATTCGCTGCTGCGGCCGGGCTCCGTGAGGCTGGGCGAGCCGGAGTGGTTCGAGGACATGGCGACAGGAAGGCAGTCGCTCTCGCTGAGTCCGCGCGAGAACCTGGAGGCGGGCAGGCGCTCCGAGGTGGAGGTGTGCTTCGCGGACAGTGCCGCCCCGGCGTGCGTCACCTTCATCCTCGTGACGCACCCGGGGCTGGGCATGCAGCGGGTGAAGGTGTTGCGCCAGAAGCGCACCGTGGCGGACTACCAACAATCCGAGCGGGAAGCGCGGGCCGAGGTTCAGCAGTGCCAGGAGGAGGTGCGGCAGCTCCGGGCCGAGCAGGCCGTGCCGGAGGGACTGCGCGGCGTGCTCGCCTCCGGGCTGCTGGGTGAGGAGGGCATCGCATCCAAGGACCTGACGGAGAGCGTCACCAGGAAGGAGGGAAACGCCCTCTCCCAGGAGCACGTCCAGAGCTACCGCGCCGGGGACCGGCTGGCGGTGGACATGCAGCTTCGGAATCCCGGCACGAGGCCCTGGGTGGCGGCGGGCGCGGTGCTGCGGAGCACCACGGGGGAGGTCCTCAAGCCCCTGCCGCTCTGGCCGCCGGAGCCCATTGCACCGGGACAGCGTGGCCGCGTGGTGGTGGAGGTGCTGGCCACGACGGAGCAGGCCCGGGGCACGTACACGCTCACGCTTTGGGACGCGGAGCGCAAGCGGACGGTCGTTCTCGGTGAGGTGACGTTCCCGTAGGACCGAAGACGGCCAGCCCCCCGCGTCAGTCCAGGAAGCGCCGCTCCCAACGGAACTCTTCCTCCGTAAGAAAGTCGCGGCTACGGCGGGGCGGCGCATGGTAGAGCCAGGGTTCGAGCACTCGCGCCAATTCGCGATAGGCGGGAAGGGTATTGCCCTGTTCCGTATCACCCGCTTCGGGCCAGGGGCCCAGGGTGACGACAGCGCGCTCCCCCTCCAATGACTGCACGGTGGTTCCGGGCGAGTGCAGGCGCGAGCGCAGCCCTTCCACTCCGCCCACCTCATCCAGCAAGGGCTGTCCCAGGAAGGTCAGCCATGCGGCCCCGCGTACCTTTGTGCCGATATGCCAGGCGACATGGTCTTCGGAGGGGATGTCCATGCCCGGATAGCGAAAGCACAGTTCGTGCACCACCTGCCTCACCCCCACGAGGTCAATCGCGGAACTGAAGTTCAATCCCCCTTGGCCCGAACAGAAGGGCAAAGGGCCCGCCAATTCCAGCGCCAACTCACGCACCCGTCCCGGGCCATGCTCCTCCAGGTACTCCGTGGGCAGCCAAAACGAGACTACCGTAACCGCATCTGGATCACGGACCAGCGAGGCCGCATCATATCTCTTGCCATGATAGCGAAACTCATACGCCTGCGAATCCTGTCCCCCAGACATGAGATAAAAGATGACCCAGTTATCGCCGAGCATCTCGTGTCGGAACTGTTCCCAGGCAGCGGAGTCCAGTTCTTGAGCGAACCCGTCGTGGTCCGAGTACCAGCCAAGCGCGTCTGGCCGTATCGCGGCGCGATAGGCATCAAGGGAGCGCAAGACGGCGGGCGCGACCTCATGGTGGGGGCGACGCATGTAGAAGGTGAAACTCAGGCCGTCGCGAACCACCGGATAGCCATTCTGCGCGAGGACTCGGATTCTCGGGTAGTGCGTGCTCATCGGATGACTCCCTCCGCGATGCGAGCCATCGCCGCGCACAACCGCGCCGCCAGTTCCGCTACGCGCGCTTCTCTCGGCTCCATTCCGGACATGTGCATGATACACCACTCCGACCGTCATCTTGTCCAGCACAACTTCTACGGTTGCCCTGCGCCTAGCCCCCGCCATCCCCGCGCCAAACCGAAGCACGGAACACGATCGGAGACGGCCAGCCCCCCCGTCAGTCAAGGAAGCGCCGCTCCCAGCGGAGCATGTCCTCCGGGGTGAAGTCAAAACGACGGGGGTGCGGTTCATGGTAGAGCCAAGGCTCAAGCACCCTGGCCAATTCACGATAGGCGGGAAGGGTATCGCCTTGTTCCGTGTCGCCCGCCTCGGGCCACTGGCCCAGGGTAACGACGGCGCGCAACCCCTCCAACGACTGCACAGTGGTTTCGGGTGAATGCAGGCACGCACGCACCCCCTCCACTCCGCCCATTTCACCCAGCACCGGCTGTCCCAGAAATGTCAGCCACGCGGCACCGCGTACCCGTGTACCGATGTGCCAGGCAACCCGGCCTAGCGCGGGGATCTCCATGCCCGGGTAGCGAAAGCATAGCTCGCGCACCGCCCGCTTCGCTCCCGAAAGGCTGAACTCGCAACTGAAGTTGAACCCCCCATGGCCCGAGCAGAGCGGCAGAGGGGCCGCCAACTCCAGCGCCAACTCGCGCACCCGTCCCGGGCCATGCTCCTCAAGGTACTCCGTGGGCAGCCAGAATGAGACCACCGAGACCGCATCCGGATCGATAGACAGCGAGGCGTCATCGAACAGCTTGCCATGGTAGCGGAACTGGTAACCCTGCTCGGCCTCGGCCGCATCCTTGAGATGAAAGATGAGCTGGTTATTGGCGAGCATCGCACGCCGGAACTGGTCCCAGGCAGCGGGACCCATTTCGTGAAAGAATCCTTCTTGGTCCATGTACCGGCTAAGCGCGTTTAGCCCCACTGCGGCGAGATAGGCCTCCAGGGAAATCAAGATGGCGGGTGCGACCTCGTGGTGAGGGTGGCGCATGTAGAAGGTGATGCTCAAGCCGTCACGGACGAGAAGGTAGCCGTCCTCCGCGCGGACTCGGATTCTGGGGCAGTGATTGCTCATCGGATGACTCCCCATCGGGGCGTAATCATTGCTATGGGGATCTCCCCAAACGCCTGCTCATACATCTCGCCTTGGCTCTTTCCATGATAAGACTGCCCGCTCTGGTATTGAGTCCAGCTAGGGGGATCCCTGTCGTTCTCACAGCGAAACTTGAAATCATAGATGGCTTGGATAGCGAGCAGGTCGCCCATATGGATGACCACATCTGGCTTCAGTGACCCCGCCAGCTCGCCGCCATTGCCGCTCTCTTCCAGTGCCTTTTCATCCTCGGCACTGACCGGCTTCTTCTGTTTTGTGTCGCTATCGTAGCGATAACGCTGCTCCAGACTGAATCTGCCCGGCACGACCTTGCCCAGTCGCTCCTCCGCACATTCCCGAGCCTCCTCGTGCATCTCGATGCCCAGTTGCATGGCCCAGTTCAAACCCTTGCGTCGTGGGTTCTTCGCTGGCTGGTTGCACTCCGTGGCGGTGGGTCGTCCATTTTCAAAGTCCGCCGCGTGTCGCAGAAGGACCTGAGAACGGGCGAACTCGGCACATTCCACGAGCGCCCTTTCGATGGCGTCCCGCGTTCCCTGGTCGAGCTTGGGTCTGTCGAGCGCCCCATTCACGACAGTCGCCACGGCGGCGACCGAGGCCGCCTCCTTGCCGTACTGGGCCACGCAAGCGGCGGCGTTGCCGGCACCACAGCCAGCCGTCGCGGTGTCGAGCCTCAAGTTGGAGCCTCCCTGCGTGGGGACTCGTGGAGAGGGAGACGGCCTCCCCTGGAGGCCCATCGTGCCGCTCGGAGGAGACCTCATGGGGCCGCCACTCGTCGCGCAGCCGGCCAGCAGGAGAAGGACCTCCAGGACAGGACGGCCCGTGGCATTCCTGGTCGTCGTGCCCATCCGCCGTGGCGGCATTTAGCGGCCTCTCCGGTTTTTCCAAGCTGTCCCGGCATTAGAGGAGGGGTCCTTCGGCCCGTCAAGCGACGGGCACGGCTCGTCCTTCCGTTCCGACAGGTTGTGGGGCAATACCCACTTGAGCAGTTGGCCAGGACTTCCCTTCCACGAGCCGCCATGCTACCTGAGGGGGCCTCGGCTCCCAGGCAGAACACCTGTCTGGGCTTGGAGGTGCCCTCATGACACGCTCCATCCCCGATGGCGCGGGCGGCTGGACGCACGTCGTGGAGTAGCCACCCAGGAGCAGACCATGGTCACGCCCTCCAGTTCCGAGTTCCCCATCCGTCCCCACGGCCCTGGTGGCCTTCTCTTCGAGGGGCCCGAGTATCGCTACGACTACCTGCGTCCCCTGGTGGAGCAGCAGGACTACAGCCCCATGGTGCTCGCCGAGCGCAGACCCCTGCGAGGCAGTGGGCCCACCCGTGTCGTCATCCTCCGCCGCGTGGTGATGCCGCCCAGGCCGGAGCGGCGCCAGCGTGCCCTGGAGGAGGTGCGGCTCGCCGCCCACCTGGAGCACCCCAACATCGCCCGGGTGTATGAACTGGAGGA
>NZ_DASVWK010000704.1:0-27043 GCF_036389735.1 Archangium sp. | reverse complement strand
GACTCCACGGACGTGCAGCTGTACCTGTCCAAGGACGCCACCATCACCCCGACGATGATGCCGGACCCGAGCACGGATCAGCCCCTGGGTTTCCTCCCCGTCAACTACCTCAATCCCGGGCAGTGCCAGACGCTCACCAGGTCCCTCAATGCGTGGGTGCCCTCCGAGGGCGCCTGGTACGTGGGCGCCGTGGCTGACCCGAGCAACTTCCGCCCCGAGCTCATCGACGACAACAACACCCTGGCCGGCACCCGCATGGGCGTGGGCCACAACCCGGACTTCGTCGTCACCTCGGTGAAGGGGCCCACCAGCGTCACGCCGGGCCAGCAGTTCAACGTGACGGTGACGGTGTGCAACCAGGGCACCCGGGGGGACTCCACGGACGTGGAACTCTACCTGTCCTCGGACGACATCATCACTCCGACGTACATGCCGGACCCGAGCACGGATCAGCCCCTGGGTTTCCTCCCCGTCAACCACCTCGACGCCGGGCAGTGCCAGACGCTCACCCAGTCCGTCAGTGCGTGGGCGCCGTCGGAGGGAGCCTGGTACCTGGGCGCCGCCATCGATCCGGGTGGCTACCGCCCCGAGCTCATCGAAGACAACAACACCCTGGCCGGCACGCGCATCGGCGTGGGCCACAACCCGGACTTCGTCGTCACCTCGGTGACGGGGCCCGCCAGCACCATGCCGGGCCAGCAGTTCAACGCGACGGTGACGGTGTGCAACCAGGGCACCCTGGGAGGCTCCACGGAGGTGGAGCTGTACCTGTCCTCGGACGCCATCATCACCCCGACGATGATGCCGGATCCGACCTCGGACCAGCCCCTGGGTTTCCTCCCCGTCAACCACCTCAACGCCGGGCAGTGCCAGACGCTCACCCAGTCCGTCAGTGCGTGGGTGCCCTCCGAGGGCGCCTGGTACCTGGGCGCCGCGACTGATCCGGGCAACTACCGCCCCGAGCTCATCGAGGACAACAACACCCTGGCTGGCACCCGCATGGGCGTGGGCCACAGGCCGGACTTCATCGTCACCGCGGTGAAGGGACCCGCCAGCGTCACGCCGGGCCAGCAGTTCAACGCGATGGTGACGGTGTGCAACCAGGGCTCGATGGGAGACTCCACGGAGGTGGAGCTCTACCTGTCCTCGGACGCCACCATCACCCCGACGTACATGCCGGACCCGTCCACGGACCAGCCCGTGGGGTTCTTCCACGTCAACTACCTCAATCCCGGGCAGTGCCAGACGCTCACCCAGTCCGTCAGTGCATGGGTGCCCTCCGAGGGCGCCTGGTACCTGGGCGCCGCGGCTGATCCGGTCAACGGTCGCCCCGAGCTCATCGAGGACAACAACACCCTGGCCGGCACCCGCATGGGGATCGGCAACAAGCCGGACTTCGTCGTCACCTCGGTGACGGGGCCCGCCAGCGTCAAGCCGGACCGGCAGTTCACCGCGACGGTGACGGTGTGCAACCAGGGCACCCAGGCGGACTCCACGGAGGTGGAGCTGTACCTGTCCAAGGACGCCACCATCACCCCGATGATGTGGACGTCGCCGAACCCGAACGCGGACCTGCCGCTGCTCCGCTCACCCACCCACCACCTCAACCCCGGGCAGTGCCAGACGCTCACGCAGTCCGTCAGTGCGTCGGTACCGTCGGAAGGCGCCTGGTACGTGGGGGCCGCAGTGGACCCGGAGAACTACCGTCCCGAGCTCATCGAGGACAACAACACCCTGGCCGGCACCCGCATGGGCGTGGGCTACCTGTCGGACATCGTCGTCACCTCCGTGACGGGGCCCGCCAGCGTCAAGCCGGGTCAGTCTTTCGACGCGACGGTGACGGTGTGCAACCAGGGCACCATGGGGGACTCCACGGACGTGCAGCTGTACCTGTCCAAGGACGCCACCATCACCCCGACGATGATGCCGGACCCGAGCACGGACCAGCCCCTGGACTTCCTCGTCATCAACTACCTTGGCGCCGGGCAGTGCCAGACGCTCACGAAGTCCGTCAGTGCGTGGGTGCCCTCCGAGGGCGCCTGGTACGTGGGCGCCGTGGCTGACCCGGGCAACTTCCGCCCCGAGCTCATCGAGGACAACAACACCCTGGCCGGCACCCGCATGGGCGTGGGCCAGAAGTCGGACATCGTCGTTACCTCGGTGAAGGGGCCCACCAGCGTCCTACCGGGCCAGCAGTTCAACGCGACGGTGACGGTGTGCAACCAGGGCACCCTGGCGGACGCCACGGACGTGGAGCTGTACCTGTCCAAGGACGACATCATCACTCCGACGTACATGCCGGACCCGAGCACGGATCAGCCCCTGGGTTTCCTCCCCGTCGGCCACCTCAACCCCGGGCAGTGCCAGACGCTCGCGATGCCCGTGAGCACGTGGGTGCCCTCCGAGGGCGCCTGGTACCTGGGGGCCGTGGCTGACCCGGGCAACTTCCGCCCCGAGCTCATCGAGGACAACAACACCCTGGCCGGCACCCGCATGGGGATCGGCAACAGGCCGGACTTCATCGTCACCTCCGTCGTCGGGCCCTCGAGCGTGAGGTTGGGCCAGCCGTTCAACGCGACGGTGACGGTGTGCAACCAGGGCACGCAGAGGGAGTTCACGGACGTGCATGTGTACCTGTCCTCGGACGCCACCATCACCCCGACGATGACGCCGGATCCGACCTCGGACCAGCCCGTGGGGTTCTTCCACGTCGAGGATCTCGATCCCGGGCAGTGCCAGACGGTCACCCAGTCCGTGAATGCGTGGGTGCCGTCCTCGGGCGCCTGGTACCTGGGGGCCGCGACGAACCCGAGCGGCTACCACCCCGAGCTCATCGAGGACAACAACACCCGCGCGGGCACCATCCTGTCCGTGACGCCCTGACGCTGGGGACGCTGGGAGAGGGCGGGGGTGAGGGTCTACAGTCGCCCTAGACCCCGCCCCCTGGAGGCCCCACCGTGAGTGACACCCTGCCCGAGCTGCGCTCCACGCTCGCCGAACTGGTCGCCCTGGACACGACCTCCTCGCGTCCCAACGCGCCGCTGGTGGCGCTGGCGCGGGGGCGGCTGGAGGCGGCGGGCTTCCGGGTGGAGCTCGTGCCCTACCGGGACGGGGCGGGGGTGGAGAAGGTGAACCTCGTCGCGGTGAAGGGCGGCGGGGCAGAGGAGCGGGCGGCGCTCGCGCTGGTGGGGCACACGGACTGCGTGCCCTACGACGCGGCCTGGACGGACGCGCTGCGGCTGACGGAGCGGGACGGCAAGCTGTACGGCCGGGGGGCGTGTGACACCAAGGGCTTCATCGCCTGCGCGCTGCACGCGGTGACGCACTACTCGGGGCCGCTGCGGGCGCCGCTGATGGTGCTGCTGACGGCGGACGAGGAGCTGGGCTGCGAGGGGGCCAAGCACCTGGTGGCCCAGGGTAAGGGGCGGGCGAGGCACGCCATCGTGGGCGAGCCGACGTCGCTGGTGCCGGTGCGCGGGCACAAGGGCTACTGCCTGGCGGAGGTGGAGGTGCTGGGCCAGGAGGGGCACAGCGCCTACCCGGACGAGGGGGCCTCGGCCATCTTCCGGGCGGGGCGCTTCCTCCAGAAGTTGGAGACGCTGGCGCGCACGCGGCTGCGCGAGGAGCGGGACGAGTCCTTCGAGCCGCCCTTCACCACGGTGAACGTGGGCATCATCGGCGGGGGCAAGGCACCCAACGTCATCTCGGGGGCCTGCCGCTTCCTGGTGGAGTGGCGCCCCATCCCTCGCCAGCCGAAGGAGCGGGTGCTGGAGCTGCTGGAGTCCATCCGGAGCGAACTGGTGCGGGACGAGCCCGGCTACGAGGCGCGCATCCACCTGTTGCGTACGGAGCCGGCGGTGGAGACCCGGGTGGACGCGGAGGTGGTGCGGGTGCTGGCGGAGCTGTCCGGCAACGCGCCCATCACGGTGCCGTTCGGCACGGAGGCCCCGCAGCTCACGGAGCTGGGCGCCGAGGCGGTGGTGTTCGGCCCGGGGGACATCCGGGTGGCACACCAGACGGGCGAGCACGTACCGGTGGAGGATCTGGTGCGGTGCGAGGCGTACCTCTCACGAGCCATCGCGCGTTTCTGTGGTGCGGCAATCCTACCGTGACGCCCATACGCGCAGTTGAATCGTCCCCCCCCGCCTCCCACCTTGCTCCGCACCTGATACCCTGGAGATCGGAACGGATCCATGGCTGCGCTCTCTTCTCTCGGTAATACCGGCCGCGTCCTGCTCGTGGACGACAGTGCCATCGCTCTCCAGGTCATCGGCTCCCAACTTCAGGAGAGCGGATTGGACGTGGTGACGACGACCTCGCCCCGCGAGGCCCTCGGACTCGCCACGGAGGGTGGGCAGCCGTTCGATCTCCTCATCCTCGACGTGATGATGCCGGAGATGAACGGCCACGAGCTGACGCGCCTGCTGCGCGGCCATGCCCGGACGGCCAACACCCCCATCCTCCTGCTCACCTCGCTGGACTCCACCGATGATCGGGTGAAGGGCCTGAGCGCGGGCGCCGACGACTTCTTCAACAAGACCACTCCCGATGCCGAGATGCTGGCGCGCGTGCGCTCGTTCATCTCGCTTGGGAAGATGCGGACCCATCTCCAGGCGCAGCACGAGGCGATGGCCCGCGTCATGCGCGAGCCCGAGGCCTCCGCCACTCCCCAGGCGCGGGTGGACATCGTCCACCACATGCCCGTGGTGGGCGAGCGGCTCGCCCGGGCCCTGCGGGGCTCCCCCGTGGGGGGCGAGTTCCAGCTCACCCACCGCCCCCCCTCGCAGCGCATGATCGACTCCGACGCCGACCTGCTCGTCGTCAGCTACGCGGTCGCGCTCGAGGGAGAGCAGCCCCTCCTCAAGCGCTACGGCTTCGATGAGGAGGCGCCCGCCATCCTCGTGGTGGACGACGCCGAGTCCACCCTGCGGCGCGTGACGGCCTTCGATG
Organism: Archangium sp.; assembly: GCF_036389735.1. Lineage (GTDB taxonomy): Bacteria > Myxococcota > Myxococcia > Myxococcales > Myxococcaceae > Archangium. Next base: position 22,093 of record NZ_DASVWK010000704.1, on the reverse strand, counting down.
CCGGCGCCGACGACTACCTCACCCTCCAGACGCCCATGGCCGAGCTGGCCGCCCGCCTGGGCAGTGCCCTGCGCCGCCAGCGCCGCCAGCGCCAGCTGCGCACCTCTCGCGACCGGGCCATGCTGGTGGCGGTGACGGACCCGCTCACCGGGTTGTACAACCGCGCCTACTTCCAGGAGGCCCTCGGCGTCGAGTTCCGCCGGGCCCAACGCTACAAGCACCCGATGTCCCTGGTGCTGCTGGACCTGGACCACTTCAAGCAGGTGAACGACAACCTGGGCCACAGCGCTGGCGACGAGGCCCTGCGCGAGGTGTCCGCGCGATTGCGCCGGACGGCGCGCTCGACGGACGTGGTCGCCCGTCACGGAGGCGAGGAGTTCGCGATGATCCTCCCCGAGACGGACCTGGAGCAGGGGCAGATCGCCGCCGAGCGCTTCCGGATCGCGGTGGAGGGCGCCACGGTGCACGGCGCCCGGGGCGGCAGCCGCTCCCTGACCATCAGCGTGGGAGTGGGGTGCTACCCCGTGCATGCCACCGCCATGTCCGAGCTGGTGGAACTCACCGACGCGGCGCTCTACACCGCCAAGCGCACGGGCCGGAATCGGGTATGTGCCGTGTCGCTCGGGAAGGAGCCGCCGCCGCCCCCGCCCTTGCCCAGCCACCCCCAGGTCTTCAACGTGATGGATCGGCTGCGCCGGCTCGTCTCGGATGACGTGGAGGGCCCGCTGACCGCCACGCGCACGGCCGCGCGCATGTTGCACGATGCCTCCGCTCCAGGCGACGCGCTGCACATCCTCACCTCGCAGCTCCGCTCGTCCTCGGACGAGGTGCGGCTGGAGCTGCTGCGGTTGATGGACGAGCTCACCCGGGCCCTGGATCCCGGTCGGCAGGGACAGGCCTCCGGCGAGCGGAAGTGAACCCAGGCTCGGACGTGGGGACGCCCTCCGGCCTGGGGGCGCGTGTCACGCGCGCCTTCCTCTTCGGGAGCGTCGCCGCCGTGTTCGCCGCGCACCTCGCCCTGTGGCTATGGGTGTCGTGGCGAACGGAGCTGCCCCTCACGAGCCTCCTCAACCGCTGGGACTCGAACCACTACAGCACCATCATCCGTGAGGGCTACGGCGGCACGCTCTGGGCGTTCTTCCCGCTCTACCCGATGACGGTGCGGGCCCTGGCGGGCGTGCTCGACGTGGAGCGGGTGCAGGTGCTGGGGGCGGTGCTCTCCACCTTCCTCTTCCTCGGCTTCGTCGGGCTCGTCGGACGGGCGAGCACGCGGGAGGACCCGCCGGAGGGGTTGGTGCCCCGGACGCGGCTCGGGTGGCTCTTCTTCCTGCTCGCCCCGGCCAGCTACGCCTTCCACTCGCACCACACCGAGTCGCTCTTCCTGCTGCTGTCCTTCCTCTCGCTCTCCTTCGGAGCGAGCCGGAGGCCCGTGCTCGCGGGCCTGTTCGCGGCCCTGTGCGTGCCGACGCGCAACCAGGGCGCCTTCGTCGTGGCGGCCGCGTCCGTGCTGGTCGCCCTGAGGGAAGAGGGCCCGGCGCGCCGCGTGAAGGCCTTCCTCCTCTGTGGGGCTGTCGGGGCGCTCGGTGTGCTGGGCTTCCTCGCGTTCGAGTTCCTGGCCTCGGGCTCTCCGCTGGCCTTCGTGGAGGCGCAGCGCGGGTGGCACCGCGCCGAGTCGGTGGCGGAGGTCTTCAAGACGTTCGTCTTCGGCAACCCCTGGCAGAACACCCGGAGCCCCTACCTGCTGCGCTACGGCGTGTTCTGGCTCTTTCTCGTGGGGGCCGCGCTGCTGGCGCGCCGGCAGCCCGCGCTGGGGTTGTACGCCGCGCTCTCGATGGGGGTGATGCTCCTTCAGGGGGATGTGGCCAATGTGTACCGGTACGGCACCGTCGTCTTCCCGCTGCTCTTCTCCCTGGGAGACCGGTGCGCCCGGCGTCCGGGCTGGTTCCAGGGCGTGGCGGTGATGGTGCTGGTCCTGTTGAACCTCGCGACGGCGCGGGGGTATGCGCTGGGCAAGTGGGCCTACTGAGCCCGGGCCAGCGGGGGTCGGCCCCATCCTCGAACCGACGCGCTTGTGTCACGCCTCCGGCAGGGCGCAGGTGTGCAGGTCGCGCAGCACCTTCCTGGCCTCGACGATGAGGGCCTGGTCCTTCACCTCGGGGCCCAGCTTGAGCACCAGCTTCATGTCCGGGGTGAGCCGGTAGACGCCCCTGGACTTCTGCACCAGGGTCGCCACCTTCATCCCGTCCAGCAGCGCGTCCGCGCCCAGCGTCACCACCAGTCGGCCCGGGCCACCCTCCAGCGCGCGCAGCCGCAGGTCCCGCATGTCGATCTTCAGCAGCGTCTGCTCCGAGAGGTTGTCCACCTCGTCCGGGGCCTCGCCGAAGCGGTCCACCAGCTCGGCGCGCAGGTCCTGCACCTCGTCCGGGTGGCTCGCCTGGCTGAAGCGCTTGTAGAAGACGAGCCGCTGGTGCACGTCCGGCACGTAGTCGTCCGGGATGAGCGCCGGCATCGGCAGCAGCACCTCGGGCTCGATCTGCACCTTGGGCGGCTCGCCCCGCACCTCGGACACCGCCTCTTCCAAGAGCTGCGCGTACAGGTCGAAGCCGATGGCCGAGATGGAGCCCGACTGCTCGGCGCCCAGCAGGTTGCCCGCGCCACGGATTTCCAGGTCGTGGCTGGCGATGGAGAAGCCCGCGCCCAGCTCGGTGAAGCGCTGGAGCACCTCCAGGCGCCGCTGGGCATCCTTGCTGATGGTGGTCCGCGCCGGCACCAGCAGGTACGCGTACGCGCGCTCCTTGGAGCGGCCCACGCGCCCTCGCAACTGGTAGAGCTGCGCCAGACCGAACGCATCCGCCCGGTTGACGACCATCGTGTTGGCGCTGGAGATATCGATGCCGCTCTCGATGATGCTGGTGCACAGCAGCACCTGGTGCTTCTTCTCGGTGAAGTCCAGCATCACCTTCTCGAGCTGGCCCTCACCCATCTGCCCGTGCGCCACGCCCACGGAGACCTGGGGCACCAGCCGCTTGAGCATCTCCTCCATCTGGGGCAGCGACTCCACCCGGTTGTGCACGAAGAAGACCTGACCGCCGCGGGCCACCTCGCGCTCGATGGCTTCCTTGACGGTCTGCTCGTCGAACTTCATCACGAAGGTGCGGATGGAGCGCCGATCCTGCGGCGGGGTGGCGATGATGCTCATCTCGCGCACGCCCGACATGGCCATGTGCAGCGTGCGCGGAATGGGCGTCGCCGACAGCGTCAGCACATCCACCAGCGCGCGCAGCTTCTTGATCTGCTCCTTGTGCTTCACACCGAAGCGTTGCTCCTCGTCCACCACGAGCAGCCCCAGGTCCTTGAAGGCCACGTCCCCGCCCAGCAGCTTGTGCGTGCCGATGAGGATGTCGACCTTGCCCTCCTTGGCGCGCTTGAGGATCTCGCGCACCTCCTGGGGCTTCTTCATCCCGGAGATGACATCCACCGTGACGGGGTAGTCCTTGAAGCGCTTCTTGAAGGACAGGTAGTGCTGCTGGGCCAGCACGGTGGTGGGCACCAGCACCGCCACCTGCTTGCGGTCCAGCGTGGCCTTGAAGGCGGCGCGCATCGCCACCTCCGTCTTGCCGTAGCCCACGTCGCCGCAGACGAGCCGATCCATCGGCTCGGACTTCTGCATGTCGTTGAGCACGTCCTCGATGGCCTTGGCCTGGTCCGGCGTCTCCTCGAACTCGAAGTCCGCCTCGAACTGGGCGAAGTACCGGTCCGGCGCGCTGAAGGCATGGCCCGCGTGCGCCCGGCGCGCGGCGGCGATGTTGAGCAGATCCGCCGCCATCTTGAGCAGCTGCTCCTTGACCCGCTTCTTCGTCTTCTCCCAGGACGTGGTCCCCAGCTTGTCCAGCGTCACCTTCTCGGGGTCGCCGCCGGTGAACTTCTGGATGAGCCGCATGCGGCCCACCGGGAGGTAGATCTTGTCCTTGCCCAGGTACTCGAGGACGAGGAAGTCCCCGGGGATGCCGTTCACCTGCATCTTCGTCAGGCCCGCGTAGCGGCCGATGCCGAAGTCGGTGTGGACGATGAGGTCGCCTTCCTTCAGGTCCTTGAAGCCCGAGGCGAAGGCATCCATCTTCTTGGAGCGCCGCACGCGGCGGCGGGCCCGGGAGCCAAAAATCTCCTCGTCGGACAGCACGGCGAGGCCGCCGGCCCCATCCACGAAGCCGTGACTCACCTCGCCCGTGAAGAGGTGGACGGAGATGGAGGGCTCGTAGAGCTTGGAGGCATCCTCGAGCGCCTCGGTGTGGACGCGCACCATCACGTTGCGGTCCAGCAGCAGGCGCTTGAGACGCTCCGCCTGACTGAGGGCGCCGCACGCCACGGCGCAGGCGATGCGGGTGTCGCGCCAGCGCTGGAGTCGCTCGATGAGGGGAGTGAGGGCGCCCTCCTCTCCGTGGTGGGCGAGGATGGCCTCGCGCACGTCCTGGGTGGTGCCGAAGGGGAAGTGCACGGGCGGGGCCTCGCCCTGGGTGAGCGACAGGCCGCCACCTTCCATCACCCGGAAGGCCGCGAGCTTCCGGTCCGCCTCCTCGCGGGTGAGGAAGTGCGCCGCGGGCGGTAAGGTCAGCTCCTCGCGCGCGTCGGCGGCGCTGGCGGAGCGCTCCACCTCGGTCCACAGCTCCTCGGCGTGGCGCTCGAGGCCCATGGGGTCATCCAGATAGAAGAGGGGCTCGGGGTGCCACTGGGTCAGGTAGTCGAAGACGGTGTCCAAACCGCCCTCGAAGAAGCCGGGCAGCAGACCCTCCAGGCCGAAGCCGGGCAGCCCCTCGCGGATGGCGTCGAGGCGCTCGCGCAGCTTCGTGGTGGGCATGTTGACGCGGTCGGCCACGCTCCGGGCGGCGGCCTCGGCGCGCGTGCGCGTCTGCTCGGAGAAGATGACCTCGCGCGCCGGCAGGAGGATGATCTCCTTGAGCGAGTCCACGGTGCGCTGCGTCTCCGGGTCGAAGGCGCGGATGGACTCGATGGTGTCGCCGAAGAACTCGAGGCGGACGGGCTTCTCGTAGAGCGGGCTGAAGACGTCGATGAGGCCACCGCGCACGGAGAAGGTGCCCAGGTCCTCGACGAGCGGGCTGTTCTGGTAGCCCATGTTGGCGAGCTTGCGGGCGAGCGCGTCGCGGTCGAAGTCCTGGCCCACGCTGACGCGCTCGGACAGCTCGCGCATCGTCGCGAGCGGCAACACCCGGCGGAAGAGGCCGCGCAACGAGAGCACGAGCGCGGGAAAGCGGGTGCCCTGGCTCAAGTGGAAGAGGGCGCCGAGCCGATCCGCGGCGATGTCCGCGTCCGGGGAGAGTTCGTCATAGGGCAGCACCTCGTCGGCGGGCAGGCGCAGGACGTGGGGCTCGCGCGGGGTGCCCCGGCCGCCCAGGAAGAAGGCGAGATCCGCGGCGAGCGCATCCGCGGCCTCCTCGTCCGGGGCGATGCAGACGAGGGGCGCCTTCAGGGTGCGCGTCAGCCGGGCGAGCGCATGGCCGCGAGCGGCGCCTTGGAGACCTTGCGTGCGGACGCGCTGTCCCGGGCGGAGCAGCTCCAGCACGCGGGCGAAGGGGTCTGTAGAGGGAGTTTCCATCCGTGGGGGGCGCGCGGAGGCGCCCCCCGGTAATTAGAAGCCGGACCCGTGTGGGTCAACGGAAGAGCGAGGGGCCTGGTGGGCGACAGTCACCCAGGCCCCAGGGCCCACACGCTCCTACTCAGCCAATCGACCGGAACTCCTCATCGTCGTCGTCGTCATCGTCGTCCTCCTCATCATCGTCCTTGTCATCATCATCGCCGCGGGCGAGGGAGGAGGCGTCCAGCCGCGCCTGGGCGCCGGACGAGGCCGAGATGGTCAGGCCCGGGGTACCGAGGAGCCCGGAGAGGACGAAGAGAGCGAGGAGGGCGGAGAGGACGGTGCGCATGGGGGAGTCTCCAGTCGAACCAGGAGACGGCGCGGGTGACTGGAATATTCACCCACGCCGGGAGGGGACTCAGCCCTTCTTCAAGGTGCGGATGTAGGCGACGAGGGAGTCGATCTGCTGCGGGGTGAGCTTGTCCTTGTAGGCCTTCATCTTCCGGTTGCGGGAGGAGCCCTCGGCGATGAACTCGCGGATGTCCGCGTCGGTCTGGGCCGCCTGCCAGGCCGGCTGGGACATGTCGACGATGGCCTCCTTCTTCCCCAGGGGCGTCTGGGCCCGGCCATCCGTGCCGTGGCAGGACTTGCACTTGGCCGTCCACAGCTCGGCGGTTTCATCGGCATGGGCGGCGGTGGCCAGGGACAGGGAGAGCAGCAGGGCGTACCGGGTCTTCATGATGGGATGTCTCCTGGTTGGAGGCGGCGCGGGAGGAGTCCAGTGTCGACCGACAGGGAAGGTGGTTTCCAGGGAAACCGCACCCGGCGGTGGGTCGTCCACCGGGTGAGCGGCCTTCAAGGCGAGCTGGCGGCCACCGCGCCGGGAGCCCGACGTACCAACTCCTGGCCGAGCAGACGAGTGAACTCGGGAGTCGCGCGGGCATCGAGGTGCGAGTCCTCGGGGCACTCGAAGCGGGCCAGCGCGGGCACGTCCTCGAAGGAAAGGCCCTGGGCGCCGGTGCGCTGGAGGAGCTGGTCCCAGTACACGGCGCGCGGGTAGCGCTCGTCTTCGATCCGCTTCACGGCGCCCGAGGACACCATCCGCACGAAGACGACCTCTCCGCCGCGGGCCCGGATGCGCGCCACCTGGGAGGACACCCGCTCCAGCAGGGCTTCCAACTCGGCGGGCTCCGGCGCCTTGCCATGCGCGCCCTGGTAGCGCTGCGCCCACATGCGCCGCAGCGGCTCCAGCTCCACGCCCTGGAAGTCGGACCACTGCTGGCGGTTGGCGAACGTCCGGCTGAAGGGCGGCGCGGGCAGGCTCCGGTTCACCACCAGGTGCCGCAGCACGCTCTGGGGCTGCACCGCCGACAGCAGCACGACGAACCGCTCCTGGAAGGGCAGCCGCATCGCCGTTTCCCAGTCCGCCACGAAAGTGCGGTGCCTGTACCCGGCCACGTACTGGGCGGGCCTCGCGCGCACCTCGTTGGGTTCCACCGAGAAGAAGAGCGTCGGGCTCACCTCGCACAGCACCAGCCCGCGGAAGCGCTCGTCCCCGGCGAGGTCCTCCAGCAGCGGCAGGCTGCTCGCGCCGTTGATGGAGAGCTGCACGGTGTGCGCGCCTCCCAGGACCTTGGACAGCTCCTCGGGCACGAGGCCCGACTGGAAGCGCGACGAGCCCAGCAACACCACGCCGCGCCCGTCCCCCTCGCTCGCCTGGGCCCGCGCCAGCGACCACAGCTCCGGGGTGTCCTTCACACCGGGCTGGAAACCACGGCGGCGCCAGCCCCACTCGGCGCCCGCCAGGAGGACTCCGGCCACGAGCAGCGCCACCCAGCACACCCGTCCCAGCGGGCGGGACGTGGGCGTCTCGCTAGAACTGAAAGTAGATGAACGCACGGTCCACTCCGGTAGCGGTGGCCAGGGCCACGAGCATCGCCGTCACGGCGCCCGCCGAGGCCCACCAGGGGACGGACTCGAAAATCCTGGGCAGGGGCTCGTCGCGGTAGCGCCACTGCACCCCCAGCAGCAGGCCCACGGTGAGCACCGCGAGGAGCATGTCCAGGCGGCTCAGCAGCCTGGTGGCCCCCGCGCTCGAGGCCCCCACCATCGCCTTCACCACGGTGAAGGCGGTGCCGAAGTCCTGCGCGCGGAAGAAGACCCAGGCGAAGCAGACGCAGACGAACGTCACCGCCACGGCCGCGAATCGACCCGCGGGCCCTCGCGTCCAGCGCAGCGATTCCAGCCAGGGCCGCAGCAGTCGCTCCGCGACGAGGAACAGTCCGTGCAGCCCACCCCAGACGACGAAGGTCCACGAGGCGCCATGCCACAGCCCGCCCAGCAGCATCGTGAGCATCAGGTTGACGTGGGTACGCATGGGGCCATGCCGGTTGCCGCCCAGCGGGATGTAGAGGTAGTCGCGCAGCCAGCCCGACAGGGAGATGTGCCAGCGGCGCCAGAAGTCGCTGAAGCCCACGGAGGCGTAGGGGCTCTGGAAGTTGTCCGGCAGGTGGAAGCCGAAGCAGAGCGCCACGCCAATGGCGCACAGCGAGTAGCCCGCGAAGTCGCAGAAGATCTGCCCCGAGAAGGCGAGCGCCGCGCTCCAGGCCTCCCAGGTCGTGGGCTTGGCGCCGGGGGTGAACACGAGGTCCACCAGGGGTGCGAGCAGCGCATCCGCGAGCACCGTCTTCTGAAAGACGCCCAGCACCAGCAGCAGCAGGCCCCACAGGAGCTGGGGCGGGGTGGCGCGCCGCGGCTCGATGCACTGGGGGAGGAAGTCATGGGGCCGGACGATGGGGCCAGCCACCAGGTGCGGGAAGAAGGTGAGGAAGAGGGAGAAGTCGAGGAACGAGCGCCAGGGCTTCTCCTGCCCCCGGTAGACGTCGAGGGTGTAGGCGAGGGACTCGAACGTATAGAAGGAGATGGCCACCGGCAGGACGACGTCGATGCGGGGCACCTGGAGCGGCACGCCGAGCGCCTGGAAGAGGGCGTTGGTGTTGTCCGAGAGGAACGGGCCGTACTTGAAGAAGGCGAGCAGCCCCAGGTTGCTCACGAGGCTCACGCCGAGCAGCACCTTGCGCCGCGCCTGGGTCCGGGCCGCGTGGAGGGCCTTGGCGAGGAACCAGTCCAGGGTGATGGCGTACCAGAGCAGCGGCAGGAAGAGCGGATTCCAGGCCGCGTAGAAGAGGCTGCTCGCCACCAGCAGGTTCACCTTCCGGGCCCGCCAGGACAGCGGCAGGTAATGCACGCCCAGACTGATGGCCAGGAAGACGAGGAACGAGAGGGAGTTGAAGACCATGGGGCGGGTGGGCGGAGAGCGCATCTTCCGCCAGCCGTGCGGCCAAAGCACAGCCCCAGGAAACCGTGGATGGCGGGCCAGACGTCGAGCGGACGAGCAGCCCGGCCCCGCGCCGCTCGCGTTGACAGACAGGGCTCGCGTTGGAAGCATCCGCCGCCTCATGAAAGGCGGCTGGGTGGCATCGCCTCATACAGAGCTTCAGCGGGCCAGCTACCTTCCGACGCTCGATGGCTGGCGGGCCCTCGCCATCATCGGTGTCCTCGTCTGCCACGCGGCCGATGCGCCGCTGCTGGCGCGCGAGGGGCCCGGCGGCTTCTGGCACGTCCTCACCCGGTACGGGGCCGAGGGCGTCTCCTTCTTCTTCGGGCTGAGTGGTTTCCTCATCACCTACCGGTTGTTGCAGGAGCGGCAGCGCAGGGGAGTCATCAACCTCAAGCAGTTCTACTGGCGCCGGCTCTTCCGCATCCTGCCTGCCTGCCTGGCCTACCTGCTGGTGGTGACGGCCCTGGTGGGCGCGGGTCTGCTGGTCATCCACCCCGACGATCTGTGGAGCACCTTCCTCTTCTACCGGAACTACCTCGTGGGGCAGGGCGATGGCAGTTGGTACACGGGGCACTTCTGGACGCTGGCCATCGAGGAGCATTTCTATCTGCTCTGGCCCGGGCTGCTGGTGCTCATCGGTTCCCGCCGCGCGCTCTGGGCGTCCGCCGCGCTGGCCGTGGGCGTGGCCTTCTGGCGGTGGATTGAAATCCGCTTCCACCCGACGGCGTCGGTGCTCCCCGAGTTGGTCTTGTCGGTGCGGACGGACATCCGCATCGATGGGCTGCTGTGGGGGGCGTTCGCGGCGTTGCTGCTCCACGACCCGGTCCGGGAGCGGTGGCTGCGCCAGCTGTTCTCCTCGCGGCTCACCTGGGGCGCCCTGGTACTGGGGGCGGCCATCTGCCTGAAGGGCTCGCTCCTGCCATTCAATGGCATGTGGTGGGCGCTGCTCATCCCCTTCTTCATGGTGGGCACCGTGCTGCACCCCACGGGGCTGCTCGGCAGACTGCTGGAGTCGCCGGCCTTCACCTGGGTGGGACGGCTCTCCTACAGCCTCTACCTCTGGCAGCAGCTCTTCCTGGTGGGGGCGAGGGAAGCGCGTCCGCTGCCCTTCGGCGCGCTCCAGGAGTTGCCGCTGAACCTCGCCGCCGCCTTCGCCTGCGCGGCCTTGAGCTACTACGGGCTGGAGAAGCCCCTGGTGAACCTGGGCAAGCGCCTGTTCTCCAGCGGTGAGGCTCTCCGGCTCGAGACGCCGGCCGTGCAGCCCTAGGGAGCCGGTTCGCCCGGTCCTACGGGGCGGTGGGGGAGGGCCAGAACTCCACCGCGCGGTGGGGCGGGACGAGCCAGACCTGCTTGAGGAAGCGCACCGCGCCCTTGTCCGCGTCGTGGTGCTTCGTCGTCGCCACCTGGGCGGCGAGCAACACCGCGAGCACCGCGAGCCCGGCCACCAGGGGCGCCGGGCCGGGCCTCCGCGTCTCGACGGACACGAGCCTCACGAAGACCCATCCGGCGAGGCCGAGCAGCACGAGCAGGAGCAGCACGCCGGCCACGGGGTTTCCCAGCCCCACGAACTGCGCGAGGCTCGGCGGCAGGTAGCCGTCCTTCAACAAGGGGGCCGCCAGCCCGAGGACCGCGTTGGACACGTCATCGGGGATGTAGTTGACGAAGGTGGCGAGGCCGGTGAACGCGATGGCGGCGGTGCATAGCGCCGCGCCCGCGCCCGCGAGCCCCAGGCGACCCGAGGCCCGCAGCCGCTCCAGCACCAGGCCCGCGGGCAGCAGCAGGAAGGGCACCAGTCCCGTCAGGTGGCGCGGGCCCGTCGTCCAGCCCCACGAGTCATAGGAGAAGGCCGAGGTGAAGTACGTGTACCCGGCCAGCAGCGCCACCACGAGCCACAGGTGGGCGCGAAGTTCCAGGCTGGTGCGCGCCTCGCGCCGCAGCACTCCCACGCCGGGCAGCGCGAGCAGCAGGAAGGGCGACAGGGTGAACAGCCCTCGCAGCGGCGAGAAGAAGGAGAGGGTGAAGGCGCGCGGGTCCGGGTAGCGGATGCCCAGGAAGCCGCCCAGGTGCCACGGCTGATAGGCCGCGTCGTTGAGGTGCTTGTAGCCGGTCTCCAGCGGGTGCCCGAAGGCCGTCTGGTGGTACAGCATCAACCCCACCACGAAGGGCAGCGCGCCCAGCGTGGCCAGCACGGCCCCACGGCCCAGACGCACCAGGCGCGCGCGCGAGGGCTCCGCGCGCCACAGCGCGGTCAGCACCGCGTACAGCACCAGCCCCAGCACGCCCAGGGCACCGGTGTACTCGGCGGCCACCGTGGCGCCCGCGCAGGCTCCGGCCACGAGGTAGCCCCGCTCGCGCCACTCGCCGCGCGCCAGCCGCCACAGCGCGTAGAAGCCGCCGAAGAGCAGCACCGCCGTCGTCTGGTGGCTCATGAAGAGCAGCGAGTAGCTGAAGGCCAGCGAGCCCAGCCCGTACGTCACCGTCACCGCGTCCGCCACGCCCGGCGACAGGTACGCCCCCAGGAAGCGGCGCACCAGCCACAGCATGAAGAGCGTGGGCAGCACCGTGAGGAGCAGCCGGCTGAAGAAGACGAGCGGCACCTCGGGCACGGCGTAGAGGAAGCCGCCACCCCACCAGCTCAGCACCGCGTACACCGGCACCGCGGCGAAGGACAGCAGCGGCGCCTTGGACGGGTAGTACTTCCCGTCCTTCACCGACAGGTCCCCCACGTAGCCGAAGTCCTGGAGCGCCCGGTTGATGTCGAGCGTCCCGTACTCCACCAGCGCGCGCGTCTGCCACAGCCGGCACAGCTCATTGGGCGAGCGCAGGCCCGGGTGGTAGGGGAACAGCAACACGTAGAGCGCCACCAGCGCCGCGTACACCGCACGCGGCGCTCGCGAGGTCTCCAGGCCGCTCACAGCGCGTCGCTGCCGCGTTCCCCCGTGCGGATGCGCACGGCCTCGTCCACCGGCAGGACGAAGATCTTCCCGTCGCCAATCTTCCCCTCGGTGCCGGAGCGGGCCGCGCGCACGATGGCGTCCACCACGCGCGTCACCATGTCGTCGTCCACCACCACCTCCACCTTCACCTTGGGGAGGAAGTCCACGACGTACTCGGCGCCCTTGTAGAGCTCCGTGTGGCCCTTCTGCCGGCCAAACCCCTTCACCTCCACCGCCGTGAGGCCATGCACGCCCACCTCGTGGAGGGCATCCTTCACGTCATCCAGCTTGAACGGCTTGATGATGGCTTCGATCTTCTTCATCAGGCACCTCCAGTGGCGCGTGCCACCGCGAAGAGGCTCATTCCCACCGGCAGCTTCACATGGCTCTCGGCCCGCGCCAGATAGGGAGCGATCCGGTCGTACACCTTGAGCTGGAACTTGGGCACCGAGCGGCGGCGCATGACCCGGCTGTTCATGAACCAGCCGGGAATCCCCACCAGGTTCATCCACTCCAGGCGCTCCACCTCGAAGCCGTTGCCCGCCAGCACCTCGCGCAGGGCGGATGGTGTGTAGCGCCGGTGGTGCCCCACCGCCTCGTCGATGGACCCGAAGAGCTGCGGCAGCGCCGGCACCAGCACCAGCACCCGGCCTCCCGGGCCGAGGATCTGCCGGAAGCGGCGCACCGCCGAGGCGTCATCCGGGATGTGCTCCAGCACGTTGGACAGCACGATGGAGTCCAGCCGCTCGGCCTTCAGCGACTCCCAGTCGGCGAGGGCCACGTCCGACAGGTACGGCCGCACGTGCGGCTTGCCACGGAACTTGTTCTTCAGTCGGTCCACGTAGAAGCGGTCCACCTCGAGCGCGATGAGCAGCTCCAGCCCCGGCTCCAACTTCTCGGTGATGGTGCCGATGCCCGCGCCGATCTCCAGCACGCGCCGGCCCAGGTGCTCGCGGAAGCGCTGGCCCAGCCACGCGTTGTAGTTGTTGGCGCCGTCCATGCGCTCCAGCGTGGTGTAGCCCTCGTGCTGGTTGTCCGCGTCGTTGTGCACCGTGGCGTAGCGCACCAGCGTGCGCAGCCGCGCCAGCCGCGTGGCCAACGGGCTGTGCGGCGTCGCCTCCAGCACCAGCGGCACCTCCGCCATCCGGAAGAGCTGCGCCGCCAGCTTCACGACGATCTCCGCGTCCACCGAGTCATCGTCACTGGTGAGTGTCACGGACTTGAGCGCCTCGGTGCGGAAGGCGCGCTGGCCGCAGAGCGGATCCGTCAGGGCCACATCGGCGACGAAGCGGGTGACGTGGCCCAGGGCCCGGTCCGCCAACAGCTCCGCCTCCAGTCCCACCATCTGCCGGTTGCCGAAGACGGCGTCCGCCACGTCCTCGCGGATGGGGCGGCACAGCGCCTCGCTGCTCTCCAGGGAGTAGGCCGTGTCCGCGTCCTGGAGGACGGTGATGTCGCCCGTGACCCGGCCAAGCGCCGCACGGATGGCCGCTCCCTTGCCCTTCAGCCCCTGGAGCACCTGGACGTGGGGGGAGGAGGGGGCCTCGAGCGGCCCCTCACCGGCGAGGATGACCTCGGCCCCCCGGCTGGCGAGCGTGTGGGCGAAGCGCGCGGCCACGGGGGCGGACGTGGACGTGAAGGGGATGATGAAGGAGGGAGGCGGGCTCACGAGGGCCGTGACTAGCACACGCCGGAGGCGGGTGCTCGCACGTGTGAATGGCGCGTGGTTGGAGGGCGTCCGGGCGAGTCTGGGAACATTGACCCCCCGGGTCTCCCGGGGCACTCTGGCCCCTTCGCCACGCATCGGGCGCCCCCGCGCCCCGGCAGGAGAGCGAGTGGAAGAGACCCCCAACGAAGCCCCCGAGGCGAATGAGCCCGCGCTGGACGTGATGCAATACGTCCGGGCGATCTGGCGCCGCAAGTGGCTCATCCTCGGCATCATGGCCGTGATGGTGCTGGTGGGCACGCTGCATACCCTGCGTCAGCCGAAAATCTACGCCGCGAGCACCTCCCTCATCATCGACGTGGCCGCGCCCCGCATCCTCGACACCGACGTCAAGGAGGTGATGGGCGACGAGCGCGGCAACTACTGGGCGAACAAGGAGTACTACACCACCCAGAGCGAGGTGATTACCTCCCGCGCGGTGGCCTCGCGGGTGGTGGATCGGCTGGGCCTCCAGAACAACCCGTCCTTCCTCGGCGTGGAGGGCCTCCAGGACGAGGAGGCGCGCAAGAAGGCCATGGCCTCCATCGACGCCGTGGCGCTGGTGCGCTCGCGCATCAACGTCATCCCCTCGACCAACTCGCGCGTGGTGCGCATCGCCGTGGAGGACGTGGACCCCAAGCGCGCGGCGATGCTGGCCAACGAGGTGGCCGAGGCCTACATCGCGGAGAACCAGGCCCTCAAGCTGAAGACGACCGAGGGCGCCAGCACCTGGCTGGAGGAGCGGCTGAGCGAGCTGGGCGCGCGCGCCGACAAGAGCGAGCGCGGCGTCTACGAGTTCAAGCGCGGCGCGGACATGCTCTCCATGTCCATCGACAGCAAGGGCGGCTCGCAGCAGAGCACCCCGAAGCTGGCCTACGACAAGTACATGTCGGTGCTCATCGACGTGCGCACGCAGATCGCCGCCCTCCAGGCGCGGGTGGACGCCATGCGCCAGTTGCGCAAGAGCGCCAGCCCCGAGTCGGAGCACTGGGCCGAGGGCCTCTCGGAGGCCTCCGAGGGCTCGCTGAGAGATCTGCGCAACCAGGTGCTGGAGCAGCGCACCGCTTGCGTGGAGCTGTCCGGGCGCTACCTGGCCGAGCACCCCAAGATGCAGGAGTGCCAGCAGAAGCTGACGGTGGTGCAGCAGGAGCTGCGGCGCAGCCTGGACAACCTCGTGCGCGGCGCGGAGACGGACCTCGCCTCCGCCCAGAACAACGAGCGCAACCTGCTCGCCCTGGTGGACAAGGCCAAGACCGAGGCCTTCCAGGTGACGGAGAAGCAGATTCAATACGAGCGGCTCAACCGCGACGCGGAGAACAACCAGCGCCTGTACGAGCTGGTCCTCAAGCGCTTCAAGGAGCTGGAGCTGTCGGGCCTGCTGCGCACCAGCAACGTGCGCGTGCTGGACCCGGCCATCGCCAACCCGGTGCCCATCCGTCCCAACACCCGCAGCGCGGTGCTGCTCTTCCTGCTGCTGGGCCTGCTGGGCGGGGTGGGTGTGTCGCTGGGGTTGGAGCTGCTCGACGCGAGCGTGACCAGCCGCGCGGACGTGGAGGAGCGGCTGGGGCTGTCCTTCATTGGCGCCACGCCGCCCCTGAAGTCCAAGGACGGGGGCTCGGCGGACCTGTACATCCACCGGCACCCTCGCTCGCGCGCGGCGGAGATGTTCCGGGCCATCCGCACCAACCTGCTCTTCATGTCGCCGGACAAACCCTTCCGGACGGTGGTGGTGAGCTCGGCCAGCCCCTCCGAGGGCAAGTCCACCACCCTCATCAACCTGGGCGTGGCGATGGCGCAGACGGGCACCCGGGTGTTGCTGATGGACACGGACATGCGCCGGCCCCGCCTGCACCTGGCCTTCGGCGTGCCCGACGACGTGGGCGTCAGCTCATTGGTGGTGGGCGAGGGCTCGCTGGAGCGAGCCGTGAAGTCCACCGAAGTGCCCAACCTCTTCCTCCTGCCCTGCGGGCCGTTGCCGCCCAATCCCGCCGAGCTGCTCCACACCCGCGCCTTCTCCGAGCTGCTCTCCAAGCTGAAGGAGCGCTACGACTGCATCCTCCTGGACAGCCCGCCGCTGGGGCCCGTCTCGGACGCGCTCGTCCTCGCCAAGCAGGCGGACGGCATCCTCCTGGTACTCAAGGCCGGAGGCACCCACCGCGAGCAGGCGAAGCGCGCCATCCGCTCGCTGCGCGACGTGAAGGCCCGCATCATCGGTGCCCTGCTCAACCATGTGGACATGAAGGGCGGCCATGGGGCCGACTTCAGCGTCTACTACTCCTACCAACCGTATGGTGCGGAGCGCGACGAGCGCACCGCCAGCTGAGACGTGCTCCGGAGATGAAGGTCCTCCAACTCGGCAAGTACTACGCGCCCTACCGGGGCGGCATGGAGACGCACCTCTCGGGCCTGTGCGAGGAACTCAAGGGCCGCGTGGAGCTGGAGGTGCTCGTCTCCAACACGGCGCCGCGCACCGTGCACGAGGTGGTGCACGGCGTGCCCGTCACCCGCTGTGCGGAGCTGGTGAAACTGGCCTCCACCTCGCTCAACCCCACGCTGCCGCTGGAGCTGTCCCGGCGCCGGTATGACGTGCTGCACATGCACTTCCCGCACCCCATGGCGGTGATGGGGTACCTGGGCAGCGTGCGGCCCCGGCGGCACGGGCTCGTCATCACGTACCACAGCGACATCGTCCGTCAGAAACGGCTGCTGAAGCTGTACGGGCCCTTCATGCAGAAGGCGCTGGCGCGGGCGGACGCCATCCTGGTGGGCTCGCCCAACTACGTGGAGACGTCCGAGGCGCTGCGCCCGCACCGGGCGAGGTGCCACGTGGTGCCCTTCGGCATCGACGTGTCGCGCTTCCAGCGCACGCCCGAGCGCGAGGCGGCGGCCGCGACCATCCGGGCGCGTTACGGTGGGGCGCCGCTGCTGATGGGGGTGGGGCGGCTCGTCTATTACAAGGGCTTCGACCACGCCATCCGCGCGTTGCGCCAGGTGGAGGGCGCGCACCTCTTGCTGGTGGGAGAGGGGCCGCTGCGCGCCGAGCTGGAGGCGTTGGCCCGGTCGTGTGGCGTGGCCGAGCGCGTCCACTTCCTCGGCAAGCTCGGGGACGAGGAGCTGCTCGCGCTCTACTACGCGTGCGACGCCTACGTGCTGTCCTCCGTCACCCGCGCCGAGGCCTTCGCGCTGGTGCAACTGGAGGCGCTGGCCTGTGGGCTGCCCGTCATCAACACCGCACTGGACTCGGGAGTGCCCTTCGTCAGCCGCCACGAGGAGAGCGGCCTCACCGTGCCGCCCGGAGACGAGGCGGCGCTGGCCGCGGCCATGCGGCGGATGCTGGGCTCGCCGGAGCAGCGCGGGGCCTGGGGCGAGGCGGGCCGCGCGCGCGTGCTGGCCGAGTTCTCCCAGGCGCGCATGGGCCAGCGCGTGCTCGACGTCTACCGGGAGGTCCTGGGCCGTGTCGGCTCCCTGGCGGCGTGAGGTAAGGGGATGATGGGCCTCGGGCTCACGCTCCTCGCCTTCGTGGGGACGCTGCTGGCCACGCGGCGCGGCACCGGCCATGGGCTGGGCGTGCTGATGCTGTTCGGCTACTTCTACGGCATCCTCCGGGCGCGCTACCTGGACGGCTTCTCCCACTTCATCTTCGACGGGGCGGTGCTGGGCCTCTACCTGTCCTTCTTCACCCTGCCGAGGAAGAAGGGGCGCGTGGGCCGGGACGGGCAGGCGCTGCGGCTGTGGATGAAGGCGCTGATGGTCTGGCCCCTCTGCACCATGGTGCTCTCGCCCCTCTTCGACTCGCAGCACTTCTACATTCAAATCGTCGGCCTGCGGGTGGCCATCCTCCTGCTGCCGCTCATCACCATCGGCGCGAGCCTGGACGAGCGGGAGTTGGATCGCTTCACGGGGTGGCTGCTGTGGCTCAACGTGGTGGCGTTCGGCTTCGCGCTGGCGGAGCTGAGCTTCGGGTTGGAGCGCTTCTTCCCGCGCAACGCCTCCTCCGCCATCATCTACCTCTCCACGGACGTGGGCGAGGACAACCAGCCCCGCATCCCGTCCACCTTCAACAACGCGCACGCCTTCGCGGCCACGATGCTGATGTCGTTGCCGCTGCTGCTGCGCCGCTGGCACCGCCGCCCCGACAGCCGCCTCCTCACCGCCGGGGTGCTGATCATCAGCGTGCTGTGCCTCTTCATCTCCGCGGCGCGCTCGCCCGTGGTGCAGCTCGCCGTCATCGTCCTGCTGCTGATGCTGTGCACCCGCCCCTCGTTCAAGATGCTGGCGGCGGTGACGGGAATCGCCCTGGTGGTGGGCGTCGTCGTCATGCGGAACCCCCGCTTCCAGCGCTTCGCGACGTTGCAGGACACCGAGTATGTGTCGGAGCGCGTGTCCTGGAGCGTCAACAGCAGCCTGTGGAACGTCATGCAGGACTACCCACTGGGCAATGGGCTGGGGAGCGCCGCGGGGACGAGCATCCCCTTCTTCCTCGCCGACCTCGCCCGGCCCCAGGTGGGCCTGGAGAATGAGTTCGGCCGCATCGCGCTGGAGCAGGGCATCATCGGGCTGGTGATGTGGTTGGCCTTCGTCGCGTGGCTCGTCACCCGCATGCCGCCGCGCCGCCGGGGCGCCTGGGTGGTGGCGGACCGGATGATGTGGCTCACCATGTGCGTGATGTGGATGACGGCCTTCATCGGCACGGGCCTGCTCTCCTCCATCCCCGGCTCCGCGCTGCTGCTGCTCTACATGGGCGCCATGGTGGGCATGCGGCGCCCGGCTCCGGCTCCGGCTCCGGCTCCCGCGGCGAAGCCCCGGCTGTCGCTGGAGGTGGTGCGTCCATGAGGATTGCCCTGGTGGTCCACGACTACGAGCGCGGCTTCGGCCACAGCCGCTACGTCGTCGAGCTGGCCGAGCGCTTCCGCACCCGCCACGAGGTGCATGTCTTCGCCCACCGCATCGACCGGCGGGGCGCGGAGGGCATCACCTTCCACACCGTGCCCGCGCCGCGCACCACCGCGCTCGTCAGCGTGCTGTCCTTCTACGCCTCGGCCACGCTCCGGCTGGGGCTCGGCGGGGGCTTCGACATCATCCACGGCCAGGGGCTCATCGCCGCCCAGGCCAACGTCCTCACCGCGCACCTCTGCAACCGCGCGTGGTTCCAGGCGCAGCGCGCGCTCGGCTACGACTACACGCCCCGCCAGCGCATCTTCGAGAACGTCCTCGTGCCGCTGGAGGACCGGCTCTACCGGAAGACGGACGCCGCCGTCATCGCCATCTCCCACCGGCTCGAGGACGAGCTGCGCACCCTGCACGGGTGCCGGGCCCCCATCCACGTCATCCCCCATGGCGTGGACGTGGCACGCTTCACCCCCGCGCTGCGCGGGCAGGTGCGCCAGGAGATGCGCGCGGCGCTCGGCGTGGGGCCGGAGGAGCGGTGCGCGCTCTACGTGGGCGACGTGCGCAAGGGCGCCGCCGTCACCCTGGAGGCGATTGCCCGTGTGCCGGAGCTGTCACTGGATGTGGTGACAAGGAGCGAGACCGGCTCGCTGCGCGCGCGGGCGGAGCGGCTCGGGCTGGGGCGGCGGGTGCGCTTCCATCCGCCCTCCAACACCATCGAGCGCTTCTACGCCGCGGCGGACGTCTTCGTCTGCCCCTCGCCCTACGACGCCTTCGGCATGGTCGTCACCGAGGCCATGGCCTGCGGGCTGCCCGTCATCGTCTCGCGCGCCGCCGGGGCCTCGGAGCTCATCACCCCCCGCGAGGACGGGCTGGTGCTGGAGGACGCCGGGGACATCGCCGGGCTGGCCGCGGGGCTGCGCGAGCTGGCCGTGGACCGGGACTTCGCCGAGCGCCTGGGCCGGGCCGCGCATCGGCGGATGGAAGCGTTGACCTGGGACGAAGTGGCTCGACGGACGCTCCAGGTGTACGAGCAGGTGCTAGAGAAGCGGGCATGACGACCTCCACCCGCCGCCGGCTGGTGTTCCTCTGCGAGAGCGGTACCGACGTGCGTCTGGTGTCGGGGCTGAAGCAACGCTTCGAGCTGACGCTGCTGCTGCGTCCCGCCTTCGGGCCGCGCACCATCAACTGGAAGGACGAGGGCCCCGAGCCCGTCCGTATCGTGGAGGGCCCGGCCGGGCGCGTGGCCTTCGCCGCGTGGGCCGGGGCATGGCTGGTGCGGCACCGCGCCGAGGTGGACGCCGTGCTGGCGCAGAACGCGGGCGTGGCCTCGCTGGCCGCGAACGTCAGCCGGGGAGTCACCCGAGCGCCCACGTACCTGCTCATCTGCAGCCCCAACATCGCCTACTTCCACTGCCGCTATGAGCGCGGGGAGCTCGGGCTGCCGGCGTACCTCGCCGGGCGCACGCTGCTGGAGGCCGCGCGCGCCGCCAACGCGCTGCTGGCGGACCGGTATGTCGTGCTCAGCGAGTACCTGGGGCGCGAGGTGTCGCTGGGGCGGACGGAGAAGGTGCGCCTGGTGCCGCTGTACGGGGTGGACACGACGCGCTTCCAGCCGGTGACGCCCGAGGAGAAGCGGCGGCTGCGCGCGAAGCTGGGCCTGCCCGAGGAGGGCTTCCTCATCTTCTTCTCCAGCCGCGTGGCCCCGGAGAAGGACACCGAGTCCCTGCTGGACGCGTGCGCCCTGTTGCGCGCCCAGGGGCGCTCCTTCTGGATGCTCAACCTCAGTGGCGGGCACAAGCGGCTGCGGGAGCTGGCCGTGGAGCGGGGGCTGGGGGACTGCACGATTACCCGCGACGCGGTGGAGCCCACGCGCGAGCTGCCCGCGTACTACCAGGCCTCGGACGTGTGCGCGCAGGTGTCGCTGGAGGAGGGGCTCGGGTTCTCACCGCTGGAGGCGCTGGCGTGCGAGGTGCCCGTGGTGGCCACCGCCGTGGGCGGGCTGCGCGAGACGATCCGGGATGGGGAGACGGGCCTCACCGTGCCGGTGCGCTCGCCCCAGCGGCTCGCCGAGGCCCTGGCCCGGGTGATGGACGAGCCGGAGACGTTCCGCGAGTTGGCCCGGAACGGACGGCGCATGGTGCAGGAGCGCTTCGAGGCCTCGCACTGCTTCGACGGCTTCGCTGAACTGGTCGAGCAGGAACTCGCGTCCCGGCGCTGAGTGCCTTGCCGGCTCGGCGCCAGATCACGGCACGTTGTCTGGCTCGTTTGTGAAAAGCGCGTGAAACAACGTTGTCCGCGGGGGCTCCACCCATTGCACGAACAACGGGACAGGCATTTCGGCAAGCTCGCGCGGAAGCTTGCTGAACCCGAACGTCTCTTCAATCTTCCTGGCGATCACGTCAGCCGGAATCTTCATTTCGGATGGAAACGGCTCAAACAGGAGTTTGGAGCCATGTCCGGTCTTGCTGTCGCGACCATACTCCACGGCATAGACGATATGGACGGGTGCCACGATGCTGACGCACCCGACGACCACCCAGCGAAACTCTGGTAGCGGCTGACCTTTTTGGCCTTTTACAGGATAGGCAACGCAGCGAAAGCAGGCATCAGGTGTCGCCGTGCCGTCTCCAATGGTGAAACTGGGAAGCTCTTGTCTGAGGTCGCGCAAGAAGCCATGCCACCGGTCAAGACATCCGAGTTCCTCTTCCCAGCGCGCCTCGAGTCGTACAATCTCGGGGCTCTTCTCCTGCCGCAGGGAATAGTCGTTATCCGAGCGCCAGTAGTCTCGCGCGATTGATAGCAACTGGTCTTTGGATAAGGTCATGGGCTCAAGGGAAGAAGTCGCCGAGTTGAACGGGTATGGTCTTCTTGTGACATGTTTGATTCACGCGCGAACCACCAATGGCAGCCCTCATCGTGGGCAGGAGTCCGGTCCTGATTTGTTGACACAGCAACCCGAGAGGCGATGTTGGCGTGGCGGACTGGAAGACGGTGGTGGCTGCCGTATGGATGATCGCCGCGGTGAGGCGCTGTGCTAGAGCGAGCGAGATTGGACCTTCTTTGTTTTGTATTGGAACGCCTATTCCAAATTCGCAAAGAAAGGACTCGCCAGTGCTACGTTGAATGTTGAGCCGTATGCAGGCTTCTCGCCAGCCCCCCGGCTCTTCGCCTACCTGTTCAGACACCGTGACGTAATGAATCTGCCTGGGCTGGATCTCGCCAATGACGATGGTCCTGGTTCCTCCACCGTTGGGTCCGCCGCAGCCCATGCAACCCGCGAGGAGCAAGCCAACCCCAAAAGCTTGAACAAGCAATCCAGGCATGACTTGTGCCTCGCTTGGCGGTGAATGCGGAATGCACGCCGCTACTGAGAGGCCCCTCAGTGCCCGGCGAGTCGGCGGTAGGTGTCGAGGATGATGCGCGCGTGGTTCGTCCACGAGTAGCCGCGCCCGCGCGCGATGCGCTGGCTCCGGCCCGTGTCGGACTCCGCTGACGTCAGCATGCGGTGCACCGCCTCCGTCCAGGCGCCGAGGTCTCCCACCGGGGCGTAGGTGACGGCATCGCCGCCCACCTCGCGCAGCACCGGCAGGTCGCTCGCCACCACGGGCGCACCGCAGGCCAGGGCCTCGATG
>NZ_DASVWK010000703.1:0-8372 GCF_036389735.1 Archangium sp. | reverse complement strand
AGAAACTTGAATTTTCCCGCATGGCCCAAGCGATTGAATGGATCAGGGAACACAAGACCGAGGTGACACTTGGGACCATCGTCGTCGTTGGTGGTGTCACCTTCGTCCTCATGACGGGCGGTTCTGGTGCGCTCATTCTGGCCCCTCTTGCCCTCTAGAATGCAACGATGAAATACAATCACAACTTCGATGTGGACTCCATCATGGAAGTCCTCAAGACTGTGAACGAGAAGTATCAAGACGGCTCGCCAGAAGACGAAGCGCTTCGAATCGCGGCGGTATCGCTGCTCTACGTCCGCGAGATCCAGAAACTGGATGAGTACCGCGAGTTCTTTCGCTCGTTCTACACCCCAGCCATCGACTACATCGTCGTCTCCCAGACGTTCGCAACGAGAGAAGAAGCAGACGCATGGCTCGCCAGCGGCAATGGCAGAGACGGCGAACTCGTCAGAATCGCTGGCCAGGGATTCCAAGTCATCCCTGCGCGTAAGCAAAAGGGGATGATGTTCCTCCGCACGCCCCTGCCGGAAGAATTGATGAAGCTATACCCTCCGGATTCAGAGTAGGCGCGCAAGCGCCATGGCATGACGAAGCCCTGACACCCTGGCGATGCCACCAAATGGTCTGTCCTATCGTGGCATGGATAGTTGATGCTGGAGCACCTGAATGAACCCCGATCTCACCACGAGCACCTTGGCTTGGTTGGAGCGCCCTCACTCGCCCCCAATTCGGGCAGTGGTCACCATTCGGAGCGAACTCTTCTCCGTGGGGTACAATCGTCGGCGTGGGCTGCGCTTGCTGACCCGCATCCCCTCGCAACAAGAACTGGACACCGGAGCGCCGTGACATGAGCCACTTCACCTTTCTCCAGGCCGAATGGCCCTCGGTCTTCGAGGCCACCGCGAAGGCCGAGTCGCTCGCCTACGCCGACGCTCGCACCTCCTGTTTCTACGCTCGGCGCGGTCTGGAACTGGCGGTGAGGTGGCTCTACACGCACGACCCGGCGCTCACCCTGCCCTATCAGGACAACCTGAGCGCGCTCATCCACGAGCCGACCTTCCGCAAGGCGGCCGGGGCGACGGTCTTCGCCAAGGCGCTGCTCATCATCAAGCTGGGCAACCTGGCCGTCCACAGCAACAAAATGGTGACGCAGTACGACGCGCAACGGACGGTAGGCGAGCTGTTCCACGTCGCCTACTGGCTGGCGCGCACCTACGCCCGCGGGCCTCAACCCGCAGCCGGGGTGGCGTTCGACCCCAGCAAGCTGCCCAAGACCGCTCCGGTGCCACCGCAGACGCTGGAACAACTCCAGCGGCTCGAAACGCAGTTGCGTGAGCGGGACGAGAAGCTTTCCGCGCTCCTGGCCGACAAGACCGCGTTGGACGAGGAGCTGAAGCGGCTGCGCGCCGAGATGGCCGAGGTCAAGAAGGCCAACACGACCCAGCCGGACACGCACGACTATTCCGAGGAAGAGACCCGCGACTACTTCATCGACCTGCTGCTCAAGGAGGCCGGCTGGGCGCTGGATCAGCCGCGTGACCGGGAGTTCGAGGTCAGCGGCATGCCCAACAAGACGGGCAAGGGTTACGTCGATTACGTGCTCTGGGGGGACGACGGCAAGCCGCTGGCACTCGTGGAGGCCAAGAGCACCCGGCGCGACCTGAGTGTGGGTCAGCAGCAGGCGAAGCTCTACGCCGACTGCCTGGAGCAGCGCTTCGGCCAGCGCCCGGTCATCTTCTATTCCAACGGCTACGAGCACCGGATTTGGGACGACGTCAGCAACCCGGAGCGCCCGGTTCAGGGCTTCTACAAGAAGGCCGAGCTGGAGCTGCTCATCCAGCGGCGTACCAGTCGCAAGCCGCTGGCGGACGCCCCCATCAACGCGGACATCGTCGAGCGCTACTATCAGACACGGGCCATCCGCCGTATCGGCGAGGCCTTCGAGCAGGACAGCGACCGCAAGGCGCTGGTGGTCATGGCGACCGGCGCGGGCAAGACGCGCACGGTCATCGCGCTCGTGGACCTGCTCATGCGCTGCAACTGGGTGAAGCGCGTGCTCTTCCTCGCCGACCGCGTGGCGCTGGTGAACCAGGCGGTCAACGCCTTCAAGAAGTTCCTGCCCGATGCCGCGCCGGTGAACCTCGTGACCGAGAAGGGCACCGAGGGCCGCGTGTTCGTCTCGACCTATCCGACGATGATGGGCCTCATCGACGAGACCCGCGAGGGTCAGCGGCGCTTCGGCGTGGGGCACTTTGACCTCATCATCATTGATGAGGCGCACCGCTCGGTCTTCCAGAAGTACCGGGCCATTTTCGACTACTTCGACTCGCTGCTGGTGGGCCTCACGGCCACTCCCAAGGACGAGGTGCATCACAACACCTACGGCCTGTTCGACCTGGAAAAAGGTGTTCCCACGGACGCCTATCCGCTTGAGGACGCGGTAGGCGACGGGTTCCTCGTGCCGCCCAAGGCGGTCTCTGTGCCCCTGAAGTTCCAGCGCGAGGGCATCACCTACGATGCGCTCCCCGCGGAGGAAAAGGACCAGTGGGACGAGCTGGAGTGGGACGACGAGGAGGGGGTGCCCGACCGCGTCGAAGCCGAGGCCGTCAACAAATGGCTCTTCAACAAGGACACCGTCGACAAGGTCCTGGAGCACCTGATGACCCGGGGGCTCAAGGTGGCGGGTGGTGATCGCCTGGGGAAGACCATCATCTTCGCCAAGAACAACGCCCACGCGGATTTCATCGCCGAGCGCTTCAACTCGAATTACCCCCACCACAAGGGCGCGTTCGCGCGGGTCATCACCTTCAAGACTGAATACGCCCAGAGCCTGATCGACAATTTCTCCAACAAGGAGAAGCCGCCGCACATCGCCATCTCCGTGGACATGCTCGACACGGGCATCGACGTACCCGAGGTGGTGAATCTGGTATTCTTCAAGCTGGTCCGCTCGAAAACCAAGTTCTGGCAGATGCTCGGTCGCGGCACGCGACTCTGCCTGGACCTGTTCGGTCCGGGCGAGCACAAGCGGTTCTTCTATCTCTTCGACTACTGCCAGAACCTCGAGTTCTTCAGCCAGAACCTCGAGACGGCCGAGGGCGCACCAGGCGAACCGCTGGGCAAGCGGCTGTTCAAGGCGCGGCTGGAACTCATTGGCGAGTTGGACAAGAAGCCGGGCCAGGCGGGCGAAACCCCGCGTGTGGAGGAGACCCAGCCAACCCTGGGCGAGGCAACGAACGACGCGGAAGTGCGGGGTGAGCTCGCCGTCTTGCTGCGCGGCGAGGTGGCGGCGATGAACATCGACAACTTCATCGTCCGGCCCAAGCGACGGCTGGTGGAGAAGTACGTGAAGCCGGCGGCATGGCTGAAGCTGACGGACGACTCGCTCTCGGAACTCGCACACGAAGTCGCCGGTCTCCCCTCGGAAAAGGAAACCGAGGCCGAGGAGACGAAGCGTTTCGACCTGCTGCTGTTGAACCTGCAACTGGCATTGCTGCGGGCCGAGCCCGGCTTCGAGCGGTTGCGCGAGCAGGTCAAGGCCATCGCGGGCCTGCTGGAGGAGAAGTCCAGCATCCCAATGGTGCGCGAGCAGCTCGCGTTGATCCAGGATGTACAGGCCGACGAGTGGTGGCAGGACGTGACGATTCCGATGCTGGAGCGCCTCCGCAAACGACTCCGCGCACTCGTGCGGTTCATCGAGAAGCAGAAGCGCAAGCCCATCTACACCGACTTCGAGGACCAGCTGGGCGGTGAGACGGAGGTGGCGCTGTCGAGCTTCGCCGCGTCGGACGGCTTCGAGCGCTTCCGGGACAAGGCTCGGGTGTTCCTCCGCGAGCACCACAATCACCTGGCCATCCGCAAGGTGCGGATGAATGAACCGCTGACCCCATTGGACCTGACGGAGTTGGAGCGGATGCTGGCGGAGAACGGAGTCGGTGGGACGGACGACCTCCGGCGTGCGACGCAGGAGGCGCATGGGCTCGGCCTCTTCGTACGTTCGTTGGTGGGCCTGGACCGTGAAGCCGCCAAGCGCGCACTCGCCGGCTTCCTGGCCGGGAGCAGGCTCGGGGCGAACCAAATCGAGTTCGTGAACCTCATCGTGGAGCACCTGACGGAGCACGGGGTGATGGAGCCCACGCTGCTCTATGAGTCACCGTTCACGGACGTCACCCCCCAGGGCCCGGAAGGGCTGTTCACCTCGACCCAGGTGAACGAGCTGGTCTCGCTGCTGGAGCGGATCAAGGCAACGGCAGTGGCCGCATGACCGCCCAGCGGAACGAAAGCGCCCGTGTTAGCGTCCAAGCGTCATGCGCCCCATGCCCGAGCCACCGCCGATGTCCACCCGCGCCCTGCTGGCGTGCCTGGTGCTCGCCGCCGCGGCCAGTCTCTTCCTCTGGCAGACGGTGTGGCTGTACCCCTTCCGACTGCTGGTGACGCTCATGCACGAGAGCGGGCACGCTTTCTCCGCCTGGGCCGTGGGCTCCCACGTGAGCAGCGTCACCATCAGCCCGGCCACGGGGGGCCTCACCTACCACTCGGTCACCGGCTCGCTCTGGAAGGAACTCCTCATCGCCTCGGGGGGCTACGTGGGCTCCTCGGTGGCCGGAACGCTGCTGCTGGTGGCCGCCGGGCGGATGCGCAGCGGACGTGCGCTGCTGTGGGCGCTGGTGGTCTGGATGGTGGGCGTGGCCGTCCTCTGGGTTCCACTGCTCCCGCCCGACCCTGGCGCCTCACACGCGCTCGCCACTGGTTCGTCCCGCTCGGATGGGCTCTTCACGCTCGGCTTCATCGCCGGCATGGGGGCCCTGCTCGGACTGGTGGCCTGGAAGGGCCCGGTGTGGTTGCGGCGCGGATTGGTGGTCTGGATCGCCGCGCTCTCCTGCCTGCTGGCGCTCCAGGACATCAAGGGCCTGTTCGGCTACGGCCTGGAGGTGGGGGTCTCCGACGCCCACGCCATGGCCCAGCTCACCTACCTGCCCGCGCCCTTCTGGGCGGCGGTGTGGATGGGGGTGTCGCTCGGGGCTATGTGGTTGGGACTCCGCTCCATCCTCCGGCGCCGGCAGCTCATGCGCCGCCCCATCATCGGGTTGTCCCCGAGGTAGAGCCGGACTGAGTCAGAAAGGCAGCGAGGCGCGCCCTTCCCGGTGAGCCCGGAAGAACTCCCGCACCTGCCGGACGGAGGAGTGCTCGGCCAGGGGACTCACGTCCACCCGCGCCAGACGCCGGCACAGCTCCTCGTCGAGCGCCAACCCCTCGAATCCGAGCGCTTCCTCCAGTACGCGCCGGGGCCCGGTCTGGCCGCGAATCAGCTCCTCCTGTGTCGGCTCCCGCCCGAGCAACTGGCGCAGCACTCCCCGGTCCTTGAAGAGCAGCACCTCCGTCTCGGGCGCCATCAAAACGAGCTTCCACTGGTCCGCGCAGGCCGCGCTGATCAGCAGGTACACGATGGAGCGGTGCGTCTGCCGGATCTCCTCCGGTTTCGTGTCGGTGACCAGGGCCACGACGTACCTGCGACGCAGGAGGATGGATTTCGCCGCCATGACACTTCCCCCCGCGGAATCCTCTTCGACCAGGCGGAGCTCGGGTCCGAACTCCGGCTCGAGCAGCTTGCGGAATACGCGGGCCATTGCCTGCCCTCGAACGACCAGAGCCGGAATCATCGGAAGTCCTCCTCCACGAGTTCGTCATCCATCACGGCCAGCAGGTTGCGCGGAGGCTGTGCGTGGAACTCATCCGGCCCAACGACGCCCCACCTCCCTGCCCCCATGATCCAAAAGGCTAACCAGACACTCTGACACGCCCGATCTGAAGTATCGGGCGAGTGACGTCTCACGTCAAGTGCCAGGGTCTACCTGATGGGTAAATGGAGCTGGGAGGGGTCAGAGCTTCTCCACCGCCACCGTGTTGTCGTCTGGTTTGCGGTCGATGAGCTTGTTGAGTGGATCCACCCCCGCCTTCGCCGGGCGCTGGTCCACCACCGCGGTGAACTCCAGGTCACCCGGCTTCACCCGCACCCGCTCCAGGTAGAGCGGCTTGCCCTCCTGGTCGAGCACGCCCACGTCCGTCCAGTCGGAGAACTTCAGCTCCGTCTCCGTGCCGGTGCCGTTGGGTGCGTGAAGGGCGGCTGCTGGTAGGCCACCTTCTGGCGACGTCGTTCCACGTGTCACGCTTCACCTCGTAGCGCGCCGAGAGGAACGAGTAGAAGTTCAGGATGGGGCTGTCCATCGTGCAGCATGTCGATGTCGCCGAGGAAGGCGCTGCCGCTGTCGGCCTCCTGGAGGGTGGCCAGCGTGCGCATCAGCGTGGACTTGCCCGCGCCGTTGGGGCCGAGCAGTCCGAACATGCCGGGCTTGATGGTGAGGGAGACGTCCTGGAGCGGACAGGTAGAAGTGAGGAGGGCATCCTGGAGGGGACCGCGGGGGACCTCAATCGTTGAGCCGGACGATCTCCTCGTTGAGCGCGCCGGCGAAGCCCACCCAGGCGAGGTAGGGCGCCATCATCCACGCCGCCCCACGGTCCACCTTGCTCGACACGGCGGTATACCCGGCGAGGCTCACCCCCAGGGCCACGAGGTCCACCAGCGCGGCCTTCTGGCGGTGCTTTCGGAAGAAGAGCGGGGACCAGAGCGCGTTGAACCCGAGCTGCGCGCCCCACAGGAGGAGCGACCACGAGCGACTGGGACCCGCGGGCCGGTTCCACACCTTCCACGCGGAGAGGGCCATCAGTCCATACATCACCGTCCACACCGGCCCGAACACCCGGG
Source organism: Archangium sp. (assembly GCF_036389735.1). Lineage (GTDB taxonomy): Bacteria > Myxococcota > Myxococcia > Myxococcales > Myxococcaceae > Archangium. The sequence continues at coordinate 1,609 of NZ_DASVWK010000703.1, read as the reverse complement.
CCGGTGGTTGGAAGGCGGGCTTGCGCAGGCGCCGGTACCAGAGCTGCGTGCTGTTCGAGGCACGTGCACCCACCAGGGCCGTGCCCATGGTGAGCGCCCCGATGGTCCCCAAGGCAGCGAGGGACTCCACCCGGAGGGACGGGTTCCTCCAGGTGGTGAGAGACGGATTCTCCAACGGGGTGTGCTCCTGCATCGTCCAGCCTCCGTCGCGTTGATGGCTATGCCGGGGCGCCCGCGGCCTCCTCGCCGACCCGGGCTTCCAACATCGTCCCCGTGGCGATCCAGCTTCGCACCAGCGCCAGGTGCTCCTGCTCCACGTCCAGCGCCCGCTGGAAGTCCTCGGCCAGCGCGGTGTGTCCCAGCTCACGCGCCAGCTCGATGAGCAACTCCCAGCTCGCGTTGTCCACGAGCTCGGCCGTCAGCAGCCCATCCAACGACTGGAGCAGGTTCACGTGCGGGTCCGTCAGCATCCGGGGCACGCCCTCGGACATGTTGGCCTGGAGGTCCGCCGCCGGCGTGAGCGCCGTGGGGTCCCCACCCAGCTTCTCGATGGAGCGCTTGACGAGCGCGAAGTGCGACAGCTCGTCCAGGCGGATCTTCTCCAGCTGCTCCCGCGAGGGCCCGCCCTCCCACGTGCCGAAGACGTCCAGCTTGGAGAGGGCCGCCTCGTACAGCCGCACCCCGGTGCGCTCGAAGCCGGCGCGCTGGCCCAGTTTGTCGATGAAGACCGTGGACCGGCCGCCCTTCAGCATGTCCACCGCCGTCTTCGCCATCCCCTTCATGGTGACGGGAGGTGGCACCGAGCCCAGGTTCTCCGACTCGCGCGCGTAGGCCTGGCGCTCCTTCCAGATGCCCGAGGCATCTCCCGGGACGTCCGGAGAGTACTTCTCCGCGCCCTCGATGGTCTTCTTGCCGCCCACCGGGGAGGTCGCGATGCCCGTCTTGTTCATCCCCAACTCGCTCGCCTTGCGTTCCATTACTGGATCCTCCCTTCGGACAGCGGGCTCACGCGCTCGGCCTCCTCGGCCAGCTCGGTGCCCGGACGCCAGCGGTAGCCCGCGGAGGCGACCGCGCTCGGCGAGCCCTCCGAGTTGAGCTGCTGGCGGTAGAGCAGCGTGCGCTCGGACTCCTCGGTGCGCGGCACGAACTCGGTGCCGTTGGCGCTCAAGCCCACCTCGGTGTTGAGCACCTTGCGCACGAACTCGCGGTGGCTGTCGAAGCGGACGGGCTCCGGCAGCTCCCGGGGCAGCACCTCGGCGGGATCCCGCCCCTCCAGCTGCTTGAAGAGCTCCATCACGTAGTGCAGGTGCCCCAGCTCGTAGTCCACGAACCGCTGCCACACTTCCTTGATGCGCGGGTTCGACTCGTAGTGCAGGCAGCTGTAGTAGTTGTAGACCTCATTGGCCTCGTGCAGCAGCCACTTCTCCAGCCACGACTCGTCCGGGTCGCACAGCGACTCGTACTGCGTGACGTGCTGCTCCTCGATGGCGGCGATCTCCGCGTAGAGCTGGCGCGCCACCGGGTCGGTGAACGTCGGCCCGATGTTCATGTAGTAGGTGTGAACCTGGTTCTCGGCCGAGACGATGGTGAGCGCGTTGAGCTTGGTGAT
>NZ_DASVWK010000702.1:0-3782 GCF_036389735.1 Archangium sp. | reverse complement strand
AGAACAAGCTGGCGCCGCCCTTCCAGGAGACCGAGTTCGACCTGCTCTACGGGAGCGGCATCCACCGGGCGGCCGAGGTGCTGGACCTGGGCGTGCAGATGGGCCTCATCGAGAAGTCCGGCAGCCACTTCAGCCTGCGCGGGGAGCGCATCGGCCAGGGCCGGGAGCGGGCCACGGAGTGGCTGCGCGAGCACCCCGAGGCCATGGAGGCGCTCGCCCGTGAGCTGGTGGGCATGTCCCTCCCGGTGCCCCCCGCGCCCAGCCCGGCCGAGATGGAGGCGGCGGCGACGGCCTAGACGCCAGGAGACTCGAGCGACACCGGCACCGCGAGACGGCGCTGGCCCGCGCGCAGGAACAGCTGGCCGCCCTCGTCCTGCTCCAGCAGTTCCCCGAGCTGGTACTGGGCGTCCCGGGAGAAGCGCGCCCCGGCCCGGCCGCCCTTCACCCGGCAGGAGAGGACGCCATCGGGCGCCACGGCGAGGGTGGCCGGCTCCAGGGCCTCGGCGGTGCGGTCGCTCAAGCGCACGAACACCCGCTCGTCCGGGGTGACGTCCACCGTGCGCACCTCGTAGGCCGCGTCCTCCACCTGGACGTAGCACCAGTCCCGGCCAATCTGGAGCTGGTAGCGCCCCTGCTCGTCGAGCACGAGCGAGCTGTTGAAGAGCTCGATGATGCGGGGGTGCTCGATGGGCTCGTCGTCGTGCCACCAGCGCAGCCGCGCATCGAGCCGGATGCCGCTGTCCTCGCGGGTGTGCCAGCGCTTGCCGAAGGGAGGATTTCCTGAAGGCGGTTGCGTCACACCCGTTATCTGCTCGTCCTGGAGCGCCCGGTCAAGCCAACGGACCGGGGGCTACCAGTGGCGGACATACTCGGTGAAGCCCCGGAAGGCCACCGCGCCCCAGAAGTTCACCAGCACCCCGAGCGCCACTGCCGCCAGCACGGCCCGGTTGCGCAGCGACCAGCCGCCGATGGCGAAGAGGAGCAGGAGGTAGGGCGTGTAGTCGATGCTGAACCGGAAGCCGAACTGCATGTACCCGGTGTTCTGGTAGAAGAGCCCGGGCAGCGCCGTCACGGCCACGGTGAGCCACAGCGGCCAGTGCAGGCGCGGGCGCAGCTTCGGCACCACCAGGAAGACGAGCAGCGGCAGCGTCAGCAGCAGCGACAGGCCATGCGGGTCGTACCCCAGTCGCAACGGGTTCGACGAGAGGCTCGGCAGCTTGAGGAAGGCCGCCTCCAGGTTGCGCTGGAGATAGGCCAGGTTGAACAGGCCCCAACGGTCGATGTCCACGTTGACGCGGTTGTTGAAGAGGAACCTGTGGCCGAACTCGCCCGGGTTGCCGAAGCGGTAGACGTTGTAGGCCGCCGCCAGGAGCGCGAGCGGCGCGGCCCCGAGCGCGAACAGGCCCAGCTTGCGCAGCGCGGACTTCCACTGGGAGCCCAGCTCGCGCAGTTGGGTCAGCCGGTCCGGTCCGGGGCACAGCGCCTCCAGCACGAAGAAGAGGCCGGAGAACAGCAGCGGCGTGCGCGTGAGCGTCGCCATGGAGAAGAAGAGGCCCGCGAGCACCGGGCGGTGCGCCCTCACCGCGTTGCGCACGTAGAGGCAGGTGAAGGCCACGCCCATGACTTCCGCGCTGAACCACACCTCGCCTCGGATGGAGGCGTAGAAGAAGAGCGTGCCGAAGGCCAGGATGAGCGCCAGCCCGACGTTCTCCGTGCGGTCGCGCGCCGTCTCCCCCTCCTTCGCGAGGTAGCGCACCAGCGCGTAGAAGAGCGCCACCGCCAGCGCCCCGACGAAGACCCCGAACGAGGTGTCGTTGAACTGGTAGCCGTGCAGCGCCACGAAGGGCAGCATCACCACCGCCGGGAACGACGGGAAGCTCACGTACCAGCGATCTCCCGCACGTGGCCGGCCCTCGCATCGCACCTTCTGCCCCGCCACCTCGCGCACGCACGCCCAGTCCTCGAGGTTCGGCAGCACCTCGGGATCCAGGTCCAAGCGCCCCTCCAGCCACCCCTTCGCCTGGTACACGAAGTGCGGCGCCTCGCTCTGGCGCAGGAAACGCTGCGAGCTGAAGCTCGCCAGCACCGCGAAGCTCACCAGGAAGAGCACCACCTCCACCCGGTACGCCGCCAGCCACATGCGCAGCGCGGCCCCCACCATCCCACCGCGTGCATCCGGGGGCCCGACGTGCTCCACGGGCGGCGTCGGTGTGCCTTCACGCGAGGCGCTCTCGGACGCGGGTGAGGCGACGGGGGGCTGCTTGGAACGCTTGGACTTGGAGCGGCTCATGGTGAGGACGGCGCGGTCAGCAGGCGCTCACGCAGCAACTCGAGCGCATAGGAGGCGGCGAAGAGACGCACGAGGTCCCGGTCACCAGCAATGGAGAAGCGCTCGCAGCGGGTGGGGGCCCCCTCCACGGCCAGCGCACAGTAGACGGTGCCCACGGGATCCTCGGCGGTGCCTCCCGTCGGGCCCGCGAACCCCGTGACGGACAGGCCGTACGTCGTCTGGCAGGCGGCGCGGATGCCCTCGGCCATCGCCATCGCCACCGGGTTCGACACGGCCCCGTGGCGCTCCAGCAGCTCGGCCGACACCCCGGCCCAGGCCATCTTCATCTGCTCGGTGTAGACGACGGCTCCGCCCAGCAGGAAGCTGCTCGCCCCCGGGACCGCCGTGAGCTGCGCGGAGATGAGCCCACCCGTGCAGCTCTCCGCGAGCGACAGCGTCGCCCGGGCCTCCGTCAGCAGCCTCGCCAGCACTCCCGTGTAGGTGTCCCCGTCCGCGCCGTACACCGCCAGCCCCAGCTCCGCGCGGGCGGCGGCCTCGGCGGCGGCCAGGGCGGCATCGGCCTCGGCCTGGGTGGGCGCCTCCGCCATCAGCTTGAGCTGGTTCTCCGGCGCGTGCGTCCGAAAGCCGAACACCACCCGGGGGTGTGCCTTCGCCAGCGGGGCCACGCGCGCGTCCAGGACGGACTCGGGGACGCGCACCGTGCGCAGCAGGCGGAAGGCGCGGTACGTGCGGCCCGCCCGCAGCTCCAGCTCCGTGCGCACACGCGGCACCACCTCGCCGTCCACCAGCGTCCGGTACTCGCGGGGCACGCCGGGCAGGAAGTAGAGCCGGCAGCCCCCCATCCGGACGATGAACAGCGGCGCGGCCCCCACGGGATTGGGCACCACCTCCGCGCCCTCGGGCACGAGCGCCATGCGCGCCACGTTGGGGGTCAGCTCGCGGCCCCGCTGCTGGGCCCGTTCTCGCAGAAAGCGCAGCGTTCCCGCGTCCTCGACGAGCGGCACGCCCGCGGCCACCGCGGCGCACTCGGCGGTGAAGTCGTCCGCCGTGGGGCCCAGCCCGCCGGAGACGATGACCACGTCCGCGCGGGAGGCGGCCTCGCGCAGGGCGCGGGCGATGTCCTCGCGCACGTCTCCCACCAGCACCACCCGCTGCACCTTGATGCCCAGCTCGAAGAGCCGCGCCTCCAGGTCGGGGCTGTTGGTGTCGGGAGTCAGTCCGGTGACGAGCTCGTCACCGGTGCACAGCAGCTCGACGCGCATGGGCGGCGCATCCTAGCCGCACGCGCCTCCCCCAGCACGCACCAAGCCGCGGGAGCTACGCCACTTCCTGCTCGTCCTCGAGGTCCTCGTCCTCTTCCTCCAGGACGGTCGCGGCCAGGGCCACCCCGCCGCCGAGCTTCCGGGAGACGAGGTGCCGGCGCACCAGGAAGGCGGACTCGATGAGGCCGAAGGTCAGGTAGGCGAACGAGTAGGCCACCAGCACATAGGCC
>NZ_DASVWK010000701.1:0-5741 GCF_036389735.1 Archangium sp. | reverse complement strand
CTGGCCAGACCCATCGACGGGGTCATCGGCTACGCGGACACCTCCACCTCCGTCACCGGCTACTCCAGCCTGGCCATGAGCCTCCGCCTCAACCCGAGCGGCTTCTTCGACGTGCGCCGGGGCGGTGAGTACGCGGCGCTCGCCAGCGTGCCCTACAGCGCGAATGTCACGTACCACGTGCGGATGCGGGCGGACCTGGGCGCGAAGACGTACAGCGTCTGGGTGACACCCCAGGGAGGGAGCGAGGTGCTGCTGGCCGACCGCTTCGCCTTCCGCTCCGATGCACCGCCCACCGACGACCTGGGCAAGGTGGCGCTCAAGAGCGGTCTGTCCGAGACCGAGTTCCGGGTGCGCGGGCACACCGTGAGGGCCGAGGGCACCGTCACCGTGCCGGTCGCACCGGAACCGCCGGTGGAGCAGTCGCCCCCCGACTCCGCCGAGAGGACCCTCGTGGGTGAGGAGGCCGCCAGTGGCTGCGCCGCGGCTCCGGGCACGGCCCTGGCGGCGGCGGGACTGCTGCTGTGGCTGCTGCGGTCCCGCCGGCGCCCCCGGACGCGCTAGAGGTTGCCCGTCATCTTCTCCGGGCGTACCCATTGGTCGAACTGCTCGGGGGTGAGCAGGCCCAGCGCCACCGCCACCTCCTTGAGCGTCTTGCCCTCCTTGTGCGCCGTCTTGGCGATCTTCGCCGCGTTGTCGTAGCCGATGTGCGGGTTGAGCGCGGTGACGAGCATCAGCGAGCGCTCCAGGTTCTCCTTCAGGCGCGGCAGGTTCGGTTCAATCCCCACCGCGCAGTGGAGCCGGAAGCTGCGCATGCCGTCCGCCAGCAGCCGGCAGCTCTGAAGGAAGTTGTGGATGAGGAGCGGTTTGAAGACGTTCAGCTCGAAGTTGCCGGACGCGCCGCCCAGGGAAATGGCCACGTCGTTGCCCATCACCTGCGCGCACAGCATGGTGACGGCCTCGGACTGCGTGGGGTTCACCTTGCCGGGCATGATGGAGCTGCCCGGCTCGTTCTCGGGGATGGTGATTTCCCCAATGCCCGAGCGCGGCCCCGAGGCCAGCCAGCGCACGTCGTTGGCGATCTTGAAGAGCGCGGCGGCCAGGCCCTTGAGCGCGCCATGGGCGTGCACCAGCGCGTCGTTGGCCGCGAGCGCCTCGAACTTGTTGGGCGCGGTGACGAAGGCGTGGCCCGTGAGGCGGGCGAGCTCCTGTGCCACGCGCTCGGCGAAGCCCTTGGGGGCGTTGAGGCCGGTGCCCACCGCGGTGCCCCCGAGCGCCAGCTCGGACAGGTGCGGCAGGGACAGCTCCAGGTGCTTGCGCGCGTACTCCAACTGCGCCACGTAGCCGCTGAACTCCTGGCCCAGCGTCAGCGGGGTGGCGTCCTGGAGGTGCGTGCGGCCAATCTTCACGATGTCCCGGAACTTCTCCGAGCGCTCCGCGAGGACGTCGCGCAGCGCCTGGAGCTCGGGCAACACGTTGCGCACCACGGCCTCCGCCGCGGCCACGCTCATGGCGGTGGGGAAGACGTCGTTGGAGCTCTGCCCCTTGTTGACGTCGTCGTTGGGGTGCACGCGGCGCCCCTCGCCGCGCTCGCCGCCCAGCAGCTCCGAGGCCCGGTTGGCCAGCACCTCGTTGACGTTCATGTTCGTCTGGGTGCCACTGCCCGTCTGCCACACGAGCAGCGGAAACTCCTCGTCATGCTGACCGTCGAGCACCTCGTTGGCGGCCTTCACGATGGCCTCGCCCTTGTCCTTGGGCAGCGTGCCGTTCTCCATGTTGACGAGGGCCGCCGCCTTCTTCACCAGCACCAGGGCGCGGATGAGGGCCAGCGGCATGCGCTCGCTGGAGATGGCGAAGTTCTGCCGGCTGCGCTGCGTCTGCGCGCCCCACAGACGCTCGGCGGGAACCTCGATGGGACCGAACGTGTCCTTCTCGATGCGGACGCCCTGGTTGCTCACGTGGCTGCCTCCTCGGCGGGAGTGGGTGCGATAGCACCGCGCGTCTTGCGGTGGAACGAACCCCCGGACAGGATTGTGGAAGTGGACACTCCCACCGGCACCATTCGCGCCCTCCTGCTCGCCCAGGAGCGGGGAACCCCCATGAAGCGCGTCCCCGAGGCCCAGGCCCTCGAGGGCCGCGGCTTCGTGGGCGACCGTCACGGCAAGAAGAAGCCCAACGGCAAGCGGCAGCTCCTGCTGCTGGACGAGGCCGCCCATGCCGCGCTGCGGCTCGGGCCCGGAGAGCTGAAGGAGAACGTCGTCATCTCCGGGCTGCCGCTGGAGTCCCTGCCGGCGGGCCAGCGCCTCGCGCTGGGCACGGAGGTGGTGGTGGAGCTGACCGAGCCCTGCATCCCCTGCTCGAAGCTCGAGCGGATTCGCAGGGGCCTGCTGAAGGACTCCTGGGGCCAGCGGGGGCAGCTCGCGAAGGTGCTGCGCGGAGGCACGGTGCGGGAGGGGGACGGCGTGCGCCTGCTCGACGTCAACCCGGACGCGCCCCGCCCCATCCGGCCCAAGCTGCCCTGAACCGGCCCGCCGCCGGCGTCAGACCCGCCGCTCCACCCGGGGCTCCTCGGTCGCGGCGCTCGTCATCCTCGCCAGCCAGTCCACGAGCCGCTGCACGGGCGCCTTCGCCGTGGCCGATACCGGCGTGAGCCCCCACAGCAGCAGGTAGACCATCAGCGCCGTCCCGCCCGTCACCGCCAGCGCCAGCACGAACGCCACCCGGACCAGCGCCACGTCCAGCCCGAGCTGCCGCGCCAGGGCCATGCAGACCCCACCCAGCACCCGCTCCGGCCCGCCCCGGTGCATCGGCTCCGCGCCCGGCTGCCGCTCACGGCAGTGCGGGCACCGCGTCGCCTCGGCCTGGAGCTCCATCCTGCACGCCACGCAGCGCTTCGTCTCATCCATGGCACCGCTCCTCGAAGAGGCCCGCCCACCCCTGGCCTCATTCCTCCCTACGCACCACGTTGCGCCCCATTGCACCCCCGTCTCTCCAGCTGCCCCTCGGTGTTTTTCACGTCGGTGAATTTACAAATTTAATCCCGGTCCTGTTGACGCCCTTACACGGCATGGTCTTTCCAGCGCATAGGGGTTCACACTGGCTCTGAGAAGGCACAGATTGGAGCCCGTTGGTGCCTTTTACAACGCACCCCGTCAAGGAGCTTTGCATGGACGTCACTGTCCCCTCCTCCAGCAGCGCGCAACGTACCGGGGTACAGCGAACCCTGGGACAGGGCGTCACCCTCCGGGGGGCCTGGTTGCCCGAGTACGAGGCCATCCTCACCCCCGAGGCCATTGGACTGGTGGCCAGGCTGGTGCGCGCCTTCGGCGCCCGGCGTGAGGCCCTCCTGGAGCGGCGCAAGGCGGTGCAGGTGGCCTGGGACAAGGGCGAGCGCCCGCGCTTCCTCCCCGAGACGAAGGACATCCGGGAAGCGGAGTGGACCGTGGCCCCGCTGCCCCAGGACCTGATGGATCGGCGCGTGGAGATCACCGGCCCGGTGGACCGGAAGATGATCATCAACGCGCTCAACTCGGGGGCCAGCGTCTTCATGGCGGACTTCGAGGACGCCAACAGCCCCACCTGGGACAACGTGGTGCGCGGGCAGCTCAACCTGCGCGACGCGGTGCGCGGCACCATCAGCCACACCGCCGACAACGGCAAGCACTACACCCTGCACGAGAAGACGGCCGTGCTCTTCTGCCGGCCCCGCGGCTGGCACCTGCTGGAGCGCCACCTGGAGGTGGACGGCAAGCCGGTGTCCGCCTCGCTCTTCGACTTCGGCCTCTACTTCTTCCACAACGCCGCTGAGCTGCTGCAACGCGGAAGTGGCCCCTACTTCTACCTGCCGAAGATGGAGAGCCACCGGGAGGCGCGGCTGTGGAACGAGGTGTTCACGTACGCACAGGAATATGTCGGGGTGCCCCACGGCAGTGTCCGAGCCACCGTCCTGATCGAGACGATCACCGCAGCCTTCGAGATGGACGAGATCCTCTACGAGCTGCGCGAGCACTCGGCGGGCCTCAACTGCGGGCGCTGGGACTACATCTTCAGCTTCATCAAGAAGCTCCAGGCCGACCCGAAGTTCGTCCTGCCCGACCGCGGGCAGGTGACGATGGACAAGGCCTTCCTGCGCAACTACTCGCTGCGCCTCATCCAGGTGTGCCACCGCCGCAACGTGCACGCCATGGGCGGCATGGCCGCCTTCATCCCCATCAAGAACGACCCGGCCGCCAACGAGACGGTCATGGCCAAGGTGCACGCGGACAAGGAGCGCGAGGCGCGCGACGGTCACGACGGCACCTGGGTGGCCCACCCGGGCCTGGTGCCGGTGGCCCGCGCCATCTTCGACAAGCACATGCCGGGGCCCAACCAACTGGGCAACAAGCGCCCGGACGTGCGCATCTCCGAGGCGGACCTGCTGGCCATGCCCGAGGGCACCCGCACCGAGGACGGCCTGCGCCACAACATCCGCGTGGGCGTGCAGTACATGGCCGCCTGGCTCGGGGGCCTGGGCTGCGTGCCGCTCTACAACCTCATGGAGGACGCGGCCACCGCCGAAATCTCCCGCGCCCAGGTGTGGCAGTGGATGCACCACCGCGTCCCCCTGGCCGACGGCCAGCCCGTCACCCCGGAGCGCTTCCGCCAGGTGCTCGCCGAGGAGATGAAACACCTCGAGGCCGAGGGCGCCCCGGAGCGCTACGGCGCCCAGCGCCTGGAGGAGGCCCGTGCCCTTTTCGAGAAGCTCTCCACCGCGCCTCGCTTCGAGGACTTCCTCACCCTCCCCGCCTACGAGGCGCTCACCGCCCACGGCAGCTGAGGGGTCGTTCCCCTGCTGCAATCCGACGTTCCTTCCACCCTTCTTTTCCTACCATCTTGAGAGGAGCCCACATGTACGACGCCGTGACGACGAAGACTGACGCCTCGCCCCACGCCAAGCTCCACGCCCAGCGCTTCGAGGGCATCACCCGCAACTACTCGGAGGCGGACGTCGAGAAGCTGCGCGGCTCCATCCGCATCAGCTACACGCTGGCCGAGATGGGCTCCAAGCGCCTGTGGGAGCTGCTCAACACCAAGGACTATGTGCACGCGCTCGGCGCCCTCACCGGTAACCAGGCGGTGCAGATGGTGCGCGCGGGCCTCGAGGCCATCTACCTGTCCGGCTGGCAGGTGGCGGCCGACGCCAACACCGCCGGGCAGATGTACCCGGACCAGAGCCTCTACCCGGTGGACAGCGTGCCCAACGTGGTGCGCCGCATCAACGCCTCCCTGCGCCGGGCGGATCAGATCGACCACGCCGAGGGCAAGAACGAGCGCTACTGGTTCGCCCCCATCATGGCCGACGCGGAGGCGGGCTTCGGCGGGCCGCTCAACGCCTACGAGCTGATGAAGTCCATGATTGAAGCGGGCGCCGCGGGCGTGCACTTCGAGGACCAGCTGGCCAGCGAGAAGAAGTGCGGCCACATGGGCGGCAAGGTGCTGGTGCCCACCAACAACTTCATCCGCACGCTGACGGCGGCGCGGCTGGCCGCGGACGTGATGGGCGTGCCCACCCTGCTGGTGGCCCGCACGGACGCCGACAGCGCCAAGCTGCTGATGAGCGACGCGGACGAGTACGACCACGCCTTCATCGACCGCAAGGCGGGCCGCTCGGCCGAGGGCTTCTACCGCCTCCAGGGCGGCGTGGAGTGCGCCATCGCCCGTGGCCTCGCCTACGCGCCCTACGCGGACCTCATCTGGTGCGAGAC
>NZ_DASVWK010000700.1:0-8470 GCF_036389735.1 Archangium sp. | reverse complement strand
TCCAGGTAGCGCGCGTAGGTGTCGAAGAAGTGGTCGACACCCGAGGCGACGGGAACGGCGTAGAGCGCCTCGTAGACGTCGACCCACACCACGGGCTGCGTCCCCGCCTCTCCCGCCAGGGCCGGCACCGTGGCGTAGCAGTAGGCCAGTCGGTCGTCCTTCGCGAAGACGCGCAGCGAGCCGAACGGCTCCGCCCACTCCCGCCGCCAGCGCTCGTTCACCCGGTGCAGGTCCGGTCGCCGCTCATGCTTCACCGGCAGCAGGGAGAGTTCGTCCCTCACCCAGAGGTACCCCACCCGCGCGTGCACCGCCTCCAGTTGGGAATCCATCGGCAGCCCCGCCACGGACGTCTTCGCCCGGAGCCCGCGCGCGAGCGGCGGCTCCACCTTGTGGGGATGGCCCCGGCTCCGACACACCTCCAGTAGGTGCTCGAAGCCGGGCAGTGGGGTCTTCATTCCTGGGTCTCCTCCGGGTGTCCTCTGCGGTCACCTCACTTTAGATGACCGCCCGAGTCATGTCACCCCTATCCCCCGCCGAACAAATGGCCGCGTGCCCTCCTCCGCTCCGCCGGAGCCTTGCTAGCGTGGGCCCACGAAAACGGGAGGACCCATCCATGCCCCATACCATCGATGAATTCATGACTCGCACCGTGCACACCATCGGCACGAAGAGCCCGCTGAGCGAGGCGCACCGGATCATGAACGAGCACGCCATCCGCCACCTCCCCGTCCTGGAGGGCGGAAGGCTCGTGGGAGTCGTGTCGATGCGCGACCTGCACCTCATCGAAACCCTCAAGGGCGTGGACCCCCAGGAGGTCACCGTCGACGAGGCCATGTCCCAGGACGCCTACACCGTGCCCCCCGGCACCGCGCTCCTCGAGGTGGCCCGCACCATGGCCATGCACAAGTACGGCTCCGCCGTCGTCGCCCGTGATGGCCGCGTGGACGGCATCTTCACCACCATCGACGCGTTGAAGGCCCTGGAGGCCCTCCTCGCCTCGCCCCAGGCCGAGGCCCTCTCCGCTCCCCGACGGAAGAAGACCACGCCCCGTCAGCTCGGCGGGCCCGGGACCCGGAAGGCCCCGGCCAAGAAGGTTGCCCGCGCCGTGACGAAGCGCCCCACGACGAAGCGCCCGGCTCGCAAGGCGGCTCCGGCTCGCAAGCGCGGCGGACGCTGAGCGGGAACAACAACGGCAATGGACCCTGCACAGACAGCTCCCCGAGTCCTCGTCGTCGGCTGTGGTGGCATCGGCGGCGTGCTCCTGTCCCGCCTGCTGGAGGCGGGTCAGCGGGTGGGCGCGGTGGCACGCCGCGAGGAGATCGCCCATGTGCTCCGGACGCGCGGCCCGGTGCTGCGCGACGAGAAGGGCGAGCGCACCGTCCGCGGTGACCTGGAGGTCTTCGTCCAGCCACCCCGGGAGGGCGCCCATGACTTCATCCTGCTCGCCACGCCGCCCAATGGCGTGGAGGCGGCGGCCCGGGACACGGCCCACCTGCTCGCGCCGGACGGGGCGATGGTGGTGTTCCAGAACGGGCTCTGCGAGGAGCTGGTGGCCCGGGTGGTGGGCGAGAACAAGGTCATCGGCGCCATCGTCGCCTGGGGCGCGTCCTCGCCGGAGACCGGCGTCTACGAGCGGACCTCCTCGGGCGGCATCGTGCTCGGAACGCTCTCGGGCGGGCCGGACCCCCGGCTGGCGCGACTGGCCGAGGTGCTGCGCGCGGTGTGCCCCATCACCTTCACCGAGAACCTGCGCGGCACCCGCTGGAGCAAGCTGGCCATCAACTGCGCCATCTCCACCCTGGGCACCGTGGGAGGCAGCCGGGTGGGCCCGCTCCTCCGGCACCGCTTCATCCGCAGGCTCGCGATGGAGGTCTTCACCGAGGTGTTCCAGGTGGCCCGCGCCGAGGGGGTGAAGCTGGAGAAGGTGGCCTCCACGGTGGACCTCGAGTGGCTCACGCTGAAGGAGTCGGAGCAGCGCGCGCGGGGCTCCCTCTCCCTCGTGGTCCGGCACGCAATGCTCCTGGCCATCGGTACGCGCTACCGCCGGCTCCGCTCGTCCATGCTGGCGGCGATCGAGCGGGGGCGCGAGCCGCCGGTGGACTTCCTCAACGGCGAGGTGGTCCAGCGCGGCAAGGCCCACGGCCTCCCCTCGCCCGTGAACGAGCGCCTGCTGGAGGCCGTCCACGCCATGTCCCGGCGCGAGCTGGCCCCTGGCGTGGAGACGCTCCGGCGCATCCACGAGCAGACCCGCCCACGAGGACCCTGACGCGCCGGGCGCCGCGACTCAGGCCGCCTTGCGCTTGGGCAGCACCTCGCGCAGCACCTCGTGGGCGCCACGCAGCATCTCCTCGGTGGTGTCCCAGCCCACGCAGGCATCCGTCACCGAGCAGCCGTAGCGCAGCTGCGAGAGATCGGCGGGAATGGGTTGGGTGCCGGCCTCGAGGAAGCTCTCGATCATCAGGCCCACCACCGAGCGGTTGCCCTCGCGGAGCTGGTGCACCACGTCGCGCATCACCAGCGGCTGGAGCTCCGGCTTCTTCCAGGAGTTGGAGTGCGAGCAATCGACGACGATGTTGCCCGGCAGCTTCGCCTTGGCGAGCGCCTGCTCGGCGAGGGAGACCGACACCGTGTCGTAGTTGGGCCGCCCGCCGCCGCCGCGCAGCACCAGGTGGCCGTAGGCGTTGCCGCGGGTCCGGATGATGGCCGACGCGCCGTGCTCGTTCAGCCCCAGGAAGCTGTGCGAGCGGGAGGCCGAGAGGATGCCGTTGACGCCCGCCTCCACCGAGCCATCGGTGCTGTTCTTGAATCCCACCGGGGTGGACAGCCCCGAGGCCATCTCGCGATGGGTCTGGGACTCCGCGGTGCGCGCGCCGATCGCGGTCCAGGAGATGAGGTCGCCGTAGTACTGCGGCGCGATGGGATCCAACGCCTCGGTCGCCGCTGGCAGGCCGAGTTCGGCCACGTCCAGCAGGAAGCGGCGGCCCCGCTCCATGCCTTCCTCGATGTGGAAGGAGTCGTCCATGCGCGGGTCGTTGATGAAGCCCTTCCACCCGGTGGAGGTGCGCGGCTTCTCGAAGTACACGCGCATGACCACCTGGGTGGTCTCCTTGATTTCATCGGCGAGCGCACGCAGCCGGCGCGCGTAGTCGAGGCCCGCCACCGGATCGTGAATGGAGCAGGGGCCGATGATGACGAACAGGCGCGGGTCCTTGCGGTCCAGGATGTCCATCAGCCCGCGGCGACCGAAGAGGACGGTCTCGGCGGCGCGTTCGGTCAGTGGAACGCGCGCCTTGATCTCGGCGGGGGAGGGCATGTGGTCGATGCCGGCGACATTCAGGTTTTCAGTACGAGCGGTCATGGCGCGATGCCGCGGGCGCGGCTCCTGGCTCCTCTGGCGAACACCCGATTCTAACGCGTCGGGGGTCAGACACCTTCTCCGAATGTCGGAGACCTCGTACGGTTTCTGTTTCTCTCCTGGATTGATGCCCGCTCGTGGACCGGCGGGCCGAGGAGGCGGTTGAAGGCCGTCTCCTCGTCGCCGCCGGAGCGCCCGCCTCAGGGCTGGGGCTGGCTCCACACCTCGGGCACCTGACGCAAGTCCGCCGTCGGGGCGAAGCCCGGTGGGCGGCGGTGCTTGGAGGCCTGCTCGTAGGCGTAGGCGAGGCGGAGGAGCGTCGGCTCGCTCCACGCGCGTCCGATGAACGAGAGGCCCACCGGCAGGCCCGCCACGTAGCCCGCGGGCACGGTGATGCTGGGGTAGCCCGCGACGGCCGCCGGCGAGGAGCTGCTGCCCAGCCAGTGGTCGCCATTCACCAGGTCGATGAACCCCGGCGGGGCCTGGGTCGGCGCGACGAGCGCGTCCAGCCTGTGCTTCGCCATCACCGCGTCGATTCCCTGCTCCCTCGACAGCTTCCGGCACGCCTCCAGGGCCTTGAGGTACTTCTTGTCCGTGAGCGGTCCCTTCGCCTGCGCCTGGAGGAAGAGCTCCTGGCCGAACCAGGGCAGTTCCTTGTCCCGGTGCTCCTCGTTGAAGCGGATGAGGTCCGCGAGCGTCTTCACCCGCGTCCGCTCCCCGAGCCCCGCGAGGTACGCCTCCAGGCCCGCCTTGAACTCGTAGAGCAGCACCTCCATCTCCGGCTCGTCCAGCTTCGAGGCGGTGGGGATGGGCGCCGGGTCGATGATGACGGCTCCCTGCGCCTTCATCAGCACCAGCGCACGCTCGATGAGCGCGTCGGTGGCCGGGTGGTAGCCGAAGAACCGCTCGCGCGGCACGCCGATGCGCGCCCCCTTCAACCCCTTCGGATCGAGGAACCGCGTGTAGTCCACCTGGGCATGCCCCTGGCTCGTGGCCGTCACCGCGTCACTCGGGTCGACGCCCGCCAGCACGCCGAGGAGCACGGCCGCGTCCGCCACCGTGCGCGCCATGGGGCCCGCGGTGTCCTGGCTGTGCGAGATGGGGATGATGCCCGAGCGGCTCAACAGCCCGAGCGTGGGCTTGAGCCCCACGAGCGAGCACGCCGCCGAGGGCGAGACGATGGAGCCGTCCGTCTCGGTGCCGACCGACACCGTGCAGAAGTTCGCGGCGGTGGCCGCCCCGGAGCCGGAGCTGGAGCCCGAGGGGGTCCGATCGAGCGCATAGGGGTTGCGGCACTGGCCGCCCCGCCCGCTCCACCCGCTGGAGGAGTGCGTCGAGCGGAAGTTGGCCCACTCGCTCAGGTTCGTCTTGCCGAGGATGACCGCGCCGGCGGCCCGCAGGCGCTCCACCACGAACGCATCACGCGAGGGCACGGCGCCCACGAGGGCGAGCGAGCCCGCGGTGGTCTGCATCCCGTCCGCGGTCGCGATGTTGTCCTTGATGAGCACGGGGATGCCGTGCAGCGGACCACGGGGCCCCTTCGCCTTGCGCTCCGCATCGAGCGCCGCGGCGATGGCGAGGGCCTCCGGGTTGAACTCGATGACCGAGCGGAGCGCGGTGTCTCCTCCCCGATCCAGCTCCTGGATGCGCGCGAGGTAGCGCTCGGCGAGGCCCTGCGCGGTGTGCTTCCCCGACTTCATGGCGGCCTGGAGCTCGGAGACCGTGGCCTCCTCCAGCTCGAAGGGCGCGCCGCGCGGCGCGGGGGCGGGAGCTCGCCCGGGGTTGCTCGGGGTGGGCTCGGCGTGGACATCCAGGGCGACGAGGGTGCTGGCGGCGGCGGCGCCACCGAGCAACGTCCGGCGACTCAGTCCCTGGGGATTCCCGGAGGAAGGTGTGGGCTTCTTCATGGAGGCCGCTGACTACAGCAGCCCTGGCGAATGACCGCAACTCAGGCGGCGGGGACTCGCGCCTCGGCCACCGCCGCGGCCAGGTACTTCCTGCGCGTGCCCATCACGTAGTCGAAGAGCGGGTAGGTCACGCACCAGTTCGCGTTCTGGTCGCGCCCCATGTGGTGGTCGTAGTGCCACGGCAGGTGCTCGCGCGCCCAGTCCTCGTCCAGGTGTGCCCGCCGGTGAACCACGTAGTACAGCACCGTCGAGGCCCACACCGTGGCCATGAACCATGGCGCCCACTTCAACAGCGGCAGGTGCCCCACCACGATGGCCGCCAGCCCCAGCAGCTCCTTGCTCTGTGGCTCCCAGCTCCACAGCGGCTCCTGGTACTGCTCGTCCACCATCTCGTGCCGGCGCGAGCGCTGGTGGTGGTCGTACCAGTGGAAGCCCCAGAAGCTCCCGTGTCTCTTGCCCAGCCCGTGCAGCACGTACCGGTGCAGCAACCACTCACCGAAGTTCGAGTACACCAGGCCCAGTGGAATACCGACCATCGCCCGCCTCCTGAAATGATGACTCTCCCATCATCTATCCGCGACGGCCCCCGTCCGCCGCCCGCGTGCCGGAAGTTGGACGGGAGGCCCGGCCGCCCGTAAGGAAGGAGGCCGTGCGGCGGAGACGGGCAAGCGGGTTTCCTTGGGTGAAGGTGGGGCTGTGCGCCCTGGTACCGCTCGTGCTCCTCAACCTCGCGGTGGCCTTCTTCGGCGACACCCGGGTGTCTCCCCTCTCCCTCTCCTTCCTGCGTCCCAAGGCACACGCCCTCGCCGCCTACGCGCGCCACCGTCCCGCCTGTCTGCTGCAAGGGCACCCCGAGCTCGAGCCCCTCATCCACGACACCGAGCGCCGCCACCGCCTCCCCACCGGCCTGCTGCGGGCGCTCGTGGAGGTGGAGTCCAACACCCAGCCCCACCGCATCTCCCCCGCGGGCGCCATGGGCCCCGGCCAGCTCATGCCCTCCACCGCCAGCCTCCTGCGCGTGGAGGACCCCTTCGACCCCGCGCCCGCGATCGACGGCAGCGCGCGCTACCTCGCCGAGCAGCTCGTGCGCTTCCGCGGCAACGTGCGGCTCGCGGTGGCCGCCTATAACGCCGGGCCGGGTAACGTGAACGGCCGCGTGCCTCGCAACGGCGAGACGGAGTTCTACGTGGACAAGGTGCTCACCGCCTACGAGCGCTTCCGGCCCCGCCCCCCTCCCGCCTCCAAGCGGCAGGCCCGTCCCGTCGTCTCCACCCCGCGTCATCCGCCCGTTGACCGACCCTCCTCCGGATGACCGACCTCCTCCGGATGACGGACGCGCGCACCCCGACAGACGTGCGATTCCCATCCGCATGAAACGAACCTCGAAGCTCGTGACGCTCGCGCTCGTCACCGTGGGCCTCCTCGTCGGCGTGTTGGCGGTCCTCTCCCTCTTCGGCAACAACCTGCGCAGGCTCTTCGGCGCGAGCGCGGACTCGCTCGGCAGCGCGGAGCCGGTGGTCGCCCGGCATTACGGGTTGAAGACCAAGAACCTGAGGACCTTCGGGTCGAACGAGGACGGGGAATCGTACGCGGCCGCCCCCGCCCCCGCGCCGGTCCACGTCCAGGCCCAGCAGGCCGTGCCCGCCGAGATGGTCGCCCGTGGCAACACCCACGTCACCGAGCGCCCCAACCCCTTCACCCACACGTCCGAGGATCGCTTCTCCACCTTCGCGGTGGACGTGGACACCGCCTCCTACGCCCTCTTCCGTCGCTATGTCTCCGAAGGCGGCCTGCCCCCGCGTGAGTCCGTGCGCGTGGAGGAGTGGGTGAACTACTTCCGCTACCGCTACCCCGCCCCCGAGCAGGGGGACTTCCGCGTGGAGCTCGAGGGCGCGCCCTCGCCCTTCACCCGGGGCCGCCACATCCTCAAGGTGGGCCTCCAGGGGCGCTCCATCGCCAAGAGCCAGCGCAAGCCCACCCACCTCGTCTTCCTGGTGGACACCAGCGGCTCGATGAACAGCCCGGACAAGCTGCCGCTCGCCCAGAAGGCCATGAAGCTGATGGTGGACGGCCTCAACGAGTCGGACACCGTGGCGCTCGTCACCTACGCTGGCGCCGTGCGCGACGTGCTGCCCCCCACCCCCGCCTCCCAGCGCGACACCCTCTTCGCCGCCATCGACTCGCTCACCTCCGGCGGCGGCACCGCCATGGGCGACGGGCTGGAGGTGGCCTACCGCCACGCCGCTCGGAAGGCCGGCCCCAAGGCCGTCTCCCGCGTCGTCGTCCTCACCGATGGCGACACCAACCTCGGCTACCACCAGTCCGCCGAGGCCATGCTCGCCAACATCCACGGCTTCGTGGAGGAGGGCGTCACCCTGTCCACCATCGGCCTGGGCATGGGCAACTACCGCGATGACCTGATGGAGAAGCTGGCCAACAAGGGCAACGGCAACTGCTTCTACATCGACAGCGAGCGCGAGGCCCGCCGCGTCTTCCAGGAGCGGCTCGCTGGTACGCTGGAGGTCATCGCCCAGGACGTGAAGGTGCAGGTGGAGTTCGACCCCAAGGCCGTGCGCGGCTACCGGCTGGTGGGCTACGAGAACCGCGCCATCGCCGACAAGGACTTCCGCGACGACAAGGTGGACGCGGGCGAGATTGGCGCCGGCCACACCGTCACCGCCCTCTATGAAGTGGAGCTCGCTGGCGAGGGCTCGCACGTGGCCACCGTGCGCGTGCGCGCCAAGCGTCCCGGTGGGGTGGAGGCCGCCGAGCAGCGCTTTTCCCTGGCGCGCGCGGGGCTGCACGGCTCGCTGCGCGAGGCCTCCTCCAACCTGCGTTTCGCCGCCGCCGTGGCCGGCACCGCGGACATCCTGCGTGGGGCGCCCCAGGCCAACGACTGGAGCCTGGCCACCGCCGAGGCGCTCGCCGAGGGCGCCGTGGACGGACTGAGCGACCGCGCCGAGTTCCTCGGCCTGCTGCGGCTGGTGCGCGAGCGCCAGGCCCAGTCCATGGCCGGCGGCATCCCCTACTAACGCGACGACGACTCCAGGCCCCGCCCGGCCGCCGTGTCCACCCAGACCTCCACATTCCCGTGGAGTTGGAGGAAGGAGGCCGGGCAGTGCGTGGTGATGGGGCCGCGCACCATGGCCGTCACCGCCGCCGCCTTGTTCACCCCGAAGGCCAGCAGGATGACACGGCGCGCCTGGAG
>NZ_DASVWK010000699.1:0-19229 GCF_036389735.1 Archangium sp. | reverse complement strand
GCAGCTGGTGCCGGACGTGCCCTCGGCCCGGCTGGAGGTGCTGGCGCGCTCGCCTGACCACCTGCGCCGGATGCTCGCCCTGGGGCTGCGCTCCGTCATCCACGTGCCCCTGGTGGGGCGCACCGGGTGCCTGGGGGTGATGACCCTGGGCACCACCCAGGGCCGGGCGCGCTTCTCCTCTCGGGACATGGCCGTCACCCAGGAGCTGGGGCGGCGCGCCGCGCTCGCGCTGGAGAACGCGCGGCTCTACCGCGAGTCCCAGGAGGCCATCCGCCTGCGCGACGAGTTCCTCGCGGTGGCCGCCCACGAGCTGCGCACCCCGCTCACCACGCTGGGGCTTCAGCTGGGAACGCTCGTGCAGCGGGCGCGGCGCGAGACGTCCGCGGAGTCGGACCTGGGGGTGCGGCTGGAGCGCGGCCTGCGTCAGGTGCGGCGCTTGAGCACGCTGGTGGAGATGCTGCTGGATGTGTCGCGCCTGGGCACCGGGCAGCTGCCCCTGTCCCTGGATTCGGTGGACCTGGGTGAGGTGATGGACGAGGTGCTGGAGCGCTTCGAGGCGGAGGCCCGGTCGATGGGCTGCGAGGTGCGGCTGGAGGGGGCCCCGGGGGTCGTCGGCCGGTGGGACCGGATGCGGGTGGCGCAGGTGGTGGCCGGCCTGCTCTCCAACGCCTTGAAGTTCGGCGCGCACCAGCCGGTGGAGGTGCGGGTGGGGTCGGACGGACAGGCGGCGCGCGTGGTGGTGGAGGACCGGGGCATTGGCATTCCGGAGGACCAGCTCGAGCGCATCTTCGAGCGCTTCGGCCGCGCGGTGTCCTCGCGCTCCTACGGGGGGCTCGGGCTGGGGCTGTACCTGGCGCGCCGTGTGGCCGATGCTCATGGTGGCCGGGTCTGGGCGGAGTCACGCCCTGGCGGCGGGGCCCGCTTCATCCTGGAGCTGCCCCTGGAGCCGCCTCGTGCGAGAGAGGAGCGGGTATGACGCGCCCCCTGCTGGTGGTGGATGACGACACGGACCTGCGCGAGGCGCTCGAGGAGGTGCTGCGCGACGCGGGCTACACCGTGCTGGGAGCCGGCAATGGCCGCGAGGCGCTGGAGGTGCTCGCGCACAGCTCGCCCCTGCCCGGGCTGGTGCTGTTGGACATGATGATGCCGGTGCTGGACGGGCTGGGCTTCTCCCAGGAGATGCACGCGGTGCCCGAGTGGAAGGACATCCCCGTGGTCATCTTCTCCGCGTCGGCGGGCAGCGAGACCGTGGCCCAGGTGGGCGCGCGCGCCTACCTGCGCAAGCCGGTGGACGTGTCGGTGCTGCTGGACACCATTGGCCAGCACGTGCGGGCCGGGTGAGCCCTCAGCCGGCGCGGCGCACCCAGTTGGTCCACCCCCCGAGGTCGCGGTAGCCGAGCCGCTGGTAGAGGCCCAGCCCCATGACGGAGGCCTGGAGCACGGCGACGGAGCGGCCCCGGGCGTGTGCGTCCGCGTGCAGGCCGTGCATCACCAGCGCCCCCAGGCCCCGGCGGCGCGCGTCGGGGTGGGTGGCCACGAGGTAGATGCCCGCGGTGTCCCCCTGCTCGAAGGAGACGCCGCAGGCCAGGGCCCGGCCCGCCTCGCGCACCACCACGGCGTGCAGGTGGGTGGAGGGCAGCGGCCCGGTGCGCCACCCCGTGTAGGCGCCGACATTGTCCCGGCCATAGGCGAGCCCGTTGAGCTCCAGCACCGCGTCCAGGTCGTCCGGGTGCTCCAGGGTGATGCCGGGCGGAAGGCGGGGGGCCAGCGGGTGCGTCAGCGGCAAGCCCATGCCGGTGATGGCGTCCTCGGCCCGGTGGCCGGCGTGGCGCAGCACGGCCTCGGCGGCGGGGTCCCCGGGGGGCAGCACGGGCACGCGCCAGGCGGGGACGCCCAGCTCGCGGTACCACGCCTCCAGGGGCGCCAGGGACTCGGCGAGCGCCTGGGGGTTCTCGTACAGCACCTGCTGCTGGAAGACGTTGGCCAGGGGGCTGGGCAGGGCGAAGGCGCGCACCCCGGGCAGCTCCCGCATGCGCAGCGGCCCGTGGCGCGCCTGGAGGAGCTTGAAGTCGAGGATGTTGCCGCGCAGGCGGGCGGTGAGTTCAGCGTCCGTCATGTGCCCGCAGGGTAGGCGCTTCCAGGCGCTCGCGGGTGGACAGCTGACGGGTGGAAAATCCCCGAGGGGCCGTCCAGGGGGGTAGGGTGCGGGGGCTCGCATGGAGCCTCGCTTCTACGCCTTCAATCCCCTCCCCATCCGCCGCGCCCTCTTCGTGGGCTCGTGCGTGCTCGCCATTCTCAGTGCCTGGGCCCTGGCGGACGCACGGGCCCTGGGCAACGCTCCCCTGACGGTGGCCCGGGCGGGCATCACCGGAGGGCTGATGTTCACCTTCGTCTTCGTCTGGCACCGGCTGCGCCCCCGCCCGGGCTGGGGCGTCACTCTCAGCACGCGCGGCGTCGAAGTGGTCCGTCCCTTCACCGCCAGCCGCCTCCAACTGTCCTGGGGGCAGATCGACTCCGTGCGACGGCTCGGGCGCGGGGAAGACCTGCTGTGCCTGTACCTGGACGAGGGGGGTCGGGTGCTGGTGTCCCGCCACCTCTTCGCCTCGCGCGCGGCCTTCGGCGAGCTGGCGTCCGCACTGGAAGAAAGGAAGCCCGCCCCGCGTTATGACGCGTAGCGTCGCGTGGGGCATTTCGTGAATCTTTCCGCTGCCTTGCGTGTTCTCAACAATCTTGTCCGGTGTGTGTCGAGGTGATAGGCACATCGGGTTCAGCCAAGCGTCATCCAAGGACTTCTCGCTAATGGAAAACATCCCCGCCACCGGCGCCGCTCCGGCGCCGTCGACCGTGGACTACGACCCGAGCGCCATCACGAAGCTGGAGGGCCTGGAGGCCGTCCGGAAGCGCCCTGGCATGTACATCGGCGACACCATGACGTACGGGCTGCACAAGCTCGTCTACGAGGTGGTGGACAACTCCGTCGATGAGGCCCTCGCGGGTCACTGCACGGACATCGAGGTGGTCATCCACGTGGATGGCTCGCTCTCCGTGCAGGACAACGGCCGAGGAATCCCCGTGGGTCCGCACCCCGACCCCAAGTTCAAGGGCAAGGACACGCTGGAGGTGGTGCTCACGGAGCTGCACGCCGGCAGCAAGTTCGGCAACGGCGCCTACAAGGTATCCGGTGGCCTGCACGGCGTGGGCGTCACCTGCGTGAACTTCCTCTCCGAGTGGTTCAAGGTCCGCGTCCAGCGCAACGGCAAGGTGTATGAGCATGCGTATGCGCGCGGCGTGGCCCAGAGCCCGGTGGCGGTCGTGGGCGAGACGGACAAGCGCGGCACGCTCATCTGGTTCCGGCCGGACACCACCGTGATGGAGACGGTGGACTTCAACTTCGACACGCTCAGCCAGCGCATGCGCGAGCTCGCGTTCCTCAACGCCGGCCTGCGCATCATCATCCGCGACATGCGCGTCGGCAAGGAGCACGACTTCAAGTTCGATGGCGGCATCGTCTCCTTCGTCGAGTACATCAACAAGGCGAAGGAGTCGCTCCACGACAAGCCCATCCACATCCGCACGGAGAAGGAGGGCGTGGCGCTGGAGATGGCCATGCAGTGGAACGATGGCTACGACGAGCGCATCTACACCTTCGCCAACAACATCAACACGCACGAGGGTGGCAGCCACCTGTCTGGCTTCAAGGCGGGGCTGACGCGCACGCTCAACAGCTACGCCGAGAAGGGCGGGATGTGGAAGGACTTGAAGGAGACGCCCACGGGCGAGGACGCGCGCGAGGGCCTCGCGGCCGTCATCTCCGTCAAGCTGTCCAACCCCCAGTTCGAGGGCCAGACGAAGACGAAGCTGGGCAACAGTGAGATCAAGGGCCTCGTCGAGCAGATGGTGAACGACCAGCTCGGCACCTTCCTCGAGGAGAACCCCTTCATCGCCAAGAAGATCGTCGCGAAGATTGGCGACGCCACGCGCGCGCGCATCGCCGCCCGCAAGGCGCGCGAGACGGTGCGGCGCAAGGGCGTGCTGGATGGCGGCTCGCTGCCGGGCAAGCTCGCCGACTGCCAGAGCCGCGACCCCAGCGAGAGCGAGCTCTACATCGTCGAGGGTGACTCCGCAGGCGGCTCGGCCAAGCAGGGCCGCGACCGGCGCAACCAGGCCATCCTCCCGCTGCGCGGCAAGATCCTCAACGTCGAGAAGGCGCGCTTCGAGAAGATGCTCACGAGCGCCGAGATCGTGACGTTGATCACCGCGCTGGGCACGGGCATCGGCCGCGAGGACTACGACCCCGGCAAGGCGCGCTACCACCGCATCATCCTGATGACGGACGCCGACGTGGATGGCAGCCACATCCGCACGCTGCTGCTCACGTTCTTCTACCGGCAGATGCCGGAGCTCATCCAGAACGGCTACCTCTACATCGCGCAGCCTCCGCTCTACAAAGTCACGCGCAACAAGAAGGACATGTACGTGAAGGACGAGCGGGGGTTGAACGACTACCTGCTGCGGATCGCTTCCGAGCACTCGCGCGTGGTGGTTCCGAGTGGGGAGCTCGGCGGCTCGGAGCTGCGCGAGCTGCTGGAGAAGGTGATTACGTACGAGGAGCGCCTGGAGAAGCTGGCGGCGCGACGGGACGCGCGCGTGGTGGACGCCCTGGTGCAGGCGGGCCAGGTGGACGCGGGCACGCTGACGGACGAGGCCGCGCTGCGCGAGCAGGTGGAGAAGGTGGTCGCCTACCTGAAGGCGCGCATGCCGGACACGCTGGGCCGCTTCGAGGTGGCCTACCCGGTGGATCCCGAGCACCACACGCGCAAGCTGGTGGTGAAGACGGACATCAACGGCGGCCTGCGCCAGACGGTGTTCGACCACGGCTTCCTGTCCTCGCCCGAGTACCTGGAGCTGGTGGGCCTGCGCGACGTGTTCAGCGCGCTGGGCAAGGCGCCGTACAAGGTGAAGGTGGGCGACGGCGAGGTGCTGGCGCTGTCGGTGCAGGAGGTGCTGGCCGCGGTGCGCAAGGACGCGCAGAAGGGGCTGGGCCTTCAGCGCTACAAGGGTCTGGGCGAGATGAACCCGGAGCAGCTCTGGGACACCACGATGAACCCGGTCACCCGCACGCTGCTCCAGGTGCGCATCGAGGACGCGGTGGAGAGCGACGAGATCTTCTCGCTGCTCATGGGCGAGGCCGTCGAGCCGCGGCGCGAGTTCATCGAGCGCAACGCGCTGGACGTGCAGAACCTGGACATCTGAGCCGTCCGACCGGAAGTGAAGCCCCCTGCAAGGTCGTATGCAGGGGACTGGTGGCGGGAGGCGGAGGAGTTTCGAGAGCAGAATGGCTGTTGCCGCGCCTCGTGAACCTCTTCACCTGGAGCGCAGCCCATGCACCTCGACACCCCTCGCCTCGCACGCTCGTGCCTCACCGTCCTGTTGCTCGCCCTCGCCGCTTGTGGACCTGATCCGAGCATTCAGCCGGAGGAGGGCACGGAGTCAGGTCAGGTCGAGGAGGGCCTGACCTCGGTCCCGCTCAGCACCTTCAAGACCGGGCTCATCACCTATTACGACGCGACGGGAGCGGGGGCCTGTAGCTTCGGCGCGAGTCCCCTGGACCTGGACGTGGCCGCCATCACCTTCCGCGAGTACGGGGGGAGCGCGGCGTGCGGCGCGTGTGCCGAGGTGAAGGGTCCCCTGGGCACGGTGCGGGTGCGCATCGTGGATGTCTGTCCTGGCTGCACCACCGCGGGCCACCTCGACCTCAGCCGTCAGGCCTTCGCCAAGATCGCCAGGCCCATCGACGGCCGCGTGGCGGTGAGCTGGCGCTACGTCTCGTGCGACGTGACGGGGCCCATCCGCTATCGCTTCAAGGAGGGCAGCAACCCGTGGTGGACCGCCCTCCAGGTGCGCAACCACGCCGTGTCCATCCAGAAGCTGGAGTGGTGGAAGAACGGCCAGTGGGTGGCCCTGCCTCGTCAGAGCTACAACTACTTCGTCCAGTCCTCGGGAATGGGCTCGGGCCCCCTCCGCGTCCGCGTGACGGCCTCCAATGGCCAGGTCCTCGAGGACACGCTGCCAGGCATCCAGGCGGGCGCGACGTTCGACGGCCGGGCCCAATTCACGCCCTGACCCGCAAAAGACATGTGGGCCCGGTGCCGAAACGGCTCCGCGCCCACGTGCCTTTCCCGTCCTTGTTAAGCCGGATCGCTTGAACGCGGTCCGTGACCCTTACGGAAGGAACTTGTTGTCATCTACGGCTCGTCCGTCTTCAGCGCTGTGACCCTCAAGGTACGCACCACCTCCGACATGCGACCGGAGTGACTCGATGCCTGCCTGGAGGGTTCCCAAGGGCTGGACGGAAGAGGCGCCAAGCGCCTGATCGCCTGCACCCCCTTTAACCCGGGAAGTGTCGCTCAGTCAACGGGAAGAGCCACGAAGGGCCGCCGCGCGATCCCTGCGCGACATGACCGTCACATCCACGATGTCCACTTCGAGGGCCCCGGCGTTGTCCTCCACCACGGTGTCCGGGTAGGTGCAGCGCAGCGTGTCCGCCCCCGTGAGCTGGTAGCGCTTGCCGGACTCCAGGAGGCGGTGGTTGCGCCGGGCGGACTTCTGGCTGCTCTCCACGCACAGCACCCGACGTGTACGGCCCTTGGCTCCAGGGCGCAGCTCCGCGAAGTCGTCGCGCACGGTGAGCAGGTAGAGGGCGTCCGGGTTGAGCCCGCGCAGTACGAACTGGTGCTCGGGCTTGAGCACCAGGGCGTCCTGGGTGGAGTCGAACGTGAGCTGGCGCGGCGCCATCCACTTGGACTGGCGCAGGTGGACGCGCACCGTGCCGCTGTTGTCCTCGCGATCATCGTCCAGCAGGAAGACGTGCAGCCGGCGGGCGCCCTTGATGGTGCGCCCCCCCGGGCCCAGCAGCCCGTAGGCCTCGTCCGCGGACACGTTGTCGCCCTCGACGAAGTAGACCAGCGTGCCGGTGGAGCCGCCCCGGCCCCGCTGGAGCGTGGCGCTGCCGTCCGTGCTGACGGAATAGCTCGCCGAGGGGCTGAGGTCGATCGACGCGGTGCCGTACTTCCCCAACGGGAACGCGTTGTACTGGGTGCGCAGGATGAAGAGCCGCGTGGGGTAGTTCACCACGTTGAAGTCGGCGTCCGGCCCCTTGGGCGTTGTCTCGGACGCGGGCGTCAGCTCCGCGGCCGGGTTCTTCCCAGTCTCCGGGCTCGAGGTGGTGGTGGTGGACGTGCCCGTGCCTGTGCCCGTCCCGGTGCTGGCCGTGGGAGGGGCGTTGGGCGGCTCGGCCCCCGGCGCGACGCGCTCGAGCTCCGCGTGCAGGGGCGGCTCGGCCTCGGAGCTGGGGGTGAAGCGCTTCGTCCACGGCCGGTAGCCCGGCAGGGTGAGGATGAGGGTGTTGGCCTCGTGAAGGGTGACACCCTTGACGACGAGCGGGGTGACTCCGACCACGTCCCGGCCGTTGAGCTTCACCGAGGCACCGGCCGGTGCGGAGGTGAGCCACAGCGAACCGGTGGGAATCACCTCCTCCTTGCGGTTGAAGGCCCAGTGCAGGATGGCCAGCACCAGCGCGAGTCCGAACATGGGCACGCTGATGAGGAGGATGATGCGCTGGCGTCGCTCGGCGCGATCCTGCTCCTCGCGGGCCTGGGCCTCGCGCAGGGGGCGCAGGGCCTCGGACACTCCCGTGGGGGCCTGGACGGCGGCGGAGGGCACCTCGGAGGGGGTGTCGTGCCGCTCCTGGGCCTCGCGGATGGAGGTCGAGGGTTGCGAGATGGCGGTGGACGGCTCGTGGCCCAGGTCCGGCGGCGACGCCATGGTGGGCATCGGGACGCGCTCGAGGGTGCTCCGGGGCGCGGCGGCGGTGCGCTGGATGCCCGTGCTCGACGTCACCCGGCGCCCGGAGGTCGTGCTGACGGAGCGCACCCCGGCGTTGCTGCTGCTGGTGTTGGAGCGGGGAAGGCCAGGGCGGGAGCCCCCGCTGCTGGCCGGCGTCCTCAACGCGGGGCGGCTGCTCGAGTTGCTGGAGGGGAGTCGTCCGCTACTGCTCCCGTTGGCCGAGCTCGGCAGCTTCGGGCGCGTGCCGGAGTTGTCGCTGGGGGCCTGCGTCTGCCACGTGGCGAAGAGCTCCAGGAAGGCGGGCGTCACCTCCAGCCGGCGTCCCTCGGCGGCGAGCTCCTCGGCGAAGAGGTGGCCCAGCAGCTGCGACACCAGCGCGGGCGAGAAGCGCGGGTAGGCCGAGTAGAGCTGCTCGCGCAGTGCCTCGGAGAAGGCCTGGGCGGTGGGGTAGCGCTGGTCCCGGTCCAGCGCCATGGCCGTGTAGATGACCGACTCCAGCTCCTGGGAGACGGAGGGGTTGAGGCTGGAGGGCGGCGCGTAGTCCCCCGAGATGATGCGCGGCAGTACGGTGACGAGCTCCCCCTCGTAGGGGCGCTTGCCGCACAGCATCTCGTAGAGCACCACGCCCACGGCGAAGATGTCCGAGCGCGCGTCCAGGTCCTGCTGACCCTGGGCCTGCTCGGTGGAGAAGTACGGGTACTTGCCCTTGAGGGTGCCCGGCGAGGTGCGCGCCTCCACGACGCTCGTCGCCTTGGCGATGCCGAAGTCGATGACCTTGACCTGGCCCTCGTAGGAGATGAGCACGTTGTCCGGCGACACGTCGCGGTGCACCAGCCCCATCGCCTGGCCGTCCTCGCTCACGTGCCGGTGCGCGTAGTCCAGTCCATCGGCGATCTGCGAGGCGATGTGCAGCGCCAGGGGCAGGGGGATCGACGGCAGCCCGGCGCGCTGGGCGCGGCGCAGCAGCTTGGACAGCGGCTGCCCGTGGACGAACTCCATGGCCAGGAAGTAGTGGCCATCAATCTGTCCGAAGTCGAAGACCTGGGCGATGTTGCTGTGCGTGAGGCCCGCCGCCACGCGCGCCTCGCTGACGAACATCTCCACGAACTCGGGATCGTCGGCGAAGTGGGGGAGGATCTGCTTGATGACCACGGGCTTGGTCACGCCCGCGGCACCCTTCAAACGCGCACGATAGGTGATCGCCATCCCGCCAGCGGCGAGCTTCGATACCAATTCGTATTTGCCAAACTCCCGGGCTTCGTTGGCGGCCACGATGTACGTCGCGTTGGATGAGGGGAGGGGAGCATACCTCGCTTCCCTTAAAAGTCCCGAGAGGGTCCCGGGTAGTCCGCGCACCTACTTGGTGAGCGGGCATGCGCTTCTCCAAGAGAACGTTTTATCCTGGAACGAGCCGGGTGGACAGCCCGGGAGGCGGTCAGGCCGGAACCGCCCGGGAAGAAGGGTCCAGAACGATGGCGCACAGGCGCAGGAGCCTCCCCTTGGGCGTGGGGGTGCTGTGGGTGCTCGCCCTGGTGGGGCTGGGGGGAGGCGTGGCACGGGCGGAGGTTGATGCTCCAACGGTTGTCGGGCCCCCCCCGGTGGTGGAGGAGGCGCGGCCCTCCTTCGCCGTGCTGCCCGCGACGGTCTCGGTGGTGCCCGGCCTGTTGCTGCATGGGCTGGGGCCGCTCGTGGCGGGGGACACCGGGACGGCGAAGCGGCTGTTCCTCCTGGAGGGCACGGGCCTGGGGCTGTTCGCCGCGGGCGGGGTGCCCCTCGCGCTCTCCGGGGCCTCGCGCCGGGTCATTGGTCCGCTGTACGCGGTGACGCTGACGGGCTTCGGCCTCTTCTCCCTCTCCACGCTGGCCAACCTCCACGCGGCGGTGGGGCCGGCCTTCCCTCCGGGCCTGGCGCCCCAGCGCCTGCCTCCCCTGGAGCTGGAGCTGGGCTACCAGCACGTGGCGGACCCGGCCTTCGAGTACAGGCACTTCGTCTCGGTGGGCGCGCTGGCGCGGCTGGAGCGCGTGCGCCTGGAGGCCGGGGCGAGGCTGTCTCCGGACGACGGCAACCTGCGCGTGCGCGTGGGCGGGGCGTACCGGCTGCTGGGCGGGTCCGAGGCGGCTCGCGCGGGCGCGGACGGCACGGCGGTGGACCTGGAGGCCGCGGCGCTCGTGCACCGCTACCCCACCGAGGGCTTCACCCTGGGCGGCGGCGAGCTTTTCCTGAGGGGCCGCTACGACATGGCGCGCTTCAGCCCGAGGACGGCGGGCTCCTTCGCTGAAATGGGCGTGGGGCTGGCCCTGCAGCGCTACGGCTACGAGGGCACCACGGACGACAGCCTCTTCGAGCAGCTCCTCTACACCTTCGGCTATGGGGTGTACCTGGGACGCGGCGGGCCCTTCCGGGGCGAGGCGCTCCTCTATTACGACCACCGCAAGGACGACTTCCCGGGAGGCCTCAGGGCGGGCGGGGGCGTGCCGGGGTACATCGGGCTGCGCGGGCGCGTCCTCCTCACCGAGCGGTGGGGCGTGTCCGCCGACATGCAGGTGGGCTCGGCCTGGGTGGGCCGGCTGTCGCTCGTCTACGCGCTGGGAGGTGGGTCATGAGGAAGGTGGGCCTGGGGGTCGTGGTGCTCGCGCTGCTGGCGGGGGGCTGTGCGCGGCCCGCGGAGGAGCGTGCCCAGAAGGACCTGGAGGTGGGGTTGGCGCAGGTGGGCGGGGTGTCCTTCACCGTGGAGGACGGGCTGGCGGTGGTACGCAAGCAGGAGCCGGGCGTGCTGACGCTGTGGGGCTCGGCGCCGGCCTTCCACGTGCGCGCGGTGACCTCCTCCGGGGCCGCCGAGATGTGGACGGTGGTGGTGCGCAACGCCATGCCGGACGCGGAACTCACCGTGAAGGTGGGCAACGACTCGCTGCTGATGGAGCCCCTGCCCGAACTCCTGCCCACGGTGAAGAGGTGGCAGGTGCGGCTGTCGCCGGGCTCGGAGGCTCGGCTGACGGTGGCGCCTCCGAAGTGGGACCATGCCGCGCCCTTCCGCTTCGCCGCGCTGGCGGACGTGCAGGAGGCCCTGCCTCGCGTGGGCGACATCTACCGGCGCATCAACGAGGACCCCTCGCTGCGCTTCATCTTCTTCTCGGGAGACCTGACGCAGCAGGGCAGCGTGGAGGAGTTGGAGGAATTCCAGTCACGCCTCCTGGAGTCGCGCATCCCCCTGTTCGCGACGCTGGGCAACCACGAGACCTACACCCCGGATCCGCGCTGGCACGAGTACTTCGGCCGGGGCAACCTGCACTTCACCTTCCAGGGGACGCACTTCACGCTGATCGACTCGGGCAACGGCTCGTTGGATCCGAGGGCGGAGGAGATGCTGGACGGGTGGCTGGCGGCGGGCCAGGACGCGGTGCACATCCTGGGCACGCACATCCCCATCGTGGACCCGATTGGCGTGCGCAACGGCGCCTTCGCCAGCCGCAACGAGGCGGCGTCGCTGCTGGCGAAGCTGGCGCGCGGGAGGATGGACCTCACGCTCTACGGCCACGTGCACTCGTACTACCAGTTCTCCAACGCGGGGATTCCGTCCTTCATCTCGGGAGGCGGCGGGGCCATCCCCGAGCAGTTCGACGGGGTGGGGCGGCACTTCCTCGCGGTGGAGGTGGACCCGGCCCAGGGCGTGCGCACGGTGTCCCTGGTGCGCGTGGACTGAGGGGGAGGGGACTCCGGATGTAGGGTCCTTCGCCCACATGTGGGGAGTCATCCCCGCGTCGCGTCGCTGGCGAGTCCGGGGCTGAACGGGGCGCGGGGCCGATAAATCGGCCTCGCGGCGTACCCCCTTGAAATGGCACTGAACATCTGTGCACATGAGGGACACCACGTTGCCCGGCACCACGCCGCACGTTGGAGGGGAGACCCAGGCCCATGTTCGACGCGAACGAAAACGATCCCATCTCGCCCGCGATGCGGGCGCTGCTCGAGGTGTTCTCCACGGAGCTGTCCGAGGTGAAGTTCCCGGACGTGGACGTGGAGGTGTTGGACGAGGCCGCGGCCCGGGTGAAGGCGCAGGCCGAGGCGGTGGCCCAGGCGCAGGCGGCGCTGGAGGCGGCGCGCCAGGCGCTGGGCGAGAGCCAGGAGGCGCTGCTGCAGAAGGGGCAGCGGGCGCTGGCGTACGCGCGCGTGTTCGCCGAGGAGGACGCGTCGCTGAGCATGAAGCTGGAGGCCATCAGCCTGCCGCGCGCGGCGCGCAAGGTGGCGCGTCCGGAGGGTGGGGCCCCCGAGGTCGCCGCGCAGAACGACGAGACCGCGCCGAAGCGCCGGGGCCGTCCGCCGAAGTCCCGCCCGAGCGCCCCGCTGTTCGCGGATGGCAGCGCGCCCGAGGCCGTCGTCGCGGTCGAGGCGCCCGTGGCCGCTCGCCCCGCGGCGGCCTGAGGTCCAGGCTTCCCGTTGCACCGATTCCGTCCGGCCTGGACCTCCTCGGGGGCTCCAGGCCGGCTTTATTTTTGATGGGGGCGTGGGAACTCACATAAGAGGAGTCGCTTGTTGTCCTCATGAGGAGGAACCCGGATGCTCGGTGAGCTGAAGCTGGAGGAAGTGGGGCCGAGCCCTCGGCTCTCGTTCTCGTTCGGGCCGCGCCTCAATCTGCTGACGGGTGACAATGGCCTGGGGAAGAGCTTCGTGCTCGAGCTGGCTTGGTGGGCGTTGACCTGGAATGGCATGGATCCGGTCCCCGCGCTGCCCAGAACTGGCCGGGACGGAAGTGTCTCCTTTTCGCTCGTGACGGAGTATGGGCGTACGTCCGAACTCAAGCTCCCTGTGTATTGGGATAGGCGCTCGGGCGGTGGCTACGCACGACATGGATCGCCCCACTCCGCCCTCATCCTCTACGCACGCATTGATGGGGGATTCCGCATCTGGGACCCTGTTCGCAATGACTTCTCGCGCGTGAGTGAAGACGAGGGTCCAGCGTCCTACGACTTCTCACAAGAGGCGCTGTGGGACGGGTTGGTGGAGCAAGGGCGTGTGCTGTGCAATGGGCTCATTCGGGATTGGGTCTACTGGCAGTTGAGGCGCTCGGAGTCATTCGAGCGTCTGTGCAAGGTCCTGGCTGTCCTCTCCCCGGACTCGGCGGAGCCGTTGAAACCCGGCGAGCCCACTCGTTTGGGAGTCGATGACGCTCGGGATATCCCGACGCTGGAGATGCCGTATGGCCTCGTTCCTCTCACCCATGCCTCCGCTGGCATCCGGCGCATCGTCGGCCTCGCCTACCTTCTCGTCTGGGCCTGGGAAGAGCATCGGCGGGCCGCTTCGGTGCTCAAGAGGCAAGCAAGCGAGCATGTCGTGTTGCTCATCGACGAGGTCGAGTCGCACCTCCACCCTCGCTGGCAGCGGCTCATCCTGCCCGCCGTGCTGGCCGTGGTCCGCGAACTCCGTCCGGACGTGAAGGTCCAGGTGATTGCCGTCACCCACGCACCCCTGGTGCTCGCCTCTGTGGAGCCCCTGTTCGACCCAGAGCAGGATGCCCTCTTCATGTTCGACCTCGTAGGCAACGAGGTGAAGGTCACCAGGGCCGATTGGCGGCCTCGTGGCGATGCCAACGCGTGGCTCACCTCCGAAGTCTTCGACCTCAAGGAGGCTCGCTCCAAGGAAGCCGAGGATGCCATCACCCATGCCAAGGCCGCGCTCAAGAACCCCGACCTTCCCATCGAGGAGGTGAAGCGGATTCACAACGAGCTGTATCGGCTCCTCAAGGATACGGACCCGTTCTGGCCGCGCTGGCTCGCCCGTGCGGAGGCGGCAGGGATCGAGCCGTGATCCACGTCGAGCCCCAGCCCGAGCCCCCGGACTTCGACGCCAAGGTCCGTCAGCCGGGCCGTACCGGCGTGGCCTCGTCAGAGGGAGAGCTTCGGCCGCTCTGGCGACACTGCGCCACGCAACTCTGGGAGGCGTACAAAGGAGTCTGCGCCTATTCCTCCCTCCACATCCCTCGTGGCACGGGCGCGATTTCCGTTGACCACCTGCTGCCCAAGTCGAAGCGGCGCGAGCTGGCCTACGAGTGGAGCAACTACCGGCTCGCTTGTGTCCGGATGAACGCGCGCAAGAACGCCCTTGAGGACGTGCTGGATCCGTTCGAGGTCCAGGACGGCTGGTTCGCGCTCGAATTGTCCACGCTCGAAGTCATCCCGGGCGAAGGTTTGACCGAGTCGTTGCGTGCCCAGGTCCAGATGACCATCGACCGGCTGGACTTGAACGATGACGAGTTCGTTCGGGCCAGGGAGGCTCACTACATGGCTTGGCGGGAGGGCGACATGAAGCTTCGTCTCCTCCGCAAGTATTGCCCCTTCCTGGCGAAGGAACTGCTCCGTCAGGGGGTCGTCCAGGAGGAGGGATAGACATCACGAGGCATCAGGATGAGTCCTTCGACACCTTCTCGGCTACCGAGCAGGCTTGTCCTCACTGAGCAGGAGGTGACTTCTTGGGACATGCCTCGCTGGCCTATGTCAGAGGTCAGGTGTAGCGTTCTCGCATGCACACCGGTTCGATTCCTGGCTCCTCGCCCCAGCTTGAAGAAGTGGGTCCCGCTGCCCATGCTCCAGGCATGGGGAGCGAACCGAAGCGCCCGGCGACCTACGAAGACCTGGAGGCGATTCCCCCCAACAGCGTGGGGGAGATTGTCGACGGGGAGTTGTATGTCAGCCCTCGGCCCGCTCTGCCCCATGCCCGCGCGGCCATGAAACTGGTGGGGAGGCTTGAGGGGCCCTTTGATGCGGGAGAGGGAGGGCCCGGTGGCTGGCTCCTCCTCTTCGAGCCCGAGTTCCACTTGAGCGGCAATGCCCTCGTCCCCGACGTGGCCGGCTGGCGCCGCGAGCGCATGCCGGTGATGCCCGAGGAAGCCGCCGCCACGCTCGCGCCGGATTGGGTGTGCGAGGTGCTCTCGTCCTCCACGGTGGTGCTGGACCGGGAGAAGAAGATGCGCGCCTATGCCCACGAAGGCGTGAGCCAGCTGTGGCTGGTGGATCCGCTCCAGCAGTCCCTGGAGGTCTACCGGTTGGAGGGCTCTCACTGGAGCCAGCTGGGCACCTGGAAGGGCCAGAGCCTGGTGCGTGCCGAGCCCTTCGAGGTGCTCGAGCTGAAGTTGGGTGTGCTCTGGACGCGCTAGAACCTCCGTGCATGATGCGCCGCATCGGAGGAGTCGATGAAGAACCGGATGCTGATGGTGGTGACGGCCCTGGGCCTGGCGATGTCCCTGGTGGGCTGCAAGAGCGACTGTCGCGTCGCTTGCGAGAAGAAGCAGGAGTGCGTCTCCTCCGGCCTCGACGTGGCCCAGTGCGCGGACAAGTGCGAGCAGAAGGTCAAGGCGGACAAGGACTTCTCGAGCCAGGCGCAGGAGTGCTCGCAGTGCGTCAAAAGCCGGACCTGCTCCGAGACCCTCAAGCAGTGCCTGGACGACTGCATCACCGTCGTGGGTCTTTGACCTCCAGCGTCATTCCGTTCTGTCCTGTTTTCATGGGCAGGCGAGCAGGTGCGCGGCAAGGGGTCGGCGGGCCTCGGCTTGGAGGGGGGGCCGAACCGTGCGAGTCTGGTTGAACCATGGTGGCCGCGGCGCTCCTTGACGAGGAGCTGGGAAGCATTGGTCCCTACCTCCTCCTCGGGAAGCTGAGCGCGGGGGGAATGGGAGTCGTGTACCGGGCCCGCCATGCGGACACCGGAGAGGTGGTCGCGCTCAAGACGGTGCGCGTACCCGAGGCGGCCATGCTGCGAGGCATCCGCCGCGAAATCCACGCGCTCCGGCGCATGCAGCACCCGGGTGTGGTGCGCGTGCTCGCCGAGGGCGTGCAGGAGGGCCTGCCCTGGTACGCGATGGAGCTCATCGAGGGGCTCACCCTGCGCCGCTACGTCGACGAGCTGTGGAAGCGCGACGCGGGCTCCGTCGGTGAGGTCGTCACCCAGGTGGTCTCCGTGCCCGACGCCCCGAGCGAGGGGAGCGGCTCCGGTGGCACGGCTCGTCCCATCGCCCCGCCGCCAGAGGAACAGCGCCGCGAGGCCGCCATGGAGCGGCTGGGCGAGGTGATCACCCTGACGCGCCGCCTCTGCTCCTCGCTGGCCTTCCTCCACGGCGAGGGCATCGTCCACCGCGACCTCAAGCCCGAGAACATCGTCATCCGCCCGGATGGCACGCCAGTGCTCGTGGACTTCGGACTGGCCTCCGTCTTCGGGGGCTCCATCAGCCGCGAGTCGCTCGACGTCTCCGGTGAGATGGAAGGCTCCTTCGTCTACATGGCCCCCGAGCAGATCAAGGGTGGGCTGGTGGACGCGCGCGCCGACCTCTACGCGCTGGGCTGCATCCTCCATGAGCTGGTGGTGGGCCAGCCGCCCTTCCCTGGCTCGGGGTGGGAGGTGCTGCGGCGGCACCTTCAGGACAAGCCCTACGCCCTCTCTCAATGGGTGCGCGGCGTGCCGCCGGACCTGGACGCGCTGGTGCTGCGGCTGCTGGCCAAGGCGCCCCGCGAGCGCGTGGGCTACGCCGCGGACGTGGGCACCGTGCTCGCCGAGCTGGGCGCGGAGGACCTGCCCCGGCCCTCCTCGACGACGCCGCGCTCGTACCTCTACCGGCCGGAGTTCGTGGGACGTCAGTCCCTGCTGGCCGAACTGGAGGAGCGGCTGGAGCGGACCCGGGATGGCTCCGGCGGCTGCGTGCTCATGGGCGGCGAGAGCGGGGTGGGCAAGACGCGCGTGGTGATGGAGTGCGCGGTGTCCGCCGGCCGCCATGCCTTCCAGGTCGTCACCGGCGGCTGCATGCCGCTGTCCGGCGGTGGCCAGGGCGAGCAGGTGCACGGTGAGCCGCTGCACGCCTTCAAGCCGCTGCTCCAGGCCATCGCCGACCAGTGCCGGCAAAAGGGTCTGGAGGAGACGGAGCTGTTGCTGGGCGAGCGCGGGCGGGTGCTGGCCCTCTACGAGCCCTCGCTGGTGGACCTGCCCGGACAGGAGGCGTGGCCCGAGCCTCCGCGCCTGCCCCCCCAGGCCGCGCGCGAGCGCGTCATGCGCTGTGTCGCCGAGACGCTCGCCGCCTTCTCCGCCCAGGAGCCAGTGCTGCTGGTGATGGACGACCTCCAGTGGGCCGACGAGCTGTCGCTCGGGGTGCTGGATTTCCTCCAGGGTGGCTTCCTGGGTGAGTCGCGTGTGCTGGTGCTGGGCACCTACCGCACCGAGGAGCTGGACGCGGGACTGCGGCTGCTGCTCGGCTCGCCGGGCGTGACGCACCGGGTGCTGGGGCAGCTCGACGAGTCCATGGTGGCGCGGATGGTGGAGGACATGCTGGCGCTGCCCTCGCCGCCAGCGGCCTTCGTGCGCTTCCTCACCACGCGCTCCGCGGGCAACCCCTTCTTCGTGGCCGAGTACCTGCGCACCGCCATCGACGAGCGGCTGCTCTTCCGCGACATCTTCGGCCAGTGGCAGGTGGTCGCCGGCCGGGACGCGCTGGCGCGGCTGCACGAGGCCCTGCCGCTGCCCGGCGCGCTGCATGACCTGGTGGGCCGCCGGCTGGAGGGCCTCGGCGCGGGCGCGCGCGGGTTGCTGGAGGTGGCGGCGGTGCTGGGCCGCGAGCTGGACGCCGACGTGCTGGCGGGGGCCGCGGGGCTCGGAGATCTCCAGGAGCTCGAGGCCCTGGAGGAGCTGCGCGCGCGGCACGTGCTGGAGGCCGCGGGCGCGGGTCGGCTGCGCTTCGTCCACGACAAGCTGCGGGAGATTTCCTACGACGGCATCCTCCCCGCGCGGCGGTGCACCCTGCACCGCGCGGCGGCCCTGGCCCTGGAGGCACGCCATGCCGATGCCGAGGGCGAGGTGTCACCGGCCCTCTACCCCGTGCTGGCGCACCACTGGGAGCTGGCCCAGGACGACGTGTGGACCTTCGAGTACCTGGAGAAGGCGGGGACCCACGCGCTGAAGGCGGGCTCGAACGTGGAGGCCTCCGACTACCTGCGCCGGGCGCTGGAGCTGGACGTGCAGCGCGGGCGGGACACGGGCGTGCGCGTGGCCGCGCTCCGGCGCGCGCGCTGGGAACGGTTGCTGGGCGAGGCCATGCACGGCCTGTCCGAGTTCGAGGCCTGCATCTCGCACTGCCTCGGGGCGCTGGACGGACTGGGCTGGCGACTGCCGGAAACCCAGGGCGGGTGGGGGCGCTTCCTGCTGCTCCAGACGCTCCAGCAGGTGCTGCACCTGGTGCTGCCCCGGCGCTGGGTGCGGGTGGAGGACCGGCAGGCGCGCGAGTCGCTGGGGGCCGCGGCGCTCGCGGCCATGCGGCTGGCCGAGTGCTACTACTGGCGCTATGACCCGCTGCGCATGGTGGCCACGGCCCTGCTGGCGGCGAACCTGGCCGAGCGCTCGGGCCGCGACGCGGAGGTGCTGCGGATGTACGGCAACCTCGGCTCCATCGCCGGCCTGGGGCGTCTGCACGCGCTGGCGCGCTCCTACTTCCGCCGGGCCCAGGGCGAGGGGCTGTTGCTGGAGGACCCGAGCGCCACGGCCATCGGCCTCATCGTCGAGTCCCTGTACCACTCGAGCTTCGCGCGGTGGAGTCACGCCGCGAAGAAGGCGCAAGAGGCGCAGCGGGTGCTGGTGCGCCTGGGAGACAAGGGCGAGCTGGAGCTGTCCGAGGTGCTGCTGGGGCACGTGGACTACTACACGGGCCACTTCCAGGAGGCGCTGGACCGCTTCGCCGAGGTGCGGATGTCGGCCCGGAGGCGCGGCCACTTCCAGCACGAGCTGTGGTGCGCGTACACGATGGCGCGCAGCCTCATGGCGCTCGGGCGCCTGGACGAGGCCCTGCCGCTGCTGCGCGAGTCGAGCGAGCTGCTCAAGGGCAAGCACGACCCGCTGTCGTCCATCATCACCGCCGGACTGCTGGGGATGGCGCACCTGCGTCGGGGCGAGTGGGAGCAGGCGCGCGACCGGGCCGACGAGGTGACGGCGCTGGCGCGGCGCTTCCAGCCGATGCTCTACACGGAGATCCACGGCCACGAGGGTGCCGCGCGGGTGTACCTGGAGCTGTGGGCCCGGGAGCGCACACCGGGCCAGCCGCCCCCGCCCGTGGCCGAGGAGGCCCGACAGGCCTGCGCGCGGCTGTCGTCGTTCGCCGTCCGCTTCCCGCACGCCCGGCCCGCGGCGCTGCGCTGCACCGGACAGCTGCACTGGCTGGCGGGCCGCTCGTGGCGGGCACGGAGCGTGTGGAAGCGCAGCGCTCGACTGGCCCGGGAGCTGGGCATGCCCTACGACGAGGCGCTGGCCTGGCTCGAGCTGGCGCGCGCCGCGGCCCCCGGGAGTTCGGAGCGCGAGGACTCCCTGAGGCAGGCCCTCGAGGGCTTCAAGCGTCTGGGGTGCACCAGCCTCGTCGATGAGGC
>NZ_DASVWK010000698.1:0-8247 GCF_036389735.1 Archangium sp. | reverse complement strand
TAGGAGGGCAGGAGTCATCAAGGCTCTCGACTCTTAACCCACCTGTCCCCGGCTGGCATCCCCGTAGACAGGTCGTCCGCTGGGGGGCCGGGTGTCGGTCACTTCTGGTTGACCAGAAGTGACGTGCACCGGGTCCACGTGTCGGTCACTTCTGGTTGACCAGAAGTGACCTCAGTCGCGCGTGTTGCCCTG
This sequence comes from Archangium sp., assembly GCF_036389735.1. GTDB lineage: Bacteria > Myxococcota > Myxococcia > Myxococcales > Myxococcaceae > Archangium. The sequence goes on along the minus strand of NZ_DASVWK010000698.1, from coordinate 8,055 downwards.
GCGTCCACCCGCGAGCACCGAGAGGACCACGGGCTGTTGCGGCGCGGGGGAAGCGGGAGGAGCGGGCGGGGGGCTCGCGCGCGTCACGGGGGCCGGGCTCGCGCTGGGGGCCGGGCCGGGGATGGTCTGGTCCAGATCGTCCAGGTCATCGCCGAGCCGGGCCAGGGTGGCCTCGGCCTCCTGGGCCTGCGTCTCCACCTGCACCAGGGTCAGCTTCCGGTTCTGCATGTCCTCGCGGATCTTGATGAGCGCCTGCTCACCAATGTCGAGGAAGGCCCGGACGACCTCGCGGTCGAACTGCGTGCCGGCGCAGCGGTTGATCTCCGTGATCGCGTTGGCGAACGTGGTGCCCTTGCGGTAGGGCCGGTCGCTGGTCATCGCGTCCAGGGTGTCCGCCACGGCGAAGATGCGCGCGCCGATGTGGATCTCCTGGCCCCGGAGGTTGCGCGGGTAGCCCTGTCCATCCCAGCGCTCCTGGTGCGACAGCACGATCTGCGCCGGCGTGGCCAGGAAGGGGATGTTCTGGATCATCTGGAAGCCGATGTCCGGGTGCTTGCGCATCTCCTGCCACTCCTCCGGGGTCAGCTTCCCCGGCTTGAGCAGCACGGCGTCCGGCACGCCGATCTTCCCGATGTCGTGCAGCAGCGCGCCGCGGCCGATCTCCTCGAGATCCTGGCCCTTGATGCTCAAGCGCTCGGCGATGGCGTTGGTGTAGCGCACCACGCGCTGCGAGTGGTCCGAGGTCTCGTGCTCGCGGGCGTCCAGAGCCGCCACCAGGGCCAGCAGCGTGGACTGGTAGGTGTGGGCGATGTCCCGGAGCGCGTTGCGCAGCTCGGTGGTGCGGTCACGCACCTTGCGCTCCAGCTTCTTCTGGTAGCGCTTGCGGGCCAGCTCGATGCGGCGCTTGGCCAGCGCCCGCTCGATGGCGCGGATGAGATCCGTCAGCTTGGGCGGCTTGAGGAGGTAGTCCACGGCGCCCCGGCGCAGGCAGTCCACCGCGGACTCGGTGTCGCCGTATCCGGTGAGCATGATGACGGAGGTGTCCGGATAGCGCTCGCGCAGCTGCTCGAGCAGCCACAGGCCGTCCTTGCCCGGCATCTTCATGTCGCTGATGACCAGGGGTGTCTCTTCCTGGCCCGTGAGGTCCAGGGCCATCTCGGCACCGCTGGCCACCACGCAGTTGTAGCCCTCCTCCCTGAGGAGGACGGAGATGACATCGCGCACGGAATCGTCGTCGTCGACGATCAGAATCCGGGGGGGAATGGGAGGAATGGCTTCCACGGGTGGGGATTCTAGAGGGATCGGCCTCCGGAAGGCCAACCCGACGCGGTTTTTCAGGTTTCCTGGCCGCCTGGACGGGTTCCCGAAGGGTAGGAAAGGCCTCCTGGCGGCTCAGCGGCCGGGGAAGCGATCAAAACGGAACGGATTCAGGTCCAGGGAGGGAGACTCCCCGAGGACCACCTGGGCCACGAGTCGGGCGGTGATGGGGGCCAGGAGGATGCCGTTGCGGAAGTGGCCGGTGGCCAGGAAGAGGCCGGGCAGGGGGCCGGCTCCCAGGATGGGCAGGTGGTCGTCCGTATAGGGGCGCAGGCCCGCCCAGGTCTCCTGGACCGGGGCCGAACCCAGCGCGGGGCATAGCTCCATGGCCAGGGAGAGGATGCGGTGCAGGCCCTCGGCGGTGACGTTCTTCTCGAAGCCGGCGAACTCCAGGGTGCTGCCGGCGATGACCCGTCCGTCCGTCCGGGGGATGATGTAGCCCTTGTCGGAGAAGACGACGTGCGAGAAGAGCGGCAGCCGGGTCTGGAACTGCACCATCTGCCCGCGCGCCGGGCGCACCACGCGCGGGTCCAACGCGATGCCCTGCACCAGGCCGGACCAGGAGCCGGCGGCGATCACCACGGCGTCCGCGCGCAGCGTGTCCCCATCCAGATCCACGCCCACCGCGCGGCCGTGCTCCTCCACCACGCCCCGCACGTAGCCGGTGCGGAAGGTGACGCCCACCTTCGCGGCGGCCATGGTGAGGGCGCGCGTGAGGAGCCGATTGTCCACCTGGTGGTCGTCCGGGTAGTGGGCGGCGGCGAGGACGTGTGACGAGAGCGGGGGCTCCAGCTCGTGGACCTGGGCCGGGCCGAGCAGCTCCGCGCGCAGCCCCCGGGCTCGCTGCCAGCCCACGGTGGCCTCCAGGCGCTGGGCCCCGGTCTCGTCGAAGGCCAGGTGCAGCAGACCGCTGGGCAGGTAGTCCACGTTGATGCCAGTGAGGGCGAGCAGTTCCGCGGCGAAGTCCGGGTACAGGCCCCGGCTGCGCAGGCACAGCTCCAGGAAGGGACCGGGCCCCTCGGACTCCTGCTGGGGCGCGAGGATGCCGCCCGCCGCGCTGGAGGCCTCGGCTCCTGGAATGGAGCGCTCCAGCACCGTCACCCGAGCACCGGCCTGGCGCAGTCGCAGGGCGATGCCACAACCCATCACCCCGCCCCCTACGATGACCACGTCGATGTCACGCATTCGAGGCGCTTCTGCTCGCCCCCGGGAGGGTTTGCAAGTGATGTGAGCGGCTCGGGTTGACTGTGCGGGGGCTTTTCCGTTACCTAGTAATCCCGTGCGTCCTGTTTTCGTCCATCACTCCCATGCGCATCATCATCGGCCCCCTGACGGGTCCGCTCGCCATGCGCATGCTCGGGTGAAAGCGTAGAGACGCCCCCGATGCACCTGCCGCAGTGAACGGAAGCCCGTCCCACCCAGGACGGGCTTTTTTCGTTTCCGCGCCCGTCCCTCCACCTACCGAGTGCTCCGATGCTGAGAATCGCCCTGCCCAACAAAGGTCGCCTGTCCGAGGAGGTTCGCGAGCTGTTCAACGATGCCGGTCTGGAGGTCCGCGTCCGAGGTGACCGGGCCCTCACCGCGTCGCTCGGCGGCGAGTTCGAGGCCATCTTCGTGCGCGCCCAGGACATCCCCGAGTTCGTCGCCGATGGCGCGGCGGACGCGGGCGTCACCGGGTGGGATCTGGTGTGCGAGTCCGGCCGCGACCTGGAGCTCCTGATGGATCTGGAGTTCGGCAAGTGCCGGCTGGTGGTGGCCGCCCGCGAGGAGAGCGGCATCCAGAAGCTCGAGGACATCCAGGATGGGGTACGCGTGGCCTCCTCCTTCACGCGCCTGACGCAGGAGTTCTTCACGAAGCGCGGCCAGAAGGTGACGGTGGTGCCGGTGTCCGGTGCCACGGAGATCGCCCCCCACCTGGGCATCGCGGACATCATCGTGGACCTGACGTCCACGGGCTCGACGCTGAAGATGAATGGGCTGCGCGAGGTGGGGACGGTGGTGCAGTCGAGCGCGCGGCTGATCGCCCGCAAGAACCACACGCCCGAGTCGGCGGCGAAGCTGGACGAGCTGCGGCAGGCGCTGGGCTCGGTGCTGGCGGCCCGGGGCAAGCGCTACCTGATGGCCAACGTGCCCCGTCGCGTGCTGAACAACGTGCGCGAGGTGCTGCCCGGCCTCAATGGCCCCACCGTGGTGGACGTGCAGGGCGGGGACTTCGTGGCCGTGCACGCCGTGGTGCCCGCCAAGAGCATCTACCGCACCATCTCCTCCCTGAAGACCCTGGGCTGCGAGGGCATCCTCGTCACCCGCATCGAGAGGCTGATGCCGTGAGCACTCCCACGCTCAAGTACCAGGGCCGGTTGAGGGAGCTGGCTCCGGAGGCGCGCCGCCGCCTGCTGGACCGCACGGGCGGAGCGGATGCCCGCGTGGCGCAGCGCACCGCGGACATCCTCGCCCGCGTGCGCCGGGACGGGGACAAGGCGCTGCGCGAGATGGCGCGTGAGTTCGACCGCGCCGAGCTCCAGTCGCTGGAGGTGCCTCGCTCGGAGTGCGAGGCGGCGTTGGCCTCGCTGGAGCCGAAGCTGAAGGACGCGCTGGCCCGCGCGGCGCGCAACATCGCCAAGGCGCACGCGGCGCAGAAGCCCCAGGCCACCGAGGTGGAGACGGAGCCGGGCATCTTCGTCGGGCGCCGGCCGGATCCGCTCGGGCGTGTAGGCGTGTACGCGCCGGGGGGCCGCGCCGTGTACCCCAGCAGCGTGCTGATGGGCGTGGTGCCGGCGAAGGTGGCCGGGGTGGGGGAGGTCATCGTCTGCTCGCCCCCGGGGCCGGATGGGAAGCTCTCGGCGGGCGTGCTGGCGGCGGCGGCGCTGGCGGGCGCCGATCGCGTCTTCGCCCTCGGTGGTGCGGGTGCGGTGGCGGCCCTGGCCTATGGTACCGAGAGCGTGCCCCGGGTGGATCGCATCGTGGGTCCTGGCAACGCCTATGTGGCCGCGGCCAAGCTCCAGGTGGTGGACGCGGTGGCCATCGACGCGCCCGCGGGCCCGAGTGAGATTCTCGTGGTGGCGGACCGCAGCGCGGATCCGGAGGCGGTGGCGCGGGAGATGCTGGCCCAGGCCGAGCACGATCCGGACGCGTGCTGCGTGACGCTGGCGGTGGGCGATGCGCCCGCGGTGGCGATCGCCCGGGCGGTGGTGAAGGCGGCGGCGAGGGCCAAGCGCCTGGAGATCGTCACCCAGGCCCTGCGGGAGCGCGGCGCGGTGCTGACCGTGGACTCGCTGGAGGAGGCCTGGGCCTTCGTGGCGGACTTCGCCCCCGAGCACCTGCTGCTGGCCACCGCCTCGGCGCGGGAGCACCTGGCGCGGGTGCGCAACGCGGGCACGGTGTTCGTCGGCGAGACGGCCTCGGTGGCCTACGGCGACTACATGACGGGCGCCAACCACGTGCTGCCCACCGCGGGCCTGGCCCGCGCGTACTCGGGGCTGAGCGTGCTCGACTTCTACCGGTGGACCACCTACCAGCGCGTGGACCCCGACGCGGCGGCGCGGCTCGCCGATGACGTGGGCCTGCTGGCCGACAGCGAGGGCCTCTACGCTCACGCCGAGGCCGCCCGCGCCTGGAGGAAGTCATGAGCCTGCCCTCGCGCGACTCCTACCGGGACATCCCGCTGTACTCGCCTTCCAAGGCGAAGTGCAGCGTGGACTTGAGCGACAACACCAACCTCTTCGGCATGCCCCCGGCGGCCGAGCGCGTCCTGCGCGAGACGGTCGCCTCCCAGGTGACTCGCTACCCCGTGGGCTACGCGCCGGAGCTCAAGCAGGCCGTGGCCGCCTACGCGGGCGTGGAGCCCTCGCGGGTCACCACCGGGTGTGGCTCGGACGACGTCATCGACAGCACCCTGCGCGCCTTCCTGGAGCCGGGCGGGCTCATCGCCTTCCCGGATCCCACCTTCGTGATGATGTCCTACTTCGCGAAGGTGAACGGGCTGCGGTACGCGCCGGTGCCGCTCAAACCGGACCTCGACATCGACGTGGACGGGCTGCTCGCCACGGGCGCGAAGCTCCTCTATGTGTGCTCGCCCAACAACCCCACGGGCACGGTGGCCTCGCGGGCCGCGCTGGAGCGGCTGGTGGACAACGCTCCGGGCATCGTCCTGCTCGATGAGGCCTACGCCGAGTTCGCCCGGGAGAGCCATCTGGACCTGGCGGCCCGGCCCAACGTCCTCGTGACGCGCACGCTCTCCAAGGCCTTCGGGCTGGCGGGCATGCGGGTGGGCTACGCGGTGGGCGACCCCACGCTGATCGCAGAGGTGGAGAAGGCGCGCGGGCCCTACAAGGTGACGGGCCTGTCCGAGCGCATGGCGGCCGCGGCGCTCCGCGAGGACCTGCCGTGGATGAAGGCGCGGGCGGCGGAGTCGCTGACCATCCGGGCGCGGCTGGTGGCCGAGCTGGAGGGGCTGGGGCTGAAGCCGCTGCCGACCGAGGCCAACTTCGTGATGGTGCCGCTGCCCGGCGCCCCCGCGGTGGCGGAGCGGATGCGACAGCGGGACGTGAATGTTCGGGCATTCCAGGGACTGACGGTCATCGGTGACGCGCTCCGGATCGGGTGCGGCCCGTGGCCCATGATGGAGGCGGCGCTCACGGCGCTGCGGGAGGCTCTCCGGTGAGAGTGACGCTTTTCGATTATGGAGCGGGCAACCTGCACTCGCTGGCCAAGGCGCTGGCCACGGCGCCGGGCGTCGAGGTGCGCGTGCAGGAGGATCCGATTCGGGCGCTCGACACGGACCTGCTGGTGCTGCCGGGCGTGGGAGCCTTCGGCGCGGCGGCGGCACGGCTGGCACCGGGACGCGAGCAGATGCGGCGCGCGGTGCTGGACGGCCTGCCGTGCCTGGGCATCTGCCTGGGCATGCAGCTCATGTTCGACACGAGCGACGAGGGCGGCGGCGAGGGCCTGGGCCTCTTCCGCGGGCGGGTGACGAAGCTGCGCACCCAGCGCGTGCCTCACATCGGGTGGAACTCGGTGGAGGAGGACACCGCGCTGAAGAGCGCGAAGCTGGGCTCCGTCTACTACGCGCACAGCTTCGTCTGCCGCGCCGAGGAGCCCGGGGTGGTGGTGGGCTGGACGACGCACGAGGGGGACCGGTTCCCCGCGGCGGTGCGGCGCGGCAACCTGCTCGGCCTCCAGTTCCACCCGGAGAAGAGCTCGGTGGCGGGCGTGCGCTTCGTGCAGGCCTTCGTCGACGAGGTGCGCAAGTGATCGCCATTCCAGCCATTGATCTGCGCGAGGGAGCCTGTGTGCAGTTGGTGGGCGGCTCGTACGCCGACGAGCGGGTGCGGGTGAAGGAGCCCTTGGACGCGTTGACGCGCTGGCGTGCCCTCGGCTTCAGGACCTTCCACGTGGTGGACCTGGATGCCGCGCTGGGCAAGGGCTCCAACGAGGGGCCCATCGGCAAGCTCCTGAACCACGAGGCGGGGCTCACCTTCTCGGTGGGCGGTGGCGTGCGCAGCACGGCCAATGTCGAGGCGGTGCTCGCGCTGGGGGCCACCTTCGTGGTGGTGGGCACGCGGGCCATCGAGGACGCGGCATGGCTGCGTGAGGTGGCCGAGCGCTTCCCGGGTCGGGTGGTGGTGGCCGCGGACGTGAAGGGCCGCGAGGTGGTGACGCGCGGCTGGACGGCGGGCAGCGCCCGGGACATCGGTGACGTGCTGAAGTCGTTGGAGCCGCTGCCCCTGGGCGGCCTGCTGGTGACGGCGGTGCACAAGGAGGGGCAGATGGAGGGGGTGGACCTGCCGCTGATGGAGGAGGTGGCCCGGACGAGCCGCCACCCGCTGTACGCCTCGGGCGGTGTGACGACGCTGGAGGACCTGCGGGCCCTCGGACGCGTGGGGGCTCACGGCGCGGTCATTGGCATGGCGCTGTACACAGGCAAGCTGGACGCGGCCGAAGTGGCCCGGGAGTTCGCATGACGACCATCGTTCGCGAGACGAAGGAGACGAAGGTCACCGTGGACGTGGCCCTGGGCAAGGGCGTGACCCAGGTGGACACGGGCCTGCCCTTCTTCGACCACATGCTGTCCACCTTCGCGCGCTACGCGGGCCTGGACCTGACGCTGCACGCACGAGGCGATCTGCGCCACCACCTCATGGAGGACGTGGCCATCACCCTGGGCACGGCGGTGCAGAAGGTGATTCCCGCCACGGCGGCCCGCTACGGCGAGCGCACCGTCCCCATGGACGACGCGCTGGTGCAGGCCTGCATCGACGTGGCCGGGCGCTTCTATTACCGGGGACCGCTGCGCAACAAACTCTACGAGCACGTGATGCGCTCCTTCTGCGAGCACGCGAAGGTGACGCTGCACCTGCGGATCCTCCGGGGCAAGGACAGCCACCACGTGACGGAGGCGGCGTTCAAGGCGCTCGGCATGGCGCTGCGCGACGCGATGGTGGACTCGGGCGTGGTGTTCAGCACGAAGGGCACCGTCGCCCTGGAGGTGAAGTGAGATGCTCACGCGGCGACTGATCGTCTGTCTGGATGTGAAGGGGGGGCGCGTGGTGAAGGGCGTCCAGTTCGAGGGCCTCCGGGACGTGGGCGACCCCGTGGAGCTGGCCATGCGCTACGAGGAGGCGGGCGCCGACGAGGTGACCTTCCTCGACATCTCCGCGAGCAACGAGGAGCGCAGCACCCTGTGGGACCTGGTGCGGCGCACGGCGGAGCGGCTGTTCATCCCGCTGACGGTGGGCGGTG
>NZ_DASVWK010000697.1:0-1704 GCF_036389735.1 Archangium sp. | reverse complement strand
CCCCCAGGACGGCGCGCTCGTCGAGTTCATCGCCTACGAGGAGCGCCCGCTCGTCCCCAAGCCAGGAACCCCCGATGAGGAGCGGCTGCGTGGCGAGCTGCGCTATCTGGCGTTCGTGCTCCTGCCGGACGGCGGCATCCGCGTCGTCGAGCTGGGGCCCGGCGCACCCCTGCACACGGCCATCCAGCGCCTGCGCGATGCGCTGGTCCACCGCGCCGCGGACTGGCAGAGGGCCTCCCAGGAGCTGTACCGGCTTGTCTTCAAGCCCCTGTTGCCGGCGCTGGGCTCCACGCGCCACCTCGCCGTCTCCACCGATGGCCAGCTCTCTCTCCTGCCCTTCGCCGCCCTGCACGATGGCAAGCGCTTCCTCGGGGACACCTTCCGCCTGGGCCATCACACCTCCGGCAAGGATTTGCTCCCCCGTCCCGAGAGCCTGTCCCCCGCGCGCGCGGTCGTCGTCCTCGCCGACCCGGACTTCGACGACGCGTCGGCGGTGTCCGCCTCGGAGGGCACCCTCCCGGACGCCGAGCGTTCTCCCGCCCTGGAGACGTTCTTCTCCGCGAGGAGCTCGGAAGCGGCCAGCCAGCCCTGGGCTCCGCTTCCAGGCACGCGCCAGGAGGCTCTCGCCATCCAGCGTCTGCTGCCCCAGGCGCGGCTGCTGCTCGGAGCCGAGGCCTCCAAGCGGGCCCTGCTGCGACTTCCGGCGCCCGGGATTCTCCACGTCGCCACGCACGGCTTCTTCCTCGATGACCCCGCGGCCTCCCCTGGCGCCCGGGCGGTGGGGCAGTTCGGAGACGCCGTGGACCCGGGTCCTCGCCGCAACCTCCCACCGAACCCGTTGCTGCGCTCGGGTCTGGTGCTCTCCGGAGCGCGAGGCACGCGGCCCCAACCGCTCCGCCCGGAGGACTCGCTGGCCACGGCGCTGGAGCTCTCGGGCATGAACCTGTGGGGCACCCAGCTCGTGGTGCTCTCGGCCTGTGACACGGGACGGGGAGACGTGAAGCTGGGGCAGGGCGTGTACGGCCTGCGCAGGGCGTTGGAGGTGGCGGGTGCGCAGACCGTGGTGATGAGCCTGTGGAAGGTCAACGATGAGACCACCCGGGAGCTGATGGTGGACTACTACCACCGGCTGCTCGCCGGGCAGGGCCGTGCCGCCGCCCTGGAGGGGGCGATGCAAGCGCTGCGGAAGAAACGGCCCCATCCCTACTACTGGGCTCCCTTCGTCACCGTTGGCCTGAACGGACCCCTGGAGGGCCTCACGCCCCAGGAGCCACCGCGCGCCGTCCTGCCCTAGCCGATCCATGCAGCCGCTCCCCGAGCCCACGCCCCCCGCTTCTGGCTGGGTGCCCCCTTCCGAGTTCGATGAGTTCCACCTGATGCACGTGCTCGGGCGCGGCGCCATGGGCGTGGTGTACCTGGCGCACGATCGCTCCCTGGAGCGTCAGGTGGCGGTGAAGTTCATCGCCACGCCCCAGCCCGACGCCGAGGCCCGCACGAACTTCCAGGTCGAGGCGCGTGCCATCGCCCGGCTGCAGCACCCCAACGTCGCCACGGTGTTCCGCGTCGGTGAAGTCAGGGGCCACCCGTACATCGTCTCCGAGTACGTCATGGGCCAGAGCCTCGCGGAGCTGCCCGTGCCCGTGCCCTGGCGCCGGGTGTTGACGCTCGGCGTCGGTCTGACGCGAGGGCTCGCGGCGGCGCATC
>NZ_DASVWK010000696.1:0-1959 GCF_036389735.1 Archangium sp. | reverse complement strand
ACCGCGAGTGCTTCGGCGTGGACCCCCGGCGAAGGCACCTGGTACCTCGGCGCCATCGTCGATCCCCAGAACTCGTCCGCCGAGCAGCGGGAGGACAACAACGTCCTGGTTGGCAACGTCATGGTCACCAGGGAGTTGCCGAACCTGACGGTGGCCAGCGTCAAGGCGGCGGAGAGCGCCGTGCCCTACGGGGCCTTCACCACGGAGGTGTCCGTCTGCAACCGCGGCTTCATGGACAGCCCGCCGACGAACCTGGAAGTGCGGGTGTCCACGGACGCTGTCCTCACCAATGCGGATCCCATGGTGGGTGTTACGCCCGTGGGCAGTCTGCTGGGAGGCCAGTGCACCAACGTGCGTACGCAGTTCTCCGCGCCGCCCTCGGGCACCTGGTACGTGGGCGCGGTGGTGGACGCGGGTAACGGAGTGCAGGAGGGAATCGAGGGGGACAACGCCACCCTGGGCGGCGTGCTGGCGGTGGGCAATGGCCCCAACCTCTCCGTGGCCTCGGAGGCCGTGCAGGCTCCTTCCAACGTGCTGGGCGGCGCCACCTTCGCCACCAGCCTGAAGGTGTGCAACACCGGCAACGCCTACAGCGGTGGCTCCCAACTGGAGCTGAGGCTGTCGGCGGACACCACCATCACCACCACGGACACCGTGGTGGGCAACGCCCCGGTGCCCTCGCTGGCGGCGGGTGCGTGCGCGACTGTGAGCCTCAACGCCTCGGCTTCCGTGGCGTCGGGCGTGTGGTACCTCGCCGCTCGTGTCGACCCTGGCTCCTCGCTCACCGAGCTGCGTGAGGATGACAACACCTCCATGCCTGTGTTGCTGGGTGTGGGCTCCGGGTCGGATCTCCAGGTGTCGGTGGTGAGTGGGCCGCCCAGTGTGATGCCCAACGCCTCCTTCTCCACCAATGCCACCGTGTGCAACCGTGGTACCGCCTCGGCCGCTGCGTCGCAGGTGGCGGTGCGTCTGACGTTGCAGGGCTACGGCACGCAGGACACCTTCGTTGTCGGCACCGCTCCGGTGTCCACCCTGGCGGCGGGCCAGTGCCAGCCCGTGACGGTGCCCGCCACGGCGCCGACGCTCTTCTTCGACTACAGCCCGGTGGTATTCACCCTGTCTGCGGTGGCGGACTCGGCGGGTGTGGTGACGGAGCTGGTGGAGGCCAACAACACCACCTCCGGAGCGCGTCTGGTCATTGGCATGCGGCCTGACTTCGTCATCACCGCCGTCAATGGGCCCACCGTCGCCTCGCCCTATGGCAGCCAGCCCCTGGTGCTCGTCACGGTGTGCAACCAGGGCACGAGTGCTGGCAGTCCCTCGCCCGAGGTGTACTTCTCCAGCGACTCCTCGCTCACGTTCGACGACTTCCGCTCCATCCGACTGAGCATGCCCACCGTGTATCCGGGCCAGTGCCACACGGCCAGCGCTCCGGCGTGGACCCCTGGCGAGGGCACCTGGTACGTCGGCGCCAACCTCATGTTGCCCCAGGACGCGGAGCTGCTCTTCGACAACAATGCCCTGCTGGGCAACGTCATCGTGGTCAACTGAGAGCGGCATCGGAACGCCAACAGCCGCCCCGGGGGTCTCCCGGGGCGCGCTGTGCCGAGCCCAGCCATGGTGTCCCGGCCACACGGGGCCGAGCTCCTCACGCGAAGGCGGCGCTGCGCAGGAGCATCACGTCAGCGAAGTCCCGGCGCTGCGGCGCGAGACACAGCGCCCCCTGTGACACCTGCTCGAGGAAGTGCTCGCCGTAGTCGTGGCGGGGGCCCGAGGCGTACACGGTGATGTCCCGGGCCCGCGCGAGGTCCCCGAGCGTCCGGGCCACCGCGTGCGCCACCTCTCCCCAGAAGGGGAAGTACAGATAGAACGCGGTGCCGTCCGACAGGTCCACATCGCGGACATCCGCGTGGATGAACTCCAGGTTCGGCAGCGCGAAACGCTCGCCATTGCGGCGCG
>NZ_DASVWK010000695.1:0-1590 GCF_036389735.1 Archangium sp. | reverse complement strand
TCTCCGAGGAGGGCGCCATCGCGGTGCGCAACGGCCGCTTCTGCTCGCACCTGTACATGGACAAGCTGCTGGCCGCGAAGGCGAAGGCGGCGGGCCAGACGACGCCACCCACGGGCGCGGTGCGCGCGAGCGTGGGCCTCTACAACGACGAGAGCGACGTGGACCGGCTGCTGGAGTACGTGCAGCGGGTGCGCGACCGCAAGTGGCGCGGCCACTACCAGGTGAAGGGCGACGCGGTGAGCGCCGAGTTCGCCGGCCGGTGCGCGGACAAGTGGATGGAGTCCACGCAGGAGAGCAACACCACGCTGCCGGACGGGGACATCCAGGGCTACACCTTCGAGGTGCTCCAGCCGGACGCGCCGTGCCGCAGCTACCTCGTGGCGGATCCCGAGTCCGGTGAGGCGATGCTGGTGGACCCGTTGCGTGAGCACGTGGACCACTACCTGGACCTCTTGAAGTCCAAGCAACTGCGGCTGCGCTACACGCTGGAGACGCATACCCACGCGGACCACCTGTCGGGCTCCATGCGCCTCAAGGAGCTGACGGGGGCGCAGATGGTGATGCACGCGGCGGCCACCCCGCCGTGCGTGGACAAGCGGCTCCAGGACGGGGAGACGCTGGAGCTGGGCCGGCTGCGCATCCAGGTGATGGGGACGCCGGGCCACACCGAGGATGCTCTGTGCCTGGTGCTGCCGGGACGGGTGCTGACGGGGGACACGCTGCTGATCGGCGCGTGCGGCCGGACGGACCTGCCCTCGGGCAACGCGACGAAGCTCTACGAGAGCCTCCAGCGACTGCTGGCGTTGCCCGAGGACACGGTGGTGCTGCCCTCGCACGACTACCAGGGCCAGCGGGCGAGCACCATCGGCCGGGAGAAGCGCACCAACCCGCGGCTCCAGGTGGCCAACGCCCGGGAGTTCGTGGAGATGATGGCCGCGCGCAAGCTACCGCCTCCGCAGAAGCTGCGCGAGGCGCTCGACGCCAACCAGAACTGCCGGTAGGCGGAAGTCGTTACAGGGAAAGACGAACACCATGAAACTGGTACGGGCCATGCCGGTGGCCGCCGAGGCCGAGCTCGAGGAGCTGCGCATGTTGCACGCATTGAACCGTCAGGTGGACTCGATCATCGAGGAGAGCCTGAGGGAGCATGCCTCGCTGACGCAGACGTTCCACCGCCTGCTGCCGGTGGTGATGCGGGAGGCGGGGGCGCAGGGCGTCGCCGTCACCACGCGCAACGAGGAGCTGGTGGAGGAGACCTTCCACACGGGCGACTTCGGAGGCGTCTATCCGGGCACGCTGCTGGCGGGGGCCCTGGGCACGCGGCGCGAGGGCGAGGGCACGGTGGTGAGCCAGGAGCTGGACGTGGTGGGCCAGTCGGTGGGACGCATCGGCCTGTACCTGGTGGGGGACCACACCCGGCCCGAGCACGCGGGACGCCTGGAGCGCCTGCTGGACACCGTGGCCGAGCAGCTCGACACGGTGCTGATGCTGGTGCAGACGGCGAGTGAGAAGCAGGAGCTCATCCTCCAGCTCAACCGCCTGTTGGCCAACCCCGTCTTCGAGGTGGGGATGGATCAGGTGGTGCTGGCG
>NZ_DASVWK010000694.1:0-5692 GCF_036389735.1 Archangium sp. | reverse complement strand
TCCTGCGTGCGGCGCAGACCGAGCGCCCACGCCAGGTCCTTCGAGCGCTCCAGCTCGGTGTAGAGCCGGTCCAGGGCGACGGCGGCCTCGCGCTGGAGCGGATCCCGCTCGGCGATGGCGCGCCACGCGGCGGCGGCGCTCTCCTTGTCGGACAGCTTCGACTCGTGCAGCAGGGCGGCCTCGCGCAGGTGCACGAGCTGCTCGGCCTGCTCCGGCGCGGCGGCGGCGAGCTTCTCCAGCACCTCGGCGAGCGCGGCCCACTCCTCGCCCGCGCGGTGCAGGCGCTGAAGGGCGCGGAGGCAGTCGAGGTTGCCAGGCTCCAGTGCCAGCAGGGACCGGAGCGAGGACACCGCGGCGGTCCGATCGTCGAGCTTCTTCTCCTGGACCTCGGCCAGCTCACGCAGCAGGCCGGCCCGGGCGGAACCCGCACCGCCCTCCTCCGTCAGCTCGATGAGGATTTCCGCGTAGGCGTCCAGCGAGTCCGCGTCCTCGGCGGCCTGGCGCGCGGCGGCGCGCAGGGGCAGGTCACCAGGAGCCAGGCGCAGGGCCCGGGCCAGCGAGGCGAAGGCCAGCTCCGGCTGCCGCAGCTGCGTCAGGTGCACCTGCGCGGCCTGACGGAGCGCCAGCACGCGGGCGGCGTCGTCGCGCGCCACCTCGGCGAGCACGTCCAGCGCGGCCACCAGCTTGCGGTGGTCCTTGGAGGCCTCGTAGGCGGGGATGAGCGCCCGGGCGGCCTCCTCGCGCGTGTTGCCGGAGGCGAGCATCTCCTCGAGCGCACCACGGGCATTCGTATCGGAGGGACGCTGGCGGAGGATGTCCGCGAAGCTGCGCACCACGTCCGTGCGGTCCCCCGACGAGTCCTTCAGCACCTGCGCGCGCTTGACCGTCAGGCTCGCCACGCGGTCCAGGTCGCCCGCGTCCTCCGCGAGCGCGATCTGCCGCGCGAGCACCTCACCCAGCTCGGTGTTGCGGCTGGCCTTCTCGTACAGGTCGGCCAGGCGAGGCAGGTGACGCACCTCGTCCGCACCGGCTTGGATGGCGGCCTGGAGCGCCTCGGCGGCCTGGAGCGGGCGGCCCAGCCCGGCGTTGAGTTCCACGAGCTGCATCTGCAGCTCCACCTTCTCCGCCTTCGGAGCCGTCTGGATGCGCTTGCGCAGCAGCGCGTCCGCGTCCGCGGCGCGGCCCGCCTTGCCGTACAGCTTGATGAGCCGGCCAAGCACCTCGGGCGACTCGGGCTCGCGCTGCAACGCCGTCTCCAGCGAGCCGATGGCCTCGGGGAGCGCCCCGGAGTCGTCGGCCAGCTTCGCCGCCTCGGAGAGGAGCTGCACGGCCAGCGCCGGAGCCTCCGCCTCGGTGGCCAGCGCGCGCAGCACGCGCACCAGCTCGGCGTGGGCGGACAGGTCATGCGCCAGGCGCGCCGCGTCGGCGCGGTTCGCCTCGTCGGTGGGAGCCTCGCGCACGGCCTTCACGCGCAGGTCGAAGGCCGCCCGGCTGTCGGCGAGCTGCTTCTCGTGGATGCTGGCGATCTGCCCGTACAGCCGCTGACGCGCCGCCGCTTCCTGGGTGGCCTCGAGCTGCTGGAGCATCGCGGACACCTGCCGCTGGTGGTCCCCGTTGCGGCCGTAGTGGTTGGCGAGTGCCTCGGCGATCTCCGCCGTGCGCACGCCGCCCGACGCGAGCCGCTCCAGTCCGCCCAGCACCACGCCGGTGGCGACGTTCTCCGCGAGCAGCTGGAGGAAGAGCCCCGCCGCATCCTGCGGCCGGTTCAGGCGCTCGGCGTACAGACGGGCCTGACGAGCCGCCCAGTCGCTGCGCTCCACCTGCGTCTCGGCCAGCTTCCCCAGCTTGCCAGCCAGCGCCGCGGCCTCCTCGAACTTCGACAGCGCCACGCACAGCGCCTGGAGGCGCCGCACGGGGGCCGCATCGTCGGGGGCGAGCTTCATCAGCTCGCGCACCATCGGCTCCAGCTCGGCCGGAGCCACGCCGGAAGCCTCGCGCCGGGCGATCTCCGCCTCCAGACGCGAGCGGGGATCATCCGAGAGCGCCGCGGAGGACCGGAGCGACTTCACGGCCTCTTGCGCCGCGCTGTCACCCGGCGCGCGCGCCAGCACCTCCTGCCAGGCCGCCTCGGCGCCCGCGGGGTCCGCCAGCGGCCCCTGGAGGAGCTGCGCGAGCTGACGCCACAGCGTGAGGGCCGCCTCGGGGGGCGCGACCACGGCCGCCCGACGCAGCGCCACCGCGAGCGCGGGCTCCGCCTGGGCCTTCGTCGCCTGCTCCACCACCGAGTCCAGCAGCATGGGCCGGGTCGGGTCCACCGCGAGGGCTCGCGCGAGCGCCTCGAAAGCACCCCGCGCGTTGTCCGCCTCCTCGTAGAGGAGCGCGAGCCCCTCGCAGAAGGCCACGCGCTCGGCGCGAGAGCGCGGGGCGAGCATCGCCAGGTCCAGCAGCGGCTCCAGCGCCTCCAGCTCCTCGTTCTCCGCCATCAGGCGGGCGAGCTGGAAGGCCGCGAGCGCGTTGGCCGGATCCACCTTGAGCGCCGCCTCGAGGTGTCCCCGAGCCGTCGTGCCGTCTTTCTGCTGGAGGCAGAGTTCCGCCAGCCGCAGCCGCAGGGCCACCTGCGAGCCGCGATCCTTCACCGTGACCAGGTGGCGCTCCAGCAGCGCCAGGGCGTCCGCCGTGCGGCCCTGCTCCAGCAGCAGCTCCGCGCCGAGGCTCGCCGCGTCCGCGCGCGACGGGTCGATGGAGATGGCCTTCTCGAAGGCGGCGAGCGCCCCGTCCACGTCATTGAGGCGGGTCAGGCGCAGGGAGCCCAGCCGCAGCCAGAGGTCCACCTGGGTGTTGCGCTCGCGCGCCTCGCCCGTCAGCGCCTCGAACCAGGCCTGCGCTGGCACGAAGTCACCATTGCGCTCGGACACGCGCTCGATGAGGTTGAGGGCCTCGGGCATGCCGGGCCACAGCAAGAAGCAGCGGTCCAGTGCCTCCTTCACCTTGTCCACCGAGGTCGGCTCGTACCAGGCGTGCAGCTTGGCCACGAGGAGAGACAACCGCGCCGCGCTCTTGCGGTCGCGCTCCTCCAGGGACATGCCGCGCAGCATGCGTGCGCGCTCGCGCCACGTCTGCTCGAAGCGCTGGAGCGTCTGCGTGGCCTTCTCCACCCGCGCGTTCTGGGGATCCAGCTCCCGCGCGACGGCCAGTGCCTCCTGGGCGAGCACGTGCTCGGTGGGGTCCTCCACCAGCCGCTCGGCGAAGGTGACGTACTCCTCCACCATGTCCTCGCCGCCCAGCGAGGACCGCTCACGCTCCAGCAGCTCGAAGACGGGCTGGAAGCGATCCTCGGTCATGAGGAGCTGGCGCGCGCGCTTGAAGGAGGTGCGGTCCGGCTTCGCTTCCGCGGCCCGCTGCAGACACAGCACCGCGCGGTCGCGCCGGAAGAGCTTCTGCTCGTGGAGGTTCGCCGCCTTGAGGAAATGGCCCGCGCTCTCCTCGCCCTCGCTCAGCGAGCCCAGTTGCTCCAGGACCTCGACGAGCGCCACCATGTCCTGGCGTGCCTCGTACACCGTCTTCAGCCCACGCAGCACGGGGCGGGGATCCTCGGCGATCAGCAGCGCGCGCCGCAGGAGCTCTTCGGAACGGGCCGGATTGCGCAACCGCTCGTAGGCGAGCTGACCCGCACGGACCAGGACCCGCACCGCCTCGGCGGTGGGCGTCTCGCGCGCGCGGCCCTCGTAGAGCCGGATGAGCTCCTCGACGCGGCCTGCCTTCTCGAGCGCCGCTTCCGCCTCGACAAAAGGCCGATCGGTGGCGACACGCTCAGCGGGTCGACGGAGGTTCTGCTGGTCCATGAAGGGCGGGCCTCACGAAAAAAGAAGGGGCGGGAGGCGGCACTGTATCGCCCGCCCACCGCCCCCCGCAATCGCGTAAATCCCGCCAACTGTCGAGAATTATTGGCCTTCTTGCTTGTTTGCAGCGGGAGCGGACGAGCTTTGCTCGGTAGCTGTCGTTCCCTCGGAGCCAGTCTCTTCAGCCTCTTCAGCGGCCGCGGCGGCATCGGCGGGCCGCTTGGGGGGCGGAGTGGCGGGCAGGGCCTGGGCGCGCTCCACGCCGGCCGTGTCGCCGAGCTTCGTGTACAGGGCGACGGCCCGATCACGCAGCTGGAGCTCCTCGGCCAGGGCCGCGGCCTTCGGCAGGTGGCCGATCTGCTCGTACAGGTCCATGGCCTTCTCCTTGCGGCCGAGCTCCTCGTAGAGGGTCGCCGCGGTGGCGGCCTCCCCGAGCAGCTCCAGCCACCGGGCGCGGCCGGCCGGCTTGTTCTCCGCCTCGGCGCGGGCGAGTTCCTTCTGGGCGAGCGCCTTGGCCTCCTCCTCCAGCTTCAGCCGCTGGAGGAAGTGGAAGGACTTGGGCGGCGGCAGCGGGCTGAGCACCTCCACCGCCTCCGGGCGGCGGCCGGCGTTCACCAGCAGCGTGGCGGCGCCGAGCCGGTCCCCGCGCTCCACCAGGGCCTTCACCTCGAGGTCGCGAATGCGGTTGGCCGCCGCGAAGTCGCGGGTGCGCTCGTACGCCTTGCGCGCCAGCGCCAGCTTCCCGGAGCGCTCGTAGGCGAGCGCCGCCTGATCGAACTGCCGGGCCCGCTCGTACAGCCGGGCGACGTTCTCGAAGTCACCCTTGCCGATGTAGTGCTCCATCAGCAGCTCGTAGGCCCCGGCCTTCTCGAGCGTCTGGGCGAGCTGCTCCGCGGGCACCGTCGCCAGCAGGCGGCGGGCGGTGTCGTTGTCCTTGCCCGCCAGCGCGGTACGCAGCGCGCTCTTCACGTCCCCACCGGCCTCGAAGAGCCGGGTGGCATCGGCGAAGGAGTTGTTGCGCTCGTGCATGCGCGCCGCGTCGCGGGTGCGGCCCATGCCCTCGAGTTGCGTCGCCTGCTCCTTCCAGTCGCCCGTCAGCTCGGGCAGGGGCTGCCGGCGCTCGCGCTCTCCGCCAGCACCACGCTCGGGCCGCTCACGGCGCTCGCCACGCTCTCCACCAGCGCCACGCTCGGGCCGCTCACGGCGCTCGCCACGCTCTCCGCCAGCGCCACGCTCGGGCCGCTCACGGCCACCCTCGCGACGCTCTCGGCGGTCACCCTCGCGACCGCCTTCACGGCGCTCGGTGGTGGGAGCGGGACGAGCCGCGGCGGGCTCCTCACGCTCGGGCTGCGGCTCACGCCCGCTCAGCGCGAAGGCCGCCGAGGCACGCTCCTGATCCCCGGTGGCGCGCCAGGCGCGGCCCACCAGGTACATGACGTCCACGTAGGCGTTGAACTTCGCCTTGGGCGAATCCGCCGCCGGGGCAGCCGGAGCCGAACCCTCGGCGGGCGCACCCGCGGCCTGCTCCGCCGGGGCCGAGCCCTCGGCGGATGGCGCCGACTCGGTGGCCGCGGGCGTCTCGGTCGCGCCCTCGGCGGACGCGGGCTCACCCGCGGGGGCCGCCGGGGTCTCCCCACCGGCCTCCGGCATGGGCGGCCGGGTCTGGCGCTGCACACGCAAGAGCGTGGTGATGAGCCGGCCACGCACGTTGAGATCCAGCTCCTCGAGCGACTTCACCCGCATGGAGCGCAGCGAGCGGACAATCGACTCCAGCGGCGACTTCTGGGCCGCGAAGTCGCTCTTGCCCAGCGCCTTCTCCAGGGTGCTCAGCTCGGCGATGACACGCTGGCCCG
>NZ_DASVWK010000693.1:0-15903 GCF_036389735.1 Archangium sp. | reverse complement strand
GGGGAAGCGGTGGGGGCGGGCATGGGGCGGCCAGTCTACGGGGTGTCGGTGTCCTCCAGAAACGTGTGCACGTCGATTTCCGACTCCAGGGAGCGGTGCACCGGGCAGCGGTCCGCCATCCGCACGAGGCGCTGGCGCTGCTCCCCGCTCAGCGGACCCTCCAGCGTCACCGTCCGGTCGATCCGGTCCACCTTGCCTTCCTTCGTCTCGCAGTGCTGGCAGTCCTCGGCGTGCACCTTGGAGTGGCGCAGCCGCACCGCGACGTGCTCCAGCGGCCAGCCCTTGTTGCGCGCGTACAGGCGCAGCGTCATCGCCGTGCACGCCCCCAGCGCCGCCGCCAGCAACCCGTAGGGCGAAGGGCCCGTGTCCCCTCCTCCGAAGGCCGTCGGCTCGTCCGCTCGCAGCCGGTGCCGCCCCACCCGGATCTCCTGCGCGAAGGGGCCCTCCCCCACCTCGTGCACCTCCACCACCCCTTGCGCCAGCGCGGGCCCGGCCTCGCGCTGCTCCTCCACCTCCCCCGCCCCCACGTACCTGCCCGCCCACGCCCCCAGCACCGCCGCCGCGAAGCGCGCGTCCTCCGGTCGGCTCAAGAAGTGGTCCGCGCCCTCCAGCGCCAACAGGCTCCTCGGCTGCTTCGCCCGCTCGTAGAGGCGCTGCGCGCTCGCCATTCCCACCACCCCGTCCGCCGGGGAGTGCAGCACCAGCAGCGCCCGGTTCAACTGGCCCAGCGTCTCCTCCATCCGCCGCTCGGAGAGTTCCTCCAGGAAGCGCCGCGAAACGCGCAGCCCATGCGTCCCCAATCGCACCCGGGCCTCGCCCCGCTCCCGCGCCTGCTCGAGCACCGGCGCCAGCAGCCCGTGCACGTGCTCCCGCGAGAAGGGCGCCCCGAGCGTCGCCACTGCCTTCACCTCCGGCATCGCCAGCGCCGCCCGCAGCACCGCCGTTCCTCCCAGGCTGTGGCCCAGCAGCAGACCCGGTGGCCCCCGGGTCGTCCGCAGGTGCTCCGCCGCCGCCACCACGTCCTCCACGTCCGAGAGGATGTGGACTCGCGGGTCCTCGCCCTCGCCCTCCGGGCTCGTGAAGTCGAAGCGGAGCACGCCCAGTCCATGCCCGGCCAGCGCCTGGCTGATGGCCACCGCCGCGAAGGGGTTCTCCCCGTACGTGAAGCAGTGGGCGAACAGCACCCAGCCCACGGGCTCGCGCGCGGGCAGCTCCAGGAGCCCGTTCAGCTCGCGGCCGTCCGCTCCCTGGAAGCGCACTCTTTCAGTCCGGGTCTCCATGGTGACTCAGGGGGGGGACTGGAGTTCCAGCGTGGAGCCGAGGAAGCGCGTGAACCAGTCCCCCGCCAGCACCTCGACTTCCCGCTCCCCCGCCATGTCGCTCCTCCTCTCGCTCCTCAAACCCACCAGTTGTCCGCGGCGTCCATCGCCGCCTCGAGGTCCAGCTGCTCGCCCATCTGGCGCTGCTCCCGCGCCCCCGCCAGCAATTCCCGCACCTCCGCGTCCGACGTCTGGCTGAAGTCGTCGTAGAACTCGCCCACCGACCTCATCAACTCGGCTGGGTGCGCGCAGACGAGGTCATCCACCTCGCCCCGCAGCGACTCCAGCGACTCCAGCGCCCCCACCGGCACCGCGAGGATGAGCTGCTTCGGCCGCCGCTCCCGCAGTGCCCGGATGGCCGCCCGCATCGTGCCGCCCGTGGCCACGCCGTCGTCCACCAGGATGACGGTGCGCCCCTCGAGGGCCGGCGCCGGATGCGCCCCCCGGAAGCGCCCGATGCGGACCGCCACCTCCGACGCCTCGCGCTCGGCCGTCTGCATCACCTCCGTCTCGGACAGGCCCAGCGAGTGCAGCATCCCCCCGTCCAGGAAGAGCGCCCCGCCCTCGGCCACCGCCCCCACTCCCAGCTCCGGCTGCCCCGGGGCCCCCACCTTGCGCACCACCCACACGTCCAACGGTGCGTCCAAGGTCCGGGCGACCTGATAGGCCACCGGCACTCCACCCCGTGGCAGGCCGAGTACCAGCGGGGACTCCTCCCGGTACCCTGTCAGCAGGGCACCCAATTGCCGGCCCGCGTCCGTCCTGTCTCGAAAGCGCATGCGTCCCCCGGAGAGCGAAGGTATCTCTCCTCTAGGAGAAGCACGGCGCGAGCCGTTGGCTCCCAACACACCTACGAGGGCTCGGCAGGCCTCTCGGCGTAGGTGCCAGAATGAGGGATGATGGGGCCCCACCCGAAGCGCCCGGCCCCGTCCGACGCGGAGGAAGCATGGAACTGACCATCTTCAGTGGCACCGCCAACCGCCCTCTGGGCGAGACGCTCGCTCGGGTGCTCGGACGCCCCCTGGGGAAGTGCCACCTCGAGCGGTTCCCGGATGGCGAGTTGCACGTGGAGCTCCAGGAGGATGTGCGCGGGTGTACCGTGTGCCTCGTGCAGCCCACCTCGCCTCCGGTGGGGGAGAACCTGCTGGAGCTGCTGCTGATGGCGGATGCCTGCTGGCGCGGTGGCGCGGCGCGGCTCCTGGCGGTGGTGCCCTACTTCGGCTACGCGCGGCACGATCGGCGCTCGCGCCCGGGCGAGGCGCTCGGCGGCCGGCTGGTGGCGGACCTGCTGGAGCGCGGGCACTTCGACCGCATCGTCGCGGTGAACCTGCACACGGCCTCGCTGGAGGGCTGCTTCGCCATGCCGCTGGAGCACCTCGACGCGGCCCCCATGCTGGCCGAGGCCGTGCGTCCGCTCGCGGGCCCCGGCGCGGTGGTGGTGTCACCGGACCTGGGCGCGGTGAAGCTGGCCGAGCGCTACGCGCGCAAGCTCGGGCTGCCGCTGGCCATCGTGCACAAGCGCCGGGAGAGCGGCGCCGACGTGAGCGTCCAGGGGCTGGTGGGCGAGGTGAAGGGGCTGCGGCCGATCATCATCGACGACCTCATCTCCACGGCGGGCACCATCGCGGCCACGGCGGAGATGGTGCGCAAGGAGGGCTGCGCGGATGAAATCACCGTGGTGGCCACCCACGCGCTGCTGGTGGGCCCCGCGGTGGAGCGGCTGCGCGAGGTGCCCATCCGCCGCCTCATCTCCACCGACAGCGTGGTGCACCGCACGCAGCTGCCCTTCCAACATGAGGTGGTGGGCCTCGCCCCGCTGCTGGCCGACGCCATCTGCCGCATCACCGCCCAGGGACGCTGACGCGACTGGTACAACCATTGGGCCAGTCCGCGCCGCGCGAACCCGCCCCTCACGCACGGGCCCGCCCCGTCCGGCACCGGGGCACCAGCGTCTCGTAAACGAGATACGAGAGCAGCACCAATCCGGCGAACACCCCCGTCGTCACCACCAGCCACCGGTACGTCAGCGGCTCGCTCACATGCCCGAGCACCGCCTCGAGGAGTGACCGGGGCCGGTTCAGCACGTTCCAGCTGTTCCACCGCTCGAAACGCCCCAGGTAGATGCCGTAGCCGCACAGCACCGACGCGGCCAGCACCCCGCCCCACGCCGCCAGCCGCCCCCACCGCTCCTCCAGCAGCCGCTTCCACACCTCCAGCGACAGCAACCCCAGCAGCCACCCCGTGGCCGCGAAGCTCGCCAGCATCGCCGCGTCGAACCACATCGGCACCCCCGGCCTCGGCTTCAGGTGGATGAAGTCCGTCAGCAGGTACGGCGCGTTGGGGAACGCGAGCAGCCACGCCCCTGCCAAGGGCAGCAGGTTCCACCACCGGCCCCAGCCTCGCGCGTGCAGCAGGCTCGCCAGCAGCGCGAGCCCATAGGGCACCCACGCCAGGAACAGGTTCCACACCAGGAAGAGGAAGCTCCCCCTCCCGCTCCATTCCAGCCGGGCCTGGAGCATCACGACGGCCACCGTGCTGCTGAGCAGCACCGGCAACAACCCATGGAGGCGGAGGAAGGACAGGAGTCGGGAGGGCTGGGTCATCATGGCGAGCAGTCAGGTGGCGCGGCCCGGAGGACACGTCCACCGTGGTCACGGGGAGACAAACCGACACGTGGGCGGAGCCGGAAGGCATCCACCCGGGCAACGAAGCAAGCCCCAGGCCACCCTCTCCGGCTAATGTCCCCCGCCATGTCCGACACGCTGCAGACCACCCTCGATGACGGAGTCCTCTCCCTCACCTTCAACCGGCCCCAGAAGAAGAACGCCTTCACCGGCGAGATGTACGACGCAGCGGCCTGGGCCCTGAATGACGCCGACACCAACGATGCCGTGCGCGTGGTGCTGCTCACCGGCGCGGGCGGCGCCTTCACCGCCGGCAATGATCTCAAGGACTTCCTCGAGAACCCTCCCACCGGCGAGGACAGCCCCGTCTTCCGCTTCCTGCGAGCCCTCGCGCACCACTCGCGCCCGGTGGTGGCCGGCGTGGATGGCGTGGCGGTGGGCATCGGCACCACCCTGCTGCTGCACTGTGACTACGTGGTGGCCACCGAGCGCGCCGTCTTCAGCATGCCCTTCGTCAACCTGGGCCTCAGCCCCGAGGGCGCCTCCAGCGTGCTGCTGCCCCGCGTGGCCGGCATGGCGCTCGCCTCCGAGCTGCTCATGTTCGGCGAGC
Organism: Archangium sp.; assembly: GCF_036389735.1. GTDB lineage: Bacteria > Myxococcota > Myxococcia > Myxococcales > Myxococcaceae > Archangium. The sequence continues at coordinate 11,350 of NZ_DASVWK010000693.1, read as the reverse complement.
CCTTCGACGCCCCCACCGCCCTGCGCGCCGGCATCATCAACCAGGTGGTGCCCGAGGCCAGCCTCGCCGAGGTCATCCAGAAGCGCGCCGCCGCGCTCGCCGCCAAGCCCGTGGAGTCGCTGCGCCTCACCAAGCGGCTGCTGCGCGAGCCCCTGCGCCCCACCGTCGACGAGGCCCTCTCACGCGAGGGCACCCTCTTCGTCCAGCGGCTCGGCTCCTCCGAGGCCCGCGAGGCCTTCAACGCCTTCCTCTCCAAGAAGAAGTAGGCCCTACTTCACCCGCCGCACCACCCGCCCCATGTCCCCGGGTGACATCGGCGGCCAGATCCGGGGCGGGGTGCGTGGAATGCTGGGGCGGGACAAGCCCTCCCCTGGAGTCGTCTCCTCGGAGGGAGCTGAACCGGGAACCGCGTGGGAAGACCGGCCGTCATCCGTCTCGTGCGCCATCGTCGCCTCCGAGGGGAGCTTCTCCTGCCAGCCAAAGGCTAGAAACCCCCTCCGAAACGGTCAAGGCAGCCGGGACCTGCTGGGGGAATCTGTTTTCCACCCAATTCCTGGAAAGCCCTGACTGTCTCCCGACGGACAGCCCTCAGCGTCCGGATGTGGCCGGCAATTTCCTCGGCGAAGCGAGGAAGGACTCGAGGCTGGGGCCCTGGGCCGCCTTGAAGGCGATGCACAGGTCCACGCTCTCCAGTACCTGGGCGAGCGTGCGGGTCCCACCGGGGGCCTTCGCGGTGCGCTCGGTGAAGAAGGCGGCCACCTCCTGGCGGTGGACGGGGTCGCAGTAGGCGGCACCCACCCGGGCCAGCCCGGCCACGTACTCCTCCGGCAGGCGCGCGGCCAGGGCGTCGTAATTCTCCTTCACGAAGGCGTACGTCAGGTCCCGCGTGCGCACGTCGAAGGCGGCCCCGTAGAACAGGCTCCCCACCTCGCGCATGTCGTAGGAGGGGTCCAACATCAGCTTCAGGCCCTCGCGCACCAGCGTCGGGTCGGTGAAGGCACTCAGCGCGTCGATGAGCTGCTCGCGCCGCTTGCGCTCCGGCTCCGTCTTCAGGGCGGCCAGCAGCTTCGCGTGCAGGGCCGCGTCCCCGTTGGCCGCGGCGATGGCCAGCGTGGTGTCCAGCAGCTCCGGAGCCACCGCCTGGGGGTCCACCAGCCACTTCTCCGTCAGCTTCCTCGCCTCGGCCACCAGCTTCGGGTCCCTCCCCTGGCGAGCGGCGAGGCCCAGCAGCACGGGGCGCAGCAGCCGGGTGTCCTCGTCCTCCCCCGCGCGAGGGGTGAAGCCGAGCGTCCGGGCCCGCGCCCCGTAGGTGTCGCGCAGGAAGCGCTCCCGGTTCGCCCGGCGCGCCTCGGACACCACCGAGGGCCGCAGGATGCTCACCAGGTCCAGAGACGCCTGGAACACCTGGCGGTCCTTCTCCCCGGCCAGCCCCGGCAGCAGGCCGAGGGCGTCCGCGGCCGGCAGCGAGCCGGCGCTCACCAGGGACTGCACGTCCCCGAGCATGGCCACGCGCTCGGCGCGGGTGAGGTGGCGGCTCTCGGTGGACAGCAGCCGGCCCAGCATCTGCCCGTCCACGGAGGCGCGGAAGTAGCCGGCGCCCTCCGCGTTGGGCAGCAGCCACGTGGGGCACGCCTTCGCCTCGGGCAGCGGCAGCTCGGCCGACTCGCCCTCGATCACCGTGCAGGTGCGGCTCGCCTGGGCGCCCGTGCCGTAGCGCACGCACAGGGGCACCTTCCACAGCTGGTTCGCCTCGCCCGAGGAGCCCACGGGCAGGAAGCGGCGCTGGGAGAGCTTCACCACGGGCACCTTGCCCGAGCAGTCCAGCCTCGTGCTGACGAGGGGGGCGCCGCCCTGATCCAGGAAGGAGCCCAGCACGCCCGACACGTCCCGGCCCGCCTCGGCGGAGAGCGCGTCCAGGAAGTCCTTCGCGGTGGCGTTGCCGTGGGCGTGGGCCTTCAGGTAGCGCCGCACGCCGCGCTGGAAGACGTCCCGGCCCAACCAGCTCTCCGTCATGGCCAGCACCGCCGAGCCCTTGCCGTAGGTGATGCCATCGAAGGCGTTGACGACGTCATCCTCGCTCTCGATGGGCTGGCGGATGCGGCGCGCCGACACCAGGCTGTCGGTGGTCAGCGCGACGGAGCGCTCGCGCACGCGCTCGATGGGGGCGTCCCACGTGGGCTGCGCGCCCTCGATGATGCGCGGCGACATCCACGAGGCGAAGGCCTCGTTGAGCCACAGGTCGTCCCACCAGGCCATGGTGACGTAGTTGCCGAACCACTGGTGCGCCAGCTCGTGCGTCTGCACGTCGTAGAAGCCGCGCTGCCGGTTGAGGGTGTCCTCGGCGGGCTTGGAGAGGATGAGCCCCACGTTGAACGTCACCAGGCCCGGGTGCTCCATGGCGCCGCCAAAGAGAGGAATGGCCATGACGTCCAGCTTCTCGTACGGGTAGGCCATGCCGAAGTAGCGCTCCAGGTGGCCGAGAATCTCGGGCGTCACCTTGCCGGCATAGGTGCCCTCGGCGGCGCGACCGCGCGGGGTGATGATGCGGGTGCGCACGGCCTTCTCCCCCGAGGGCCTGGCCTCGAGGAAGTCGAAGGGGCCCACGCCAAAGGCGATGAGGTAGCTGGGCAGCGGCTGGGTGCGGGCGAAGCGGTAGGTGGTGCCTCCGTCGGCGCGCGGCTCCTCGGCCACCAGCGGGGTGTTGGTGACGGCCACGTTCCCCTTGGGCACGTGGAAGGTGAGCTGCCAGGGCACCTTGAAGCCCGGCTCGTCGAAGCACGGGAAGACGCGCCGCGCTCCGAGCGGCTCGAACTGGGTGTAGGCGTACCAGTCAGCGCCCTCCTGGGCGCGGAAGGCGCCGCTGACCTCGCGCTCGGAGAGCTGGCCCTCGTAGGCGATGCGCAGGCGCGCGGCGCCGGGCGCGAGCGGAGTCGCCGGGACGAAGCCGAGGAAGTCCCCACTGCCCTTCGTCTGGGTGAGGGCCACGGGCTTGCCGCCCACGGTGAGCGTCGCCTCCTTCACGGTGAGGTAGCGGCCGAGGAGCCACAGGGTCTCGGTGGCCTCCTTCACCTCCAGGTCCATCTCCACCACGCCCTGGAAGGTGGGGGAGGCGGGATCCAGGGTGAGCTCGGCGGTGTAGCCGGTGGGTCGGACCTGGCCCGGCAGGCGCAGCACGGGGGACACGGGCGCGGCGGGAGCGGCCGGGGCCGTGGCCTGGGTCGCGGGGGCGCTGGCGGTGTCCGGCGTGGGAACGGGCTGTCGGGCCCCGCAGGCCGTCAGGGCGGCCAGGAGGGCGAGCGAGGCTCGGCGATTCGGTTTGAGCATGGCCGGGGGTGTAGCCCAGGATGGGCGGGCAAGGTAGCGACGCGCAGTGGGAGCCTCTTGCCCCCCACCCCGCTTCCAGGTGGAGTGCGCCGCCGTGTCCCAGCCCGCCGCCCCTGCCGAGTCCCCCGCCTCCCCATCCTCCGCCCTGCTCCCCGCCCCCCTTCCCCCGCCCCGGCTGCTCCAGGTGCTCGGGGAGCGCCCGGGGAAGGTGGTGGGCTGGCTCGCCAACACGGTGATGGATGGGATGTGCGCGCTGTCCCGGAGGCGGCGGGATGCGCTCGCCCGCTTCGTGGGCTGGCTGGCGTTCACCCTGGGCATCCGCCGCCGGGTGGCCCTGGAGAACCTGGTGCACGCCTACCCGGAGCTGAGCGAGGCCGAGCGGCGACGGATCGCCCTCGGCGCCTACCGCACCATGGCGCGCGTGGTGCTCGAGTCCATCGACGAGAAGGACCACCTGGACGTGTCCTGGGCGGACCTGGAGGTACGGGGCGGGGGCTGGGAGGCGCTGAAGGCGAGCGTTGCCCGGGGCGAGGGCGCGCTGGTGGTGACGGCGCACTTCGGCAACTGGGAGCGGGCCGGCAAGCTGCTGCGCCGGCTCGGCGTTCCGCTCAACGCGCTGGTGCGCCCACTCAAGGGGGCGCTCAACATGCGCATCGTGGACAACCGGCTGCACGCGGGCGTGGGCCTCATCTACCCCAAGGGCGCCATCGCCGAGGCGCATGAGGCGGTGAAGCGGGGCGAGTCGGTGCTGATGTTGTTGGATCAGGCGCTGCCGGCGAAGGCGGCGGTGTTCGTCCCCTTCTTCGGCCGGCCGGCGTCCACCACGCCCGCGCTGGCGGTGGTGGCCCAGCGCACGGGCGCTCCGGTGTTCGTGATGATGGGGGTACGGGACGAGAGCGGGATGCGGATGCACCTGGAAGTGGAGGGGCCCATCCTCCCGCCCGAGGGCGTGGGCGAGCAGGACGCCATCACCGCGCACACCGGGGCGGTGACGGCGGTGCTGGAGAAGTACATCCGGCGCTACCCGGACCAGTGGCTGTGGCTGCACCGGCGCTGGAAGGTACAGCCGCCGAAGGGCGCGTGAGCGGATGCGGACCCTCTTCATCGGAGACGTCCACGGCTGCGCGGAGGAGCTCGACGCGCTCCTGGCCGAGTGCGGCCACCGCTCGGGCGACCGCGTGGTGCTGGTGGGGGACCTGGTGGCCAAGGGGCCGGACTCGGCGGGCGTGGTGCGACGGGCGCGGGAGCGGGGGATGCTCGCGGTGCGCGGCAACCACGAGGAGCACGTGCTGCGCTGGCGCGCGGGGAAGATGCCCGAGGGCAAGAAGCTCAAGCGCGAGCACAAGCAGGTGCTGGACACGCTGGCGGACGAGGACTGGGCCTTCCTCGAATCCCTGCCCCTGCACCTGCACTTCCCCGAGCTGAACGTGCGCGTGGTGCACGGGGGCTTCGTGCCCGGAGTGCCACTGGAGAAGCAGCCGCCGGAGCTGCTGCTCAACCTGCGCAGCATCACGCCGGAGGGTGAGCCCTCGAAGAAGATGGAAGCCGGGGTCCCCTGGGCGAGCCTGTGGAAGGGGCCGGAGCTGATCATCTTCGGCCACGACGCGCTGCGAGGCGTCCAGCGCCACCCACATGCCATCGGACTGGACTCGGGGTGCGTCTACGGCCAGCGGCTCACCGCCTACGTGCTGCCCGAGGCCCGCTTCTACTCGGTGAAGGCGAAGCGGGCCTATATGGAGCTCGACGGGCCTTAAGCCTCGGGCGGGCGCACCACCAGCACGGGCCGGTCGGCGCGCGACATGACCTCCTTCGTCACCGAGCCCATCAGCGTCTGCTTCAGCCCTCCGCGCCCGTGCGTGCCCAGGCAGAGGACATCCACGCTGAAGCGCTCGGCGGCCTTGAGCAGCGTGGTGGCCACGTCCTGGCCCGTCAGCACCTCCACCTGCACCTTGCGCCCGTGACCATCCGCGTCCCGGGGCAACAGCTGGTGCAGCCGCTTGCGCAGCTCGCGCTCGTTCTCCATCGCCTGGGGCGGCTCGCCCACGAACACCACGTACGCCGTGCCGCCCTCGGGCAGCAGCGAGAAGGCATACGGAATCGCCCGGTTGGCCGCGTCCGAGAAGTCCGTGGCCACCAGCACCGAGCGCAGCGCCGGAATCGGCACCTCCGGGCCGCGCGCCGCCGCGGTCACCGGCACGCTCACCACCGACATCTTCGCCAGCCGCAGCGCGTGGTGCGACACGCTCCACAGCTTGCCCAGCGCCCGCCGCTGGTGCGTCCCCACTACCAGCATGTCCACCTTCTCATCCGCCGCCAGCGCCACCAGGTGGTCCGCGATGCGCCCCACCCCCAGCTCCAACCGCACCTTCACCCGCGGCTGGCCCTGCGCCTCCAGCGGCGACACGAGCGTGCTCACCTCCTGCTCCAGCGAGCGCCGCAGCTCGGGCGACACGTCCTGGAAGGCCTGCGGGTGCGGCAGCCCCATCCGCTGGTACTCCTCGTGCGGCCAGTAGATGCGCCCGGCCACCACCTCCACCGCGCCGTACTTGCGCAGGTTCTGCAACCAGCCCCGCGCCGCCTCGAAGGGCAGCGAGCGATCCACCCCCAGCATCACCTTCAGCGGGCGCGTGCCCTTGGCCCACTCCGAGAAGGCCCCGTCCTCTCGCACCACCAGCAGCGGCACCGGCAGCGCCGTGGCCAGCCGATCCACCGTGCCCCCCAGCCCCAGGAAGGGCGAGGCGCTCGTCGGCCCCGCCGTCACCACCAGCCCCGCGCCCTTCTCCTCCGCGAAGCGCGACAGCTCCTCGGCCGGCTCGCCCGTCAGCACCTGGTGGCTCACCCGCGCGCCCAGCTGCTCCAACCGCCGCACCTCGTCCAGCAGCGCGGCGGAGGCCGTGTCCTTCAGCGTCTGTCCGAAGGCGCGCGTCAGGTCCCCCGGCAGCACGTGCACCAGGAAGAGGGGCTCGTCCAACCGGCGCGCGAACTCCGCGGCGGCCGTGGCCGCCCGCTGCGCGGCGTCCGAGAAATGCGTGGCACACAGGATGGTCATGGCGGCTCCAATCACGCGGGCTCCCGGGCCCGGAAGAGAATCACTTCACGTCCTCCGCACTCACTCTAGCCAGCCAGCGGCGAAGTCGGGGGGACTCGTACCGCTCCGGCGCGTATTTCGGGGACTCGGGAGAACCTGCGCATCCGGGGGCGAGCCTCACACGGCCCGCGTGCCCGTCCTCGGAGCGCGCGAGCGACCCGGGCCGGCCCCTCCCTGCCCTCTGGCATCCCTACCTTGCGGTGAAGAGTCCTGGAGGTTCCCATGTTCCGCTGTGCTTCCTGTGGTGCCTTCAATCGCGTGCGCGAGCCCCCTCCCCCCGGCCAGCCCACCTGTGGCCGCTGCCAGGGAGCGCTCGACCTGTCGGGCGCGCCCCAGGAGGTGGACGGGGAGGCGCTCTGGCGGGCGGTGCGCGCCTCGCCGGTGCCCGTGCTGTTGGACTTGTGGGCCCCATGGTGTGGCCCCTGCCGAGCCGCCGCCCCCATCCTCGCCGCGGTGGGCCGGGCCCAGGCTGGCCGGCTCGTCGTCCTCAAGCTGAACACCGAGGAGCAGCCGCGGGCGGCCAGCCAGCTCGGCGTGCGGGGCATTCCCACCTTCGTCGTCTTCTCCGGCGGCCACGAGGTGGCACGCCGCAGCGGGCTGATGCCTCAGCCGGAGCTGGAGCGCTGGGCGTTGTCGGCGGCGCGGGAGGTGGGCGCTACTCCTTGAAGATGGCGACGGCGGGCGTGCCTTCCGGCCCCATGTAGCCGCGGTACATGCCCGCCGAGTTGAAGGGCATGGCCACGTTGCCCTGGGCGTCCATGGCGATGACACCTCCCTCGCCGCCGACCTTCACGAGCGTGTCCAGGACGACCTGGTTGGCGGACTCGAGGAGCGGCAGGTCCAGGTACTCCATGCGCGAGCAGATGTCGCGGGCCACGGTGTAGCGGATGAAGTACTCGCCATGGCCGGTGGCCGAGACGGCGCAGCGCTCGTTGGCGTAGGTGCCGGCGCCGATGACGGGGACATCGCCCACGCGGCCGAAGCGCTTGTTCGTCATGCCTCCGGTGGAGGTGCCCGCGGCGAGGTTGCCGGACTGGTCGAGCGCCACCGCGCCCACGGTGCCGAACTTGTGCTCCCGGCCGGCGGGGTGCTCCCAGAAGGTGGAAGGCCCCTGGGGCTGGCCCTGCTCGGCCGGCGCCTGCCGCTGCTTCTTCTCCGCCTCCAGGGCACGCTGGAGGGCCTGCCAGCGCTCCTCGGTATGGAAGTAGCTCTCGGGGACGAGCTCCACGCCCTGCTGCCTGGCGAACTCCTCGGCGCCCGCGCCAATCATCATCACGTGCGGGGACTTCTCCATCACGGCGCGCGCGAGGGTGATGGGGTTCTTCACCAGGTGCAGGCCCGCCACGGAGCCGGCCTCGCGGGTGCGCCCGTTCATGATGGCGGCGTCGAGCTCGTTCTTGCCGTCATGGGTGAAGACGGCGCCCTTGCCGGCGTTGAAGAGGGGCGAGTCCTCCATGACGCGCACGGCGGCGGTGACGGCGTCCAGGCTGGAGCCCCCCTGGGCCAGAATGGCATGGCCGGCCTGGAGGGCCTCGGTGAGGACGGCGCGGACGGCGGCCTCGCGCTCGGGGGAGAGGGACTCGCGCTTGATGACGCCCGCGCCCCCGTGGATGACGATGCCCCAGCGAGGGGCTGGCTTGGGAACGTCGTCGTTGGAGCTCATGCGCCTATCTTCCTCACGCTTCGAGGTGAGGGCAGTGGAGCACCCGAGCGGCAGGAGCAGGGCCGCCAGGGCGGCGGCGGAGAGGGCGCGGCGGAGCGGGAAGGACATGCGAGGGAATCTCCGGAGAGGGCTGGGGTGAGGGTCTACCCCATCTCGACCGAGGGCTCACCCGGCTATCAAAGGACTCGTTCCAACACCTTGCGGAGGCCCCATCCGACCTATGCTCCGCGGATGCTCCGAATCTACAACTTCGCGCGTGGCGCGCGCGGCCTGCGCGTGGTCTGGCTTTGTGAGGAGATGGGCCTGCCCTATCAACTCGAGACCCTTCCCTTCCCCACCCCCGCGGCCTATCGCGCGCTCAACCCGCTGGGCACGGTGCCTTTCCTCGAGGACGAGGGGGGTGTGGCCATCAATGAATCCATCGCCATGCTGCTCTATGTCGCGCAGAGGTACGGCCCCACGTCCCTGCTGCCCGCCCAGGACGACCCGCGGCTGGCGCGCGTGCTGCAGATGACCGTGTTCAGCGAAGCCACGATCGGGGCGGGCCTCAATCCGCTGATGGCGGCGCATTTCGCGGCCCCAGAGGCGGACAAGCGCAACTGGTCGGTGCGTGTCATCGAGGACCGCGTCAAGCAGGCCCTGGCCTATGTGGTGGGCATGCTCGGCCCCCATCCCCATGTCGCTGGCGCCGACTTCACCCTCGCCGACATTGCCGTGAGCACCGCGATGAGCATGTGGCGCGGCGCGCTCGGCCAGGCGCTCCCGGACCCGCTCAGCGCCTATCAGGAGCGGCTCGCCGCGCGGCCCGCCTACCAGCGCGCGCAAGCCATGAACTCACGCTGATCAGCGACCCTCGGGGCCGGGAGCTGGGGTGGGCCTGGGAGCCCAGAGCCGCCCCAGCTCGAGCGGCTCGGCATCGAAGGGCTCGGCGCGGACCACCTCGTCGCCTCCATGTCGGGCCGCGAGTTGCCATCCCCCTTCCCCTCGCCGGTAGACCTCCAGCGTGTGCGCTCTCGGGTCCACCAACCATGCGTGGCGCACGCCTTCCTGGTGATAGAGGGACAGCTTGCGGCCCCGGTCCAGCCCCGCCGTCGAGGGAGACAGCACCTCGCAGACCCAGTCGGGCGCCAGGTCGAAGAAGGGCTCATCCCGCTCGAACAACCCGGGGGCCCGCTCGTAGCGCCAGCCCGCCAGATCCGGCACCAGCACCTGTCGGCCGAAGTGCAACTCCGGCTCGTCCACGAGCCACCAGCCTCCCGGCCCTCCCTGCCCGACACCGAAGCGGCTCCCGAGTTTCACCCCGAGGAGCGACGCCACCAACGCGTGCCACTTCGCCGGCCGGGGGAAGGCCCACAGCTCGTCGTCGATGATCTCCCCCACCCACCCCGGCGGTAGCGCCTCGATGTCCTCGTAGGTGGCCGGACGCTTTCCCCTTCCCATCTCCGCTCCTCCCGCTCGCCTTCATGCCAGACCTCTCCCATCCTACAAGAAGGTCTGACATCGGAGGTAGGGTCACTGCCCGACCGATTGGGGCATCGGTGGGGGCTGCATGGAGGCCATGTAACACTGTCCCTGGACTTCGAAGAGGTCCTCCGGGCACGGGGCCTTCTCTTTGTGAGGCACCCAGCAGCCCCCGTTGAACTCCACCTCGAGCCGGGGCTTGCACGGAGGGCGCTTCTGCCCTGGGTAGGGCTTGCTCGGCAAGGGGCGGGCGAGGGCAAGCAGCCCTCCGTCCGTGGTCTCCAGGAGCGCCATTTCATCAAGGGGTTCCCAGGTGTCCGTCGGCACCTCGAGACTCGGGGGCGTGGGCTCGGTTCCAGCCAGGGAGGCCGAGCCGCTCGGCGGTTGGGACACGGGGACATGACGGCCCAGGATGAAGCCCAGGGCGCACAGCGCGACGGCCCCCGGCAGCGCCAGGTTCAGGTGTCGCCGAGGGCGGGGCTCGTCGGAGGCGGAGGCGGCATGGGCCATGCGATCCACGGCCTTGTGCACATCCTCCAAGGTGGACACCATCGACTCCACCGATTGCCTGTCGGGAGCCACGGACCACGGGGTCTTCTCCACCTCCATGGCGTCGTAGCCAGACGAGGCCGAGGAGCTGATGCGAACCCCCACGTCGCTCAGCGGCTCCGTCCCCTCCTCCTCCTTGGCGACGTGCTTGAGCACCAGGGCCGGCGCCCCGCTCGTCTCGTGCGTGGCCCGGTAGAGCGCCCCCTGGCTGTAGTCGTCCTGCGGCACCTGCTCCTGGAGCTGGTAGGGCCCCACCTGCTCCGCGTCCTCTCCGCTCGACTCGGACTTCTTCCGCTCGTCCATGCGTGCTCCTCGCTGGGCGTCCCCACCCGCCCAAGGCTTCAAACGCATGTGTGCACCGAGCCGAGCCTCCGCTCCAGGAGCCAGCCGGTGGCTCCAGGGAGCCCTACTCACCAAGTGCACTCACGAGTTCCCTTGCGAAGAACCCGCTTGAGGGTGCGAGCCAGCAGAGAGCGAATGCCGGCTCGCACCTCAAAGAGGCGCGCTACAACAGCTCAAGGCCTGTACTTGCAGCGCGTTCCGTAATAGGGCCAGGTCCAAGGATAGGCGGCGTTCGAACCGCACAGGTTGTCCTCGGTAACAGGGGAGATGTGATTGTTCAGGGGGATGTCGAGAACCCTTTTCGCGTTCTTATTGAAAAGATCGCGCCAGCAGCCGTCCTCGGTGAGAGCATAAGAAGGCTTGTCATCGAAGTAATGCCAGTAGAATCCGTTTTGGAATCTGCAAGTGGTCTTGGTCGTGTATTCCTTGTACCACCAGTCGAGCCCGCCGGTATCCGCACATCGTTTGAGATCGGTCGAGTACCAGTCGAGAAACTTGCTACGCACGTCATCCCAAAAGACGGAGCACGTGGTGGGAACCACGGTGGGAATGGTGGCGCCGTCACAGGAGCTGCTCTCGACCTTCCACACACCATCGTTGCAGGTGTATTGGGCCGAGCCGGTGCGCTCCTTCGAGTTGATCAACCTGGCCGGGACGCCGCTGGCGCCATGGCTGGCCGCGGGAACCGTCCCATAGCAGGTGTAGGTCCCCGCGGTGGTCAGATTGCCGAACCAGGCCGGCCGATCCTGCGACCAGTTCAACGTCATGCTTGGGCAACTCGCGGGCACCCGCTCCTGCACACAATCGCCCGATGAGGTGCAAATCATTCCCGAGCCGCATGAGGAACCCGCTGGCGCCTTGCCATCGTCCGGGCAAACGCCGCCAGAGCAGTACTCGGTATTATCACAGGCATTGGCAGAGCC
>NZ_DASVWK010000692.1:0-2521 GCF_036389735.1 Archangium sp. | reverse complement strand
GTCTGGTCGGTGGAGCCCCGGAAGAGCTCGGCCGCCGAGGCGCTGGAGGCGATGGCGACGAAGGAGAGGGGCTTGTTCCTGGGGAGGAAGGGGAGCTTGCCTGTCCAAAGGCCATCCGTGCCCCGGGAGAGATTGACGTCGCGGAAGAGAGAGGAGGTGCCGCCACCCGCCTCGCGGACGAGGACATCGATGCGGACGTGGGTGACGTCCTGGAAGGAGAAGCCGAGACCGGAGACAGGGGCGGCCAGCGCGGAGGGGCCAGTTCCCTGGGAGGAGGCGAGCAGGTCGCTGGCTCCGATGGAGAAGAAGACGGTGACGGTCTCGGCCCCCGGAGAAGCGGACGGTTCCTCGGACAGCGTGCTCTTGCAGCTCAGACCCAGCCCCAGGAGGACCAGCAGCAAGAGGTGCGAGGCCGTCTTGCTCACGGAGGTGGAGGGAGGGGCGGGCATGGAGGTGTAGGGAGCATGGGGTGTGCCACGGGGGCACTCCTGGCAATCCGAGGGGTTGCTCCGTGGCTCCTCGGGAGGACGCGAGCCCGCTGTTCAATTCCTGGACGCGCCCGGTTCAAGAACTGAACCGCTGGTTCGATTCTTGGCCATCGGCGCCTGGGAAGAATTCACCCTGGTGCAGGGAGCGAGAAATCGCCTTGCCTCCCGGCGTTGCTATCCTGCGCCCCGCATGTCCGCGTGCCCGTGCTGCCAGGAGGTCTTGACGCCTGCCCTCCTGGGCTTCGGTGGCCGCCGCCTCGCGGGGAACTGCGACGTATGTGGTGAGGCCGTGTGCCAGACCTGCCTGCACTCGGGCTCGCCGGACACGGAGGCCCTCTTCCGGCACCGGTCCCCCAACGGAGGCCCCGCCCCGCGAAGGTCCCGGGGGAAGGCCTGCGCCAGTTGTCTGTGGGAGTCGTTCGCGGCTCGCGGTGAGCAGCCGTCCTTCCCCGAGCCACCCGGCCGGCGCAGACGGGCGGAGCAGGCGGCCTGCACGCATCCCCACGCGGTGCGGTGGATGCGGTGCTGTCCCACCTGCGGCGCCGAGCTGGCCTGGGAGGCCGAGCACGACAACCCCGTGTGCGACGCGTGCGGAGCGCCCTCCCATCCTGCATTCAACTGCTGCTGGGCCTGCGGCGAATCCTTCGGTGAGGACAACGAGCCGGGGGACACCGCCGAGGGCTACGCACTCGCCTTCGACTGCCGTTCCCGGAAGTGCCAGGGGCGGGTGGCCTGGCTCATGCCGTACTGCCCCTGGTGTGCGACGGCGCAGCGCTGGCAACCCTCCGAGGCGACGGACGCGCCCGCATGCGTGGAATGCGAGGCGAAGCTCGAGCCCACCTGGGCCTTCTGCGTGTCGTGTGGCGAAGAGGCACCGCTGCCCGAGGATTGCTTCGAGTGCGACGCACCGCTCGAGAAGGCGGAGTGCGCCGCGCGCTGCGAGCACTGTGGGCGGATGGTGTGTGGCGAATGCTTCGGCGACTACACGGTACCGGGTGGCCTCGGTGTGCGTGAGCTGCTGCTGTGCTCGACGTGTGGAGAGGAACTCGGGGCTTCTCCCGTCTCGGAAGAAGCGCCCCCTGCGTCCGAGCCCCGCCCGGAGGAAGCGCAGGAGGTCGAAGAGGAGCCCCCCGCGGCCCGGGAGGTTCCTCCCCCCAACAGCCCGTGGGAGGTGCTCGGCGTGGCTCCGGGGACGCCCCTCTCCGAGGTGAAACAGGCCTACCTCACCCTCATCACCCAGTACCACCCGGACAAGGTGGCGCAGTTGGGCCCGAAGCTCCAGGCGCTGGCAACGGAAGAGACGCGCCGGCTCAACCAGGCGTGGAGCGAGCTGCGCAAGCGGGCCACGGGATGAAGCGCGCTCCCACCAAGCCGGCTAGTCCCTCCCGGACGTGTCGCGGCCGAGGATGCCGCTCCCACGCAGCCGAGCGCCCCCACCTCGCTTCAGTCGGCGTTTACCAGCGCCTCGCGCGAGTTCGGCGTGCCCGAGAGCGTGCTGCTGTTGATGTCTCGCACGGGTGACGAGTCCACCTTACCAGGTCTCCTTCAACCACCGCTTCGCCTTCGTGAAGGCGAGCGATGTGGATGTGGTGCAGGAATAGCTCTCCGCCGAAGGCCGTGGCTCCAAGGTTCTCGGGCCCGGCCAACCCTCCTGCATCGAAGACGCCATGAAACCTCGCCCCGGCGATGTACATCGCGGGCGCTGGGGTGGTGGAATGGCATTGGAACTGGTCCAGGAGAAAGACATGCGGCGGATTCGCGGGTGGATAGCGGTGGTCGCCCTGTGCTGTGCGGCAAGCGCTCTGGCCGGGGAGGAGAGACCGGATGCGCGGCTGCAGGAGGCGCAGACGGCCTATGAAGAAGCCATCAAGCTCTTCAAGGCGGGCAAATACGCCGAGGCCGTGGCGCAAGACGAACATTCGCTCGAGCTGCGGGAGGCGGTGCTCGGGGGCAGGAATCCAGAGGTCGCCAACTGTGTGGCCCTGCTTGGGATCATCTACTGGACCCAGGGCGACTTCGCCCGGGCCGAGCCG
>NZ_DASVWK010000691.1:0-14400 GCF_036389735.1 Archangium sp. | reverse complement strand
GGGGTACTGGAACTGGAGCCCGCCCTGGAGTCCTCCAGCGAGGAGGAGGCGCTGGGAATGGTGGACCTGCTCCTCTCGCCGTTGGCCCGGGCGCGGGGCCCGCTGGGGCTGCTCCAGGCGGCGGCGGACGCGGTGCGCACGCTCACGAGCTTCGACCGGGTGATGGTGTACCGCTTCGACTCGGACTGGCATGGCGAGGTGGTGGCGGAGAGCCGCGCCGCGGACGTGGACAGCTTCCTGGGCATGCACTTCCCCGCCAGCGACATCCCCGCCCAGGCCCGCGCCCTCTATACGCGCAACACCCTGCGCCTCATCGTCGACGCGCACGCCCAGCCGGTGCCGCTGGTGCCCGCCGTGCTGCCCTCGCGGGGACGCCCGTTGGACCTGTCCGGCGCGGCCCTGCGCAGCGTGTCCTCCGTCCACCTGGAGTACCTCGCCAACATGGGGGTGGGGGCCTCGTGCTCCATCTCCCTGCTGCGCGATGGGGAGTTGTGGGGCCTGCTCGCGTGCCACCACCGCACCCCCCTGCGGGTGCCGCCCGCCACGCGCCGGGCCTGTGATGTGCTGGCCCGTCTGGTGGCACTCCAGCTCGCGTCCGAGGAGCGCGCCGCCGCGTCCGCCGAGCTCGCCCAGCGCGCCGGCCTCCAGTCCCAACTCGTGGAGCGGCTCTCCGCGGATGCGGCGACGCTGACCACGGCCCTCTCCCATCAGGGCGAACTCCTCCGGGGTCTCACCAACGCGGGCGGCGTGGCCCTGCTGCTAGGCGGGGCCCCCCTGCTCGTGGGCGACACCCCCGCGGGGCAGGACGTGGAGGAGCTGGCCGGATGGCTCGCCGCTCAGCGCTTCGAGGGCGCCTTCCACACGGAGCACCTCGCGCGGCTCCACCCACCGGCCGGGGAGTACGCGGACGTGGCCAGCGGCCTGCTCGCGGTGCGGTTGGATGAGACCGCGCCCCGCTTCGTCCTCTGGTTCCGCCCCGAGGTGACCCGCACCGTCACCTGGGCTGGCAACCCCCAGAAGCCCGTGGTGGCCGGGCCCGGCTCCACGCGCCTGCACCCCCGTGCCTCCTTCGACGCCTGGCGCGAGACGGTGCGCGGGGTGAGCCTCCCCTGGACTCCGGCGGACCTCGCCACCGCCGAGGGCTTCCGCGGAGCACTGGTGGGCGTGCTGTTGCGCGAGGCCGCCGCCCTCACCCGCTCCAACGCGGAGCTGGATGCCTTCAGCGGCACCGTGGCGCACGACCTCAAGGAGCCACTGCGCGGCATCCAGCAGTACGTGGGCTTCCTCCTGGAGGACTACGGCGACACGGTGGGGGACGAGGGCCGCAAGCAGCTCGAGGAGGTGGGGTGGCTCTCCGGACGCATCCAGGGACAGCTCGACGGCCTCTTCGAGTTCAGCCGGGCGGGGCGCGTGGCGCTGGCCTGGGGCCTGACGGACATGCAGGACGTGGTGGATGAGGTGCTGCTCACCGTCTCCGCGCGTCTCCAGGAGAATCAGGTGGAGGTGCGCATGCCGCGCCGTCTGCCCCTCGTGGAATGCGATGCGGTGCGCATCCGGCAAGTCTGGGCCAATCTCCTCACCAACGCCGCCAAGTACCACGCGCCGGAGGGTCCCCACTGGGTGGAGCTCGGCTTCCACGGCCCCGGCGAGCCGCTCGCCCGTCCCACGGCACGGCGAAGGGCGGATGAATACGTCTTCTTCGTGCGGGACAACGGCATCGGCATCGCGGAGCGGTTCCATGAGGACATCTTCGAGATGTTCCGTCGGCTGCACCCCGCCCATGCCTATGGGGGAGGGAGTGGGGCGGGGCTGGCCATTGCTCGTCGGCTCGTCCGACTGCATGGGGGCGAACTCTGGGTGGAGTCCGAGCCCGGCCAGGGCTCCACCTTCCTCTTCACCCTGGGCGAGAGGCCTCGGTGATGGAGCGATGAGTCTGCGTGTGCTCCTCGTCGACGACAGCCTCGCCGACCAGCGAGCCTTGCGGCGGGCCCTGGAGAAGGATCCGGAGGCACAATGGGAGGTGGAGCTGGTCAGTACGGCGGAGGAAGCGCTCGCGCGCATGGGCCAGCCTCCGTTGCCGGATGCGCTCGTGCTGGACTTCCACCTGCCGGGCATGGATGGGGTGGCGCTGCTGAGCACGCTGCGGGAGCGGTGCGGCGAGCAGATGCCGGGAGTGGTGGTGTACACCGGCAGCGGCAACGAGCGCGTGGCGGTGGCGGCGATGAAGGCCGGCGCCCACGACTACCTCCTCAAGGAGGGCTTCAGCCCGGAGCGCCTGCGCCACAGCCTGCGGCACGCGGTGGACTCGGTGCGCATGGCGCGTGAGCTGGAGGAGCGCCGCCGTCAGACGGAGCGTGCGGAGCGGACGGCGCGCGAGGCACTCGCGGTACGAGACGAGTTCTTCGCCATCGCCACGCATGACCTCAAGGGCCCGCTCCAGAGCATCCTGCTGAGTGCCCAGCTCTTGCGCCGCCAGCTGCCCGCGGAGGCGCGCACGCCGGGGGTGGAGTCGCGGCTGGGGCAGATCCTCCGCGGCACGCAGCGGATGGGCGAGCTCATCGACCACTTCCTGGCGGTGACGCGGGGAGGGGAGCGCCCGCTGCGCAGGGAGCTGGTGGACCTGCTCACGCTGGTGCACGCCAAGGTGCGCGAGCTGGCGCCACTGGAGTCCACGCACCCCGTGCACTTGAGCATCGAGGGGACGGACTTCCTGGGCCACTGGGACGAGGCGGGCCTGGAGCGGGTGCTGGACAACCTGCTGAGCAACGCCGTGAAGTACAGCCCGCGGGGTGGTCCCATCCACGTGTCGTTGTTCGAGGAGTCCACCGGGTCGGAGGGCTGGGTGCGGCTGTGCGTGAAGGACCAGGGCCTGGGCATCCCGAAGGAGGATCTGCCCCACGTCTTCGACCGCTTCCACCGCGGTCGCAACGTGGACTCGACCATCTCCGGCAGTGGCGTGGGGCTGGCCAGCGCGCACCGGCTGGTGGGGATGCACGGCGGCACGCTTTCCGTGGAGAGCGAAGAGGGCCAGGGCGCCACCTTCACGGTGCGCCTGCCTCGAGGACTGGACATGCCGGAGCTCCCGTCAGAGGAGCCGCAAGTGCGCTCGTCCTGACCTCAGGGCGAGGTGGGCAGGCTGCCGCGCAGCATGAAGAAGATGACCACGCCCGTCACGGACACGTAGAGCCAGATGGGCGCCAGCCACCGCGTCACCTTCCTGTGACGCGCGAAGGCCTTGCGCCACGCGAAGTAGAAGGCCAGCAGCGCGCCCGGCACCACGAACAGCGATAGCAGCACGTGGCTCGCGAGGATGACGAGGTACACCGTCCGCATCACCCCGCCTCCGGCGTAACGCGTGTCGCCGTGGACGAAGTGGTAGGCGAGGTAGCACACCAGGAAGAGCGCCGACGAGGCGAAGGCCGACACCATCAGGTACTGGTGCACGCGCCGCGCACCCCGGCGGATGGCCACCCAGCCCGCCGCGAGGAAGGTCGCCGCGAGTGCGTTGAAGCTCGCGTTCACCGCCGGCAGGAAGCGCAGGTCCACCCCTCCCACCGCGCCACCTCGGCGGATGAGCAGAATGTACGAGAGGAAGGCCAGCGCGGCGGCGGAGACCACCGCGGTGAAGACGTAGAAGGCACGGTCGCTCACCCGGGAGAGCGCGGCAGGAGCAGGAGCGGCGTCGGACATGGCCTGCCTTTCTGTCCCGCTTGTGCCCTCGCGCGCAACCGTTTCACGGCCTGGGGGCTCGCTTCACGGCTCGTAGGCCGAGCGGATGGTCAATACCTCGAATTCCTGGCATAAGTCGTCTTGCTATCCCCCCGCAGTGACCCTCGGAGGTCCCGTGCTCCCCGCACGACGCTGCCTCGTCATCCTGGCCGCCACCGCGTTGCTGGTGGCCACGCCCGCCCTCGCGGATGGACCGGTGTGTGCCCCGGTCTCGAAGGTTCCCGTCGAGCGTCACCTGCGCCAGCTCACCCTGGACCTGCTCGGCCGCCCGCCCACCTATGAGGAGTACCAGGCGGCCCAGGCCAGGGGCGAGGTGTCCGTCGAGGACGTGCGCGCGCTGATGCGGAAGGAGGAGTTCTACCAGCGCCTGCGCGCCTACCACCGGGCGCTCCTGTGGAGCAACGTGAGCGCCAGCGTCTACAACAATGGCAACTCGCGCCTGACGGGCGCGGGCTCGGTCACCGACGCCCTGTCCCTGCGTGGCAACAGCAGCCGCCCGCTGCGCGGGGCCAACAGCCAGGGCTGTGACAGCTACCTCGCGCAGGACGTGTGCGACGCCCGGCAGGACCCCCAGGCGGATCCTCCCCTCCCGGAGGCGTCTGTTTGCCTCGCGGAGCGCTACGACGCGCGCGGCGTGCCACTGCCGGTGAGCTGGGACTACGACCTCAACCTCTACCGCTGCGACCGGTTGGATCAGGACCCCGTCACCAAGGTCATCGACGCCACCATCAACTCGTGCGCGGAGGCGGAGGCGAGGGGGCGTATCACCGACCCGTACATGTACTTCTGTGACATGCGGCGCGTGAGCGGCAAGCTGGTGCCGCACCGGTGCAAGCCGGACCTGACCAGGTCCTCCGCCGCCTCGTTCACCCAGGAGGTGGTGGAGGGGACGCGCGTGGTGGCCTATGCGTCCACCACCTCGACGGCGAGGCTGGAGCGCTGCACGCTGGACCTCGGCCTGAGGATGGTCAACGGCGTCGGCATCAAGGGCTCCTACGAGCCGCGGCGCGGTTGCATCCAGCGCGAGGGCTACGTGACGCGGCCCGCGCCCTTCTGGAATGTCGGGGGCCCGGACGTGAGGGTGTGTGCCATCGAGGCGCAGACGCGCACGGCCAACCCGTGGACGCTGGAGTCCTGCACCACCCCGCGCTTCAACGGAGACCGGAGCTGCGGCTGCGGCGAGGGCATGAAGCGCTGCGAGGCGCCGGATGCCACCACCCACAACGCCCGCGTGGCGGCCATCAACGCCGAGCCCGAGCTCATCGCCGACTCGGTGGTGCGTCGCGACGAGCCCTACTTCAACCTCCTCACCACGCGCCGCTCGTTCATCAACGGCCCGCTGTCCGAGCTCTACCGGGAGCCGCAGCAGGGCGTGGGCGTCTTCAGCATGACGCCCCCCGCGGAGCCGGCCGCACTGCCCGCGCTGCCCTTCTCGGACGCGGCCAACTGGAAGGAGTACGTGCGCGGTCCCGAGCACTCGGGGGTGCTCACCACGGCCTCGTTCCTCTACCGCTTCCCCACCCAGCGCGCCCGCGTCAACCACTTCTACTCGGCCTTCCTCTGCAAGGCCTTCGTCCCCGCGGACAACGCGCGCCTGCCATCCGCCGAGGATGCCTGCAACCGGGAGAACAACCTCGCCAGGCGCTGCGGTTGCAACTACTGCCACGCCACCATCGAGCCCACCGGCGCCCACTGGGGCCGCTTCGCCGAGCGCGCCTCGCTCTTCCTCGATCCGGACCACTTCCCCCGCTACGACCCGAAGTGCCGTGACTGCGCGCTCTCGGGCAACACCAACTGCGGCGGCGAGTGCGGCCAGTACGTGATGCAGGCCTATGACGGAGATGGCGCCGGCTCGTTGGGCATGCTCAAGACGTACCTCTACCGCACGCCGGACGAGGAGCAGAACATCGACAGCGGCCCCGCCCTCCTGGTGCAGCGCATGCTCCAGACGGGCGACCTGGAGCGCTGCACGGTGCGGCGCGTCTGGCAGGAGTTCCTCGGCCGGCCCATGTCGGCGGAGGAGCAGCGCCTCTACCTCGTGCCGCTCGCCGAGGGCTTCGCCCAGGACGGCCACCGCTTCAAGGCGCTCATCGAGCGCGTGGTGATGACGGACGCCTACCGGAGGATCGACTGATGCGACGCCTGCTCATCCTCGCGCTCCTCGCGCTCGGCGCGGCCGCCTGCGAGAAGACTCCCGCGACTCCTCCCACCGGCGATGGACTGCTGGAGCCCGTGGCCAACCCGCACGGGGACCCGATGCCCCTGCCCGACCTGGAGCAGCAGGGCCGGGTGGGGCGCTCCCCGCGCCGCATCACCGCCAACCAGCTCGGCCGCTCCATCGAAGTGGCGGTGGGTCGGTCGTGGACGCAGCTCGAGGGCCGGGCGACCTCGATGGGACGCGCGGACTACGCGCTCGTCAACATCGAGAGCACCGAGCCCAACCTCGTCTTCGCCAAGTTCCTCGAGGATGGGGCGCGCGAGGTGTGCCTGGGCCAGGCGAGTGACGAGGTGAAGCTGCTCGTCCCGCGCGTGCTCACCCGCACGCTTCCCGGGGCGACGGTGGGTGACCTGCGCAAGCTCACCGACGCCCAGGTGCGCGAGCTGCTCGTGTACCTGTCCACCCGCTTCTGGGGTGCGCCCCTGGAGGGCGAGGAGCTGACACGCTGGGCGGGCTTCTTCACCCAGGCGGCGACGCGCGCGGAGTCCATCCAGAAGCGGGACCAGGCGTTGGCGGCGGTCTGTATCGCGCTGATGACGGACTCGCGCTTCCTCACCTACTGACGGACCGGGGAGATGCTTCCATGAAGAAGAACCCAGAGACCCGCCCCGAGCGCCGTACCTTCCTGAAGGCCGCCGCCGGCTTCATGGGCTCCACGCTGCTGGGGGGCCTGCCCTTCCGGGCCTTCGCGCAGGCGACCGCGCTGGCGCCCCCGGACCGCTGCTTCGTCTTCGTCTACTTCGCCGGAGGGTGGGATCAGCTCCTCGCCTTCGACCCGAGGGACCCGGACGTCTTCACCCCCGAGCGGGTGGCGGAGACGCGCATCCTCCCGGGCTACAACCTCCTCACCGATGCGAGCTTCCCCCAGCGGCCCATCATGCCGGCCCAGCGCCCGGGCGCGGCCCCCTCCGCCATCACCTTCGGCCCGGCGGTGGGCGCCCTGGCCAACCACTCCGACCTGATGTCGGTGGTGCGTGGCATCAACAGGACCACGCTCGCGCATGAGGAGGGCATGCGCTACTTCATCACCGGCAAGCGCCCCATCGGGGCCGCGGCCCGTGGCTCGTCCACGGCGACGGAGATCGTCGGGCAGCTCGCGCCTCGGGTGCCCATCCCCTCCATCGCCTATGGTGTGGAGGCGTACAACGACCGCTACCCGGGCAGCGCCAACGCGCTCAAGGTGAGCAAGGCGCAGGACCTGCTGCTCACGCTGTCGGCGAGCACCCGGGTACTGGACAGTGAGCTGGAGAAGCAGCTCCTGGACTTCCGGGGCCAGCCCATCACCTGTGAGGAGGCGGCGTACGGCGCGGGCGGGGTGGGGAGCACGTACGAGAGCAGCCGCGGACAGGTGCGGCAGGTGCTGTCGAGCCAGCTCGGTGATGCGTTCCGCTTCGAGCTGCCGGCGAACGAAGCGGTCCGCACCTTGTATGAGCTGCCGGGTTCGGGGCCCTACGACAGCCCGGCGGGGCGCGCGGCGTTGGTGGCCACTGCGCTGAAGAAGGGCATCAGCCAGTGCGTGTCCATCAATCTGGTGGGCGGTCTGGATACGCACTTCGGCACGCAGACGACGCACGCGACCAACCTGCGCGCGGGCTTCGACGCGCTGGCCGCGTTGGTGGACGACCTGCGCAAATCCCCGCACCCGTCCGGCGACTCCTTCATGGACCACACCACCATCCTGGTGTTCTCCGAGTTCGCGCGCACACCGCTCATCAACTCCACGAGCGGTCGGGACCACCACCTGTGCAGCAGCTGCCTGCTCATGGGCGCCGGGCTGAAGCACAACGTGACGTTTGGCCGCAGCGGAGACATCGGCATGGCACCGAGCCTCGTGGACTTGAAGACGGGCCAGCCGGACCCGAACAACGGGAGCACCATCCTCCCCGAGCACATCATCGCGACGGTGCTGGCGTCCGCCGGTCTGGACTACAGCATCACGCGTGTCGACCCCCTCCGGGCCCTGTTGGCGTGATGAACACTCGAGCCTCGTACCGTGCGCTGCTGCTCGCGGGCCTGCTGGCGGCCTGCGGCGACTCCGCCCCCTCCCTCCCGATGGACCACCCGCGCCCGGAGCCCTTCCAGCCCGCGCAGCTCAAGGCGCTGGTGGACGTGGCGGCGGCGCCGGCCTTCGCGGACCAGACGGGAGGCGGCATCTTCGCGACGGCGGCGGGCGAGGCCATCCGCCTGCGGTTGGACGGAACGCGGGCCGTGCTGGAGAACCACCCGGGCAACGCGGTGACGCCGGGGCGCGTGCGTGCCGTCTTCCGGATGGGGACGAGCTCGGCGCTGGTGGAGGCGGACAATGGCCTCTTCCTGGCGCAGTCGGGCTGGCTCATCGCCCCCTCGTGGCGGGATGCGCTGGGCCCCGGGCTGGCGGCCACGGCGTCGACGCCGGACGGCGCGGCGTGGCTCGGGCATGCCTCGGGCCTCTACCAATTGAAGGAGGGCACGCTGTCCGCCCTCAAGCTGGACGGCAAGGCCTTGGAGGGCATCACCGCGCTGGTGGCGGCACCGACGGACACCGGGGCCACGGGCCTGTGGTTCCTCCGCCAGGACGTGGTGTGGCTCTCGGTGCGGACGGCCACGGGGGCATGGCGGGTGAGTCCGGCCCCGGTGACGCTGCTGGAGGGCGAGCGCCCCATGACGCTGGTGGGGCTGGGCGCCTCGGAGAAGGGCAAGGCGGAGGTGTGGCTGCTGACGTCGCGGCGGCTGCTGCGGCGGGGGGTGGACGGGTGGCGGCAGGTGGGGCTGGCGCGGAAGCCAACGCAGGTGCTGGCGGCGGGGCGCTTCGTCTGGGTGAAGGCGGGCGAGGCGCTGCTCTCCTATGACGCGGACGCGGACAGGTGGGGCGAGGCCTCGGGTGTGGACACGCGTGAGTTCCGCTTCCTGGCGGCGGACGAGAGTGGCTGCGCGTGGGTGCAGCTTGGCGCGGACACGGTGGCGCTCAGCCGGGGCCCGGTGCCTCGCGTGCTGGGCCTCCACGAGGGCATGCAGGTGGTGGAGGACACGCTGGTGGTGCGCGCGCGGCTGGTGCCGGGCGTGGAGCCGGTGAGCGTCTCCTTCGAGGTGGCGGGCGTGGAGGTGCCGGTGCATGGGCCCTCGTACAGCCTCGGCGGCGTGGAGACGGATGGCACGCCCAAGCCCTACTCCTTCGTGGGCCTGGAGCCGGGGCCGCACACGCTCAGCGCGGTGGCGCGCTACGTGGACGGCACCGAGGCCCGGCGCGCGGTGGCCTTCGAGTACCAGCCCCTGTCGACGGTGGCGCTCGGCTGGCAGAAGGACATCCGCCCCCTCCACGAGTCGCGGTGCGCCAGGTGCCACCAGTCGGGACCGGGCCGGCCCCTGTCCTCCTATGAGCTGTGGCGGGACAACGTGCCCCTCATCGTCGCGGCGGTGCGCGAGCAGCGCATGCCGGCCGATGGCCCGTTGGACCCGCAGCTCATCTCCCTCATCCAGCGCTGGGCAGCCACCGGCGCGAACCCCTGACCGAGGCCGCTCCCCATGAACCGAGTCTTCCGCGCGTCGCTCGCGCTCGCGCTCCTGTCCGCGGCCTGCCAGCCGGAGCAGCAGCCTCCCGAGCCGGCGGCGGACGCCTGCGCGGGGCTGCCCGCCCTTTCCCTCACCGTGAGCCCCGAGCGGGTGCGGGTGATGGACCCCGTCTCCCTCACGGCCACGGGGGGCAGCGGCCACTACCGCTACCGCGTCGAGCCGGGAGGCTCCTCGGGAGAGATGCGCGGCTCGCGCTTCGTCGCGGGGCTCACGCCGGCGACGGACACGCTGGTGGTGGAGGACGCGCGCTGCCCCGGGGATGCCCGGGCGCGGGTGGGGGTGGTGGCGGCTTTCGACGTGGTTCCCGCGCACGCGACGGTGCGGCCGGGCACCTCCTTCCAGGTGGAGGTGACGGGGCAGGTGGGTGAGCCCGTCTTCACGCTGGAGCCAGGCCCCACGAAGAGCACGGTGACGGCCACGGGCCGCTACACGGCGGGGACGGGGCAGGGGACGGACCTGGTGCGGGTGCGGGACAGCCGCACGGGAGATGAAGCCGTCCTCCAGTTCGCGGTGCGCGCGGACGCGCAGCTGCGCGGAGACCCGGCGCTGCTGGCGGTACCGGCGGGCGCGTCGGTGCCATTGGCGACAGTGGATGGCAGTGACCGGGTGCGCTGGACGAAGGTATTGGGGCCGGGGAGGGTGGACGGTGGGCGCTTCTCGGTCGAGCCGGGTGCGAAGGGCACGGCGGAGCTGGAGGCGGTGGACCCCTTCTCCGGGCAGACGGCGCGCGTGCGCGTGCGCGTGCTGGACGAGCTGGCGCGCGAGACGCAGGCGCACGGGCAGCTCACCGACACGTCCTCGGTGGTGACGGCGGACTTCGACGGGGACGGGGTGGCGGACGTGGCGGTGGGGCGGCCCGAGAGCGATTTCGCCCGGCCCCAGGGCGGGCTGGTGCTCATCTTCAAGGGGAGCGTGGCGGGACTGCCCTCGCAGCCCACGTGGGTGCTCACCGGCGAGACGGACACGGCCCGCTTCGGCGACGTGCTGGTGGCCGGAGACCTGGACAAGGACGGAAAGGCGGAGCTGGTGGTGTCCTCGCCGGGCGCGGACGTCACCTTCGGCGACTCGGGCGCGGTGTACCTGTTCCGCTTCGGCCCGAATGGGCCGGAGCGTCTGCGGCCTCCCCTCACCGGCCTGGGGCGCGGCTCCTTCGGCGCGGGCCTGACGCTCGCGGACGTGGAGGGGGATGGAGACCTGGACCTGGTGGTGGGCTCGCCCACGGGAGACCTGGCGACCGCGGCGTCGCGCCGCGGCGTGGTGGACATCTTCCAGCTCACCCCGGGCCAGCCCATTCCGGAGCTGCCGACCCTCCGCCTGGGCGGGAGCGACGTGGGCAAGACGGGCGCGGTCGAGTCCCGCGCCAACACGGAGCTGGGCCGCATGCTGGTGGTCTCCGACCTGAATGGGGACGGGCTGCGGGACGTGGCGGCGCTGAGCAAGGTGTCGCGCTTCAACGCGGATGGCTCCTCCGCGGGCGTGGTGCAGGTGGCCGTGTCCGTGTTCTTCGCACGCGCCGAGGGCCAGCGCTTCCGCGCCACGCCGGACGTGTACGTGCTGCCCATGAACACGGCCGATGGCAACGAGGGCACGTGGCGGCTGGACGCCGTGCCGGGCGAGGGTTCCCGGCCTCCGCTGCTGCTGGTGCTGGCGGACCGCGCGGACTCACCAGACCTGCGCCCCACGGGCGGCGCCAACGCGACCGATGCGGGCGGGGCGCTGCTCTTCGACTTGAGCGCGTACAAGCCCACGGGCGAGCCCTCGAACATGCCGGAGCAGGTGAAGCGGGACGCGGCCTGGGCCCGGCTGTACGGGGACGCGGCCGGCATTTTCGCGGGGCGGAGCTGGGCGGTGATGGACGTGGATGGGAAGCCCGGCCCGGAGCTGCTGCTGGGGGCGCCCTACGCGAGCATTCCCGCCACGAGCGGCGCGCTGCGCTACGGGGGCAAGGTGCTGGTGTACCCGCTGGCGGACTTGAGCCGCGGCGCCGTCCTCAACAAGCCGCTCGGCTTCCTGCCGGGACTGGCGAAGTCGGATGCCTTCGGGGTGGGGATTGCTCCGTGGCCGCTGCCCGGGAGCGCGGGGCTGGTGGTCTTCGCGGGACGGGCCTCCTCGCCGGATGGGCGCGCCTTCACCGGGCGGGTGGATGGCTTCGTGAAGGCGGGGGACTCGCTGGCGCAGTGGACGCGCACGAGCGTGCTGGTGCCGGCGCGACCGAGCGTGGAGCGCTTCGGCGAGACGGTGGCGCTGGCGAGGGGCGCGGGCGGCGTGGTGGCGCTGGTGGGCGCGCCGGGCTGGTCCGGCCCCGGGACGAACGCGGATGGCAATGACCTCGGGGCGGGCCGGGCCTGGATGTATGGCGCGGCGGGGGGCGCGGGCTCGCTCGCGGCCGAGGGTGCCTCCTCTCCCATGTCCCGTGGGCGCAACGTGGGCACGGATGTGGGCTTCACGGACTTCAATGGGGACGGGCACGTGGACCTGGTGCTGGGGGCCCCGGGCTTCACCGTGCCGGGGACCACGGCCAGGGAGTTGGATACCGACGTCAAGCAGGTGTACGCGGTGTACCGGCCCGAGTGCATCCCGGTGACGGGCTCGAGCCTGGCGATGGGCGGCCTGCTGGTGTCGCTGGGCCAGGCGGACGGGAGCTTCAAGCCGGCCTACCGGCTGTGGGCACCGGGCGACATCGCGGGGTGCTCGACCGCGGGCACCGCCAACTGCCAGCGCCGGAGCATCGGACGCGGGGTGGTGGGCGGCTTCGATTTCAACGGAGACGGCCGTCAGGACATCGGCGCCCTGCGCACCAACGGCGTCGAGCTCTTCCTGGGGCGGGCGCCGGATGACGCCACGCTGGCGAAGCCGACCATGGCGTGCGACCCCGCCTACACGTCCCCCGTGCTGGTGCTCCAGACGGCCGCGACGACCTTCCTCACGCAGCAGACGTCGGCGCTCACGGCGCTGGGAGACCTGAACGGGGACGGCTGCGACGAGGTGGCCTGGCGCTACGCGGATGCCAATGGCCAGCGCTCGGGCCTCACGGTGCTGTTCGGGTACGACGCGGGCGGCACGCGCTGTGGCACGCGCACGGCTCCGACGACGGTGCGATTGGCGGCCGACCTGGAGGTGGGCATCAACTTCATGGGGCTGGGCGTGGCGATGACGCGTGTGGGCCGTTGGCTGGGCCCGAGCGGCGCGGACTACCTGGCGGTGAGCGCGACGAGCGTCCCTTATGGTGGGGTGACCCAGCCGGCGGTGCTGCTCTTCGACACGGCGGCGCTGGCGAGTCGCCGGCCGGCCTCGGGCGAGGCGGTGGTGGGCGCGCTGGAGAGCGAGCTGTTTCCACGGGTGTTGGTGCACCGCTCGCGCGCGGTGGGCTTCGGGACGGCCCTGGCGAGCGGGGCGGACCTGACGGGCGACGGCGTGTCGGAGCTGGTGGTGAGCGCGCCGGGGGCGTCGGTGGCCTCGGACGGCGGGGGCGCGGTGTTCGTGTACGCCAGCGGGCCCGGCGCCACCGGGGCGCTCTCGCCCCTGCTCTCGTTCACGGGAGACGTGTCGGAGCGCGCGGGCTTCGGTCAGGACCTCGCGCTGCTGGCGGGGAGCGGAAGCTCCCCGCCGATGCTCGTCATTGGCGCGCCGCTCAGCTACCGCACCGGCACTCAGAACGGGACGGCCTTCCTGCTCCCGCTCGGCCTCTAGCCCGGCTCAGTGCGCCATGGAGGTGACGGGCTCGGAGATGCCTTCGAGCACGCGTCCGGCGAGGGCCTGGTCTTCCATCTCCATCGCCAGGTCTCCCAGCGAGACGATGCCGATGAGCCGCTCCTGCTCGTCCACGACGAGCAGGCGGCGCACCTGGAGGTCTCGCATCTGCCGGGCGACGTCCTCCACGTCTTCGTCCACCGAGCAGGTCACCACGTTGCGGGTCATCACGTCGGCCACGCAAGCCCCGCGCGGCTCGAGGCCCAGCGCGAGGCCCCGCACGACGATGTCCCGGTCGGTGACGATGCCCACGACGCGCTCGCCCTCGATGATGGGCAGCGAGCCCACGTTGAGCAGGCGCATCATCTCCGCGGCGGCCATCAGCGTCGTTCCCGGGTGTGCGGCGACGGCGTCCGGAGTCATCACGTCACGAATCTTCATGGGACGCACCTCTGTGGTCATGGGTGAGTTGCTTGGAGGGGAGGGTGTGTCTTCTCCGGCTCCGGTGCCGCGAATTCCGCGATCCCCTTCGCCTGTCCGGCTGCCTGCTCCCCAGGCGGTCCGCCATGCCTTCGCGGACGTGCACATCGTCAGCCCATGAAAAGCGAAGCCATTGGATGGTTCAGCTCGTTCGTGCTGGTGCTGACCATCGCGAATCAGGTCTACAAACAGTGGAAGTCGGGCACCAGCCAGGGTGTCTCGAAGTGGCTCTTCCTGGGGCAGATCACCGCCTCCGTGGGCTTCACCACCTACAGCCTGATGGTGGGCAACTGGGTCTTCGTGGTGACGAATGCCCTGTTGTTGGTGAGCGCGGTGGTGGGGGTCGTCATCGTGCTCAAGCACCGGCGAGCGGAGCGGCGCCAGGCTCGCCGTCACGCGGTGCCACCGGAAGCGCGCCCCGCGAGGGCCTAGCCGCACCTGCTCGCCTCCCTCCATACAACCGGGCCCCCGTGCCTCCCAGGGGAGGCGAGGGGGCCCGAGGTGTTTCTCAGCTCACGGGCTGCGGGGACATCTGGCGGGTGAGCTCCTCCGGGGACTTCAGCATGGAGGGGTGGCCGCCGTGTTGGACGCGCTGCTCCTCGTCGATGGGCGCGGAGAACGTCTTGGCGATCTTGTTGTAGGTCCCGAGGATGAGGATGGAGGGCACCCACTGGCCGACGAAGTTCGCCCAGGTCTTGCGTCCGGAGATCATCAGGAGGGCGCTGGCGGCCATG
>NZ_DASVWK010000690.1:0-11032 GCF_036389735.1 Archangium sp. | reverse complement strand
CTTCCTGCGGGTGCCCCAGGTGCTGCTGCAGACGTTGCCTCCCGGGCCCATGACCCGCGAGGCGATGAAGATGCGCGACATCCTGGAGGACGCGGCGACGACGGCGGCGGTGCTGGTGTCGCTGCCCGAGGAGATGCCGGTGAACGAGACGCTGGAGCTGCACTCGGCGCTGAAGGAGCAGGTGCGCGTGCGCACCCACGCGGCGGTGCTGAACGCGGCCTTCCCCGAGCGCTTCACCGAGGACGATCTGGAGGCGCTGGTGGATGAGCCGGAGCTGCTGCGGGTGGCGCGTGCGCACCATGACCGGGCGGCGCAGACGGTGCTGGCGCAGTTGAAGCTGGAGCGCAACCTGCACGCGCCGGTGTACCAGGTGCCGCGCATCTTCGCGCCGGGCTTCGACCGGGCGGCCATCGAGCAGGTGATGGGCCACCTGGAGCCGCTGGTGACGGGGAAGGCGGGGGCATGAACAACGCGCTCACCCCGGCCCTGGAGAAGAAGCGCGTCCTGCTCTGCGTCGGCTCGGGAGGCGTGGGCAAGACGACCGTCTCGGCCACGCTGGCGCTGCGCGCGGCGGTGGACGGGCGCAGCAGCCTGGTGTGCACCATCGACCCGGCCAAGCGGCTGGCCAACTCGCTGGGCCTCAACGCCCTGGGCAACGTGGAGGCCCAGGTGCCCGCGTCCGTGCTGGAGCCGCTGGGGCTCAAGCCCAAGGGCACCCTCCACGCGATGATGCTGGACATGAAGGCCACGTGGGACGACCTCATCACCAAGTACGCCCCACCGGACAAGCGCGAGCGCATCCTCGCCAACCGCTTCTACCAGTCGCTCTCCAGCGCCCTCGCGGGCAGCCAGGAGTACATCGCGATGGAGAAGCTGTGGGAGCTGCGCACCCGGCGTGACTACGAGCTCATCGTGCTCGACACGCCTCCCACGGCACACGCGCTGGACTTCCTCGAGGCACCCAACCGGGTGCTGGACTTCCTCGACAACGAGGCGGCCAAGTGGCTGCTCACGCCCGCGCTGGCGGCGGGGAAGATCGGCCTGTCGATCTTCAGCTTCGGCAGCAGCTACGTGTCGAAGACGATCTCCAAGTTCACCGGCACGGAGACGTTGCAGGAGCTGGCCGGCTTCATGTCGGCGATCGCCCCGATGAACGAGAGCTTCCGGGAGCGGGCGCGCGGGGTGCGCGAGCTCTTGGAGGCGGACTCCACGGGGTTCGTGCTGGTGACGAGCCCGGGCCGCGAGCGGCTGGACGAGGTGACGCACTTCCACCGGTTGCTGAAGCAGAACCGGATGGAGGTGGTGGCGCTGGTAGTGAACCGGGTGCACCCGATGCCGAGCCAACTGCTGTGGGAGGAGGCCAAGGGGCTCATTCCCACGAGGCGCGCGAAGGCGGAGGAAACGCTGCGGGAGCTGACGGTGCTGGCGGAACAGGACCTGCGGGGCATCGCCGAGCTGCAGGCGGCCTGTCCGGGGACTCCGCTCATCCAGGTGCCGCGCTTCGAGATGGACGTGCACGACATCGGTGCGCTGTGGCGGACGGGGCGCTACCTGATGGGGGACGAAGTGATTCCCCTGAGTCCACCTTCTCCCCCTCTTCCTTCGGGAGAGGGACGAGGCGAGGGGACGAGTCCCCCGGGCTGACCCACGAGTCAGGCCAGCATCGTTCGCCTCCTGACCTCCCCTGCCCGGCTCCTCGCCGGACGGCGAGCCATGCGGGCGGGAAGCCCTAGCGAGGGTTAAGCTGGGGCCCGCCAGGGAACTCCAGCACGGCATCCGCTGTCATGGAGCCTGGAAACGCGAATGCTTTCGGAGCGGAGGAGATACATGTCGGCCACTTGGCGCAGGTGGGTGTTGGTGGGAGTTCTGGGCCTGGTGGGGTGTCGGACGACGGGCACGGCGGTGCGCGAGGGACAGGAGTCGTCCCGGCACGAGGTCCAGTTCGATCCGGTGACGGTGACGGGAGACCTGGAGCTGTCCGAGCTCAACGACGAGGAGCTCTTCGCGGGCGGCACGTCGGCCTTCGCGGCCGAGGACTTCAAGAAGGCGGCGCGCTACTTCGGGCGGCTGGCGGACTTCTTCCCCCAGAGCCAGCACCGGCGCGCGGCGCTCTACAACGCGGGGCTGGCGCACCAGCGGCTGAAGGAGTGGGAGGACGCGGCCATGCGTTTCTCCGAGCTGGCGGACCCGGAGAAGGGTACGGGCGACGCCCTGGACGCGGCCTTCCGGCTCGCGGAGACGCACTACCACCTGGAGCGTTTCGACGCGGCCACCCAGGTGCTCAAGGCCATCGCGGAGCGGGCGGACCTGCCGGTGGGCAAGCGCCTCGAGGCCCAGGTGCAGCAGGGCGTGTGCGAGCTGGAGTCCGGCCACCCGGAGAAGGCGGAGACCACGCTGCGCAAGGCCACCGACACGTACGAGAAGCTCTCGGACAAGGACGAGGTGGAGGACTACTTCCCGGGCCAGGCGCACTTCTTCGTCGGGGAGATCTACCGGCTGCACTACGAGGCGGTGAAGCTGGACCCGGCCAAGGGCAGCGACGCGCTGGCGAACGACCTGAACTACAAGGCGGAGCTGCTGCTGTCGGCGCAGGGCAACTACCTGCGCTCCATCCGGGTGGGCAACGGCCACTGGGCGACGGCGGCTGGCACGCAGATCGGCGCGATGTACGAGAACCTGTACGAGCACCTGGTGAACTCGCCGGCGCCCGCGGAGCTGGATGCCGAGGAGGCCGTGGTGTACCGCGAGGAGCTGCGCAAGAAGGTGCGGGTGCTGCTCACCAAGTCCATCAACATCTACGAGCGCACGCTGGAGGCGGCCGAGCGCATCGGCTCGCAGAACGCCTTCGTGGACAAGACGCGGCAGAGCCTGGAGAAGATGAAGGCGCTGCTGCTGGCGGACACGGACTCGGCGCCGACCCCGGTCGAGCCCTCGGCCGTGCCGCACTCCTGAGTCTCCGCGGTCCCCATGGAGCCCCTCTTCACGCCCGAGCAGCTCGCGGAAATCAAGGCCTACCACCTCCCCCACTACATCTGGGGCGGACTGGCCCCCCTGCTGTACCTGGGCACCCTCGCGCTCATCCTGGCCGTGCTGGTGCGCCCCTTCTACCGGTGGGCCGAGCGGAGCGCCCACTGGCTGTCCGAGCGGCTCGCCTCCCTGCGCACCGCGCCGGTGCTCCGTGTCCTCGTCAAGGTCATGGACCTGCTCTGGGGAGAGTCGGGCTGGGGCGCCGCGCTGCTCTTCGCGCTGTTCGTGCAGCTCTTCATCACGCTCCTCTACACGCCGACGAACATCTACTTCGGCTACGTGCTGGAGCATCAGTACGGCATGTCCGCGTACACCCCGCTGCGCTACGCGGTGGACCAGCTCAAGGGCATCACCCTGGGGGTCTTCGCCACCTCGGCCCTGGTGGTGGGCCTGTACGGGCTGGCCCGGCGGATGAAGTACTGGTGGCTGGTGCTGGGAGTCCCCGCGGCGCTGCTGCTGCTGGTGGCCTCGGCGCTCGACCCGTACCGCGGCCGCGTCTTCTTCGAGCAGAAACCCCTGGAGCACGGCCTCCTGCGTGAGCGCATCACCGCGCTCATGGCGCGCGCGGACGTCTCCTTCGCGGACGTATTGGTGGAGAAGACCTCCGTGGCGAGCAAGCGCGTGCAGGCCTACTTCGCGGGCCAGGGCCCCACCCGCACCATCGTCCTCAACGACACGCTGCTGCGCGAGCTCACCCCCGAGGAGATCCTCGCCGCCGTCGCGCACGAGGCGGGACACGTCCACGAGTCGAAGTGGCCGGGGCGCATCGCCTCCTCCTTCGCCCTGGTGGCGCTGCTCTTCGCCATCGACCGGCTGCTGCGGCTCGCCGCGGCACGGGGCTGGTTCGGCACCACGCGCTTCGCCGACATCCGCACCCTGCCGCTGCTGTGGCTGCTCATCTTCCTCGTCTTCTCCCTGAGTGGCCCCTTCTCCGCCGCCTTCTCGCGCGAGCGCGAGCGCGAGGCCGACCGCTACGCCCTGCGCCTCACCGAGGATCCCGCCGCCTTCCGCCGCATGCTGATGAAGGCCGCCCGGGTGAACAAGATGGACCCCGAGCCGCCTCGCTGGGTGGTCCTCAAGGGCTACAGCCACCCGCCCATCGGCGAGCGGCTGGCCGCCCTTCCCCCTACCCCCTGAAAAAACAATCGGCGGGCAGGCCCCGTCGTCCAGGGCCCGTCCGCCGATGCCTCCCACTCCGTCCCGCGGCCCTAGGCCCGGGGCTGCTCCTTCTTCATCTTCTCCACCGCCGCCAGCGCGATGGCCCGCACCAGCGCCCTCGCCCGCCGGCCCGCCGACGTCTCGCCGTTCGGGTCCGCCTCCACCGCGTTGGCGATGTCCGTGAAGCCCTGCCGGTTGCCCTGCCGCAGGTAGAGCTCGCCCCGGTTCGTCAGCGCCACCGGGTTGCGCGGATCCCGCTCCAGCGCCGCCGTGTACTCGGTGACGGCGTCCTGGAGCCGCCCCAGCTTCTGGTACACCGTGCCCAGCGCCGCCCGGCTCGCCGCGTCCTTCGGGTTCCCCTCCACCAGCCCCTCGAAGAGGATGCGCGCCTCCTCGCAGCGTCCCGCCGCCGCCAGGTCACACCCCACCTGCGCAATGGCCTTCGCCTCCTCGAAGGTCATCCCCTCCACCTCCGCCCACGTCATCTCCCCTCGCACGAACGCCTTCAGCTTCTCCGTCGTCGCCGTATCCATCGCGCCTCCCTCGTACTTGATGACCCGTCCCATCGCCGCCTCACGCGCTGCGCATGTTGGAGAGGGCCGTCTTCGCCATCTCGTTGAACTTCATCGACATCGTGCTCATCATCTCGAACATCATCTTCCGCTTCTCGACGAGCTTCTGGAGCCGCATCTGGATGCGATCCACGTCGCGCTGTGCATCGGCGAGCGCCTTCTCGTCCCCCTTGCCGTTCTTGATGCCCGACTGCCGATCCTGCGCCGCCGCGAGGTCATCCATCGTCGCGAGGATGTCGCCGTCCATCCGCTCCGTGAGCGCCATCAGGATGGCCTCGATCTTCTCCTCCAGGCTCAAGCTCGGGTCGTTGATGATGCCCTTCACGCTCGAGCTGGCCGCGCCACCCGTCGTGGACGGAGGTCTCGTCGGCGCCTCGGGCCGCGTGCCGCTGACCGGGGGCTGAGTGCCGGCGGAAGAACCGGGCGCCGGCGTCGGAGTGCTCGTGCCGCGCACGCCGTACTGGGCGATCCTCGCGTTCACGTCGCTCAGCGCGGCCCGGACGTCCTTCGTGTTGAAGGTGCCATCCACCACCCCACCCTTCTGGCTCGCCGTGTCGAGCTGCGTGCGGTACTCGGGATGCGCCAGCAGGAAGCGCGCCGCGTCCCGCACCGACTCCGGCATGTTCGCGTTCCCGGCCACCTTCTCGAGCGTCCCACGGGTGAAGCTGCCGTTCTTCACGTTGTCGACCGAGTCGAGCAGGGTGAAGTTCGCCTCCAGCGTCTTGAGGGCCTCGCGGTACTCGAGGATGCTCGGGTCCAGCACGCCCTCGGGACGGACCTCGCCCGGCGCGGCCGAGCCCCGGGTCGCCGACGAGGACCCCTGGGCCTGGCCCTCCGGCTTCGCGTAGCCCTCGCAGGCCACCTTGTCGTCCTTCGGCGTCGCGTACTCGGTATAGGCCGCCTGGTTCTTGCTCAGCTCCTGCGCCAGCCCGATGGCCCCATCGGCGACCATCAGCGCGTTGCCCGTCACCGCCCCCACCGCCGTCTTGATGGCGTTGGTCACCACCGGCGGCAGCCCCAGCGCGTTGCCCGCCGCATCCAGGAGCGCACCGCCCGACAGCAGGTTCGTCACTCCCCCCAGCGCACTGCCCAACCCCTTCAGGAAATCCATATGCAGGTCCCTCTCGCGCGGCCGGGAGACCCCGTGCCTCCGTGTGCCGCGCCGTGTTCCGCGTCCGACGGATTGCAGCGGCGATGCCGAGCTCGGCACGGCACGGACTCCAACGAATTCAGCGGGTTGGCCCGCCCCCCGGCCGAACACGGTCCTGCCTCGCGGACGGAGCGGTCCACGGCGGGGGATTGCGATTAGATTCCAGCCCTCATGCGCACCCTGGGCCTCGACGTGGGCACCAAGACGATCGGCGTCGCCGTCTCGGATGGGCTGGGCCTCACCGCCCAGTCCGTCACCACCATCCGGCGCACCAGCCTCAAGGCGGACCTCGCCGCCCTGGCGGACCTGGTGCGGGAGTACGAGGCCGAGCGCTTCGTCGTCGGGATGCCCTTCAACATGAACGGCACCGAGGGCCCTCGCGCCGAGGCCACCCGCAGGTTCGTGGACACCCTCACCCAGGCCCTCGGTCTGCCCGTGGAGCTGTGGGACGAGCGCATGTCCACCATGGCCGCCACGCGCACCCTGCTCGAGGCGGACCTCTCACGCGCCAAGCGCCGCGAGGTCATCGATCAGATGGCCGCCCAGTTCATCCTCCAGGGCTGGCTCGATGCCCGGAGCGTGGCCGCCTCGAGGGCGCATGACGACGACGACGATTACGACCCGGAGACGTAAGTGAAGAAAGTCCTCCTCGCCCTGCTCGTGCTCGGGGTGCTCACGGCCGCCGCCGCGGGTGCCTGGTACTTCCGCCGCGAGCAGCGGATCTCCCAGTTCGCCGCCACCTCCGTCACCCTGCCCCAGGAGGGCGTCACCGTCTCCGTGCCCACCGGCACTGGCCCCAAGGCGCTCGCCCGACTGCTGGCGGACGCGGGCATCGTCACGGACCCGGAGCTGCTCTACCTCTACATCCGCCGCGAGCAGGCCGGCCCCAGGCTCAAGGCCGGTGAGTACTTCTTCGAGGGCACCCTCACCCCCGCCCAGGTCGTGGAACAGCTCGCCTCCGGCAAGGTGAAGGTCTACCGCTTCACCGTCCCCGAGGGCCTGCGCGTCGAGGAGATCCTCCCCATCGTCGCCAGCTCGGAGCTGAAGCTCGACCTGAAGCAGCTGACGCAGCTCGCCTCGGACCCCGCCTTCCTGCGCAAGGCCGGGGTGCCCGCCGCCTCCATCGAGGGCTTTCTCTACCCGGACACGTACACCTTCACCCGTGGCGCCAGCGAGGAGAAGGTGCTGGCGAAGATGGTGGAGCGCTCCCTGGAGGAGTACCGGAAGGCCGATGCCCAGCGGAAGGACGGGGTGAAGCTCGGGCTGCTGGAGACGTTCACCCTCGCCTCCATCGTGGAGAAGGAGACGGGCCAGCCCCAGGAGCGGCCTCGCATCGCGTGCGTCTTCCACAACCGGCTGCGCCAGGGCATCAAGCTCCAGACGGACCCCACGGTCATCTACGCCATGAAGCTGCTGCGCGGGGTGTACTCGAAGAACATCACCCGGAGGGATCTGGAGACGCCGCACCCGTACAACACGTACACCACCGCGGGGCTCCCTCCGGGGCCCATCGCCAGCCCCGGTGCCGCCGCCCTCCAGGCCGCCCTCCACCCGCTCGACTGCGACGACCTCTTCTTCGTGTCACGCAACGACGGCACCCATATCTTTTGTCCCACCCTCGCCTGTCACGAAGCGGCGGTGCAGCAGTGGCAAGTGGAGTTCTTCCGCAACCAGCGCAGGAAGCGTGCTGGCGGCGCGAACTAGCGTCAGCCGTCCGCCCCTTCTCCAACCAGGGAAGCAAGGGAAGGAATCAGGACGGCTTCTCGTCGAGCCAGTGTGTCCACTGTTGGAAGGAACGCCTTTCAACAAGAGGTGCACCATGGCGACAACGACGCACGAGAGAGCGGGCATGGGCTTCCTATCGGGACCTCCCGTCAAGGTGAGCTGGAGCTCCATCTTCGCGGGCACGGTGACCGCGCTGGGGCTCTGGGTTTTGCTGTACGCGCTGGGCCTTGCCCTGGGT
Organism: Archangium sp.; assembly: GCF_036389735.1. Taxonomy (GTDB): domain Bacteria; phylum Myxococcota; class Myxococcia; order Myxococcales; family Myxococcaceae; genus Archangium. The sequence goes on along the minus strand of NZ_DASVWK010000690.1, from coordinate 3,162 downwards.
TTGTCCAACGTCAATCCGCAGGACGCGGGGAGCGCGAAGTCCTCCGGTATCTTCACCGGCATCTGGAGCCTCGTCTCCCCACTGATCGCGCTCTTCGTCGGCGGCATCGTGGCCGGGCGCGGCTCGGGGGCCCAGACGAAGGCGAGCGGCGGCATCCACGGCCTCGTGATGTGGGGACTCACCACGCTCCTGGGCCTGTGGATGCTCAGCAGCCTGGTCTCCTCCTTGGCCGGTGGACTCTTCTCGGTGGGCAAGTCCGCCGTCCAGGCAACGGGGTCGGCGGTCGCGGCCGGTGCCTCCCAGGCCGGTGGCGTGGGACAGGCGGCCAAGAGTTTCGGGCTCGACGCGGATGATGCCCTGCGCCCCGTGAATGAGCGGCTGCGCGCCGAGGGCAAGCCCCAGGTGACGGCGGCTCAGCTCGAGTCCGCGACCCGCGACGCGGTGCAGACGTCGGTGCGCGAGGGCCGCTTCGACCGGCAACTCCTCGTGAGTTCCCTCGCGGAGAAGACGGCCCTCAGCCGCTCGGATGCCGAGCAGGTGGCCGGCCGCATTGAGACGCAGTTCACCGCCTTCAAGGGACAGGCGGGAGACACGGCCCAGCAGGTGCAGACGGGCGCGCTCAAGGCGGCGGATGCCACCGGCAAGGCGTTCTGGGGAGTCTTCGGCGCCCTGTTCCTGGGGCTCATCTCCGCGGTGCTCGGGTCTTCCCTGGGCGTGAGCAAGCGCCAGCGCATCTACGCCGAGGGCGAGGTGGTGACGACTCCGCCCGCGGGCGGGCTGCCTCCCACGCGCCGCGAGGTGTACCCGTAGGCGTGCCGAGCACCGAAGTACGAGCCGGGCCCGAGGCGACATCCTCGGGCCCGGTGCAAGTTTGAATTCCTGGACGAAGCCTGGACAGTAGTGCGGCCGGGCAGCCAACACCCACCTGCTCTCCGGAGCGGCACTCCCCATCCTGTCACTTGAAGTGAAGCCCGTTCCTCGCCGGGGGCGCACGCCAGGGCTGGCGCCATCACGGGAGGGAGGAACGCGGCGCGGTACGTCCATGTGACCACGAGACAGGAGGCAGCCATGTTGTTCCAGCGCAGCCAATTGATGGAAGGGATGACGGTCCGCAGCTCCGACGGCGAGAAGCTCGGCAGGGTGTTCGCCATGGGGGATGACGCGTTCCACATCGAGAAGGGCCTGTTCTTCCCGAAGGACTACCTCGTCCGCTACGCGGATATCAGCGACATCCGCGATGGGGAGATCATCCTCATGCACGGCCGTGACAGCCTCCGGAGCTTTTCCTCCGAGGACAAATACGGCACGAGCGCCGGACTTGGGACGAGCACCGCGGCGACGGACCTACGCGCCAGCGCCGACACCACCGGGGCCTGGGGAAATGCGCGCCGCACCGAGGAGACCACCATCCCGCTCCACAAGGAGGAGCTGGACGTCACCAAGCGGGAGGTGCAGACCGGTGAGGTGCGCGTCCACAAGGACGTCGTGGAGGAAGTGAAGACGGTGAGCGTCCCGGTGCGCCGCGAGCGCGTACGCGTGGAGCGCCGCGACGTCAACCCGGACCGGCCGGCGATGAACGCCTCGTTCCAGGACGAGACGGTGGTGGTGCCCGTGCGCGCCGAGGAGGTCGATGTCAGCAAGCGCGCGGTGGTGGATGAAGAGGTCGTCATCCGCAAGGACTCCTTCGAGGAGGAGCGCCGGGTCGCGGAGTCGCTGCGGCACGAGGAAGTGGAGATCCGCAACTCCGATGACGCGGATGACAAGCGCACGCTGAACCTCGGCCCCGACGACCCGACCCTGCGCCGCCGGTAACAGTGCACGGGGCTCGACCTGGGCGGCAGCCGCGAAGGACGCGGCTGCCGTCTCAGTTCAGCGCCGCGCCGGCCTCCCGCGGCCTCGCGCCCCGCCGCGGCAGGCGCACGATGAAGGTAGTGCCATCCCCCACGGTGGAGCGCACCTCGACCGTGCCCCCGTGCGCCTCGGCGATCTGCCGGACGATGTAGAGGCCCAGCCCCAGGCCCGAGGTCGGGTGAGCCCCCTCCTCCATGGCTCGCCGGAAGGGCTCGAAGATGTCCGCCAGCCGCACCTCCGGGATGGGGGGGCCCTCGTTGTGGACCTCCATGCACAAGGCGTCTCCCTCTTCATGGAGCGTGACGTCCACCGGCGTGCCCGCCGGGCTGTAGTCCAGCGCGTTCTTGGCCAGGTTGCCCAGCAGTTGCGCGAGCCGATCCGGATCCCACTCGCCGTGGAGGTGGCCCTCCGCCTTCAGCCGCAGCTCGCGTCCGCAGTGGGTGGCCTCCAGGTCCTCCAACACATGCCGACACAGGTGCCGCAGGTTGACGCGCTGGGGGTGCACGGGAATGCCTCCCCCCAGCCGCCCGCGCGTGAAGTCCAGCAGGTCGCTGATCATCCGCACCATGCGCTCCCCACTGGCGACGATGCGCCGTACGCCCTTCAGGTGCCTCGCGGGAAAGTCCTCGTCTCGCAGCAGCATGTTGGCGGACAGGAGCAGGGTGTTGAGCGGGTTGCGCAGATCGTGCGAGACGACGCCCAGGAAGCGCTCGCGGAACTCCGCCGTCTGCTGCATCCGCGCCTCCTGCTGCTTGCGCTCGGTGATGTCCAGCACCACGGCGCCCACCATGTAGGCCTGTCCCGAGCGATCCTTCACCGGATAGTAGCTCACCAGCCAGTGCACCTGCCGTCCTCCCTGCCCGGACGGGCTTCCCATCACCTCCTGGTTGAGCACGGGCACCCCGGTGTCCAGGACGCGCTGGTAGAGCGGCGCGACGAGGCGGGCAAGCTCCGGCACCACCTCCTGCAGGGGACGCCCGAGCGAGGCCTCCACGGGCACACCGTGGATGTGTGCGAGCGCATGGTTGATGCGCACGTAGCGCAGCTCCCGATCCACCAGTGCCAGGCCCACGGGGGCCGTGGCCAACAGGGTGTCCAGCAGGGCGAGCGTCTCGGCCTGCTCCGCCTCGCGCTGGACCGCCTCCTCGCGCGCCGTGCGCTCCCGGGCCGCCAGCTGCGCCTGGATGATGAGGCCCGTGGCCCGGCTCACCATCGCCCGGAAGAGCAGCTTGTCCTCATTGGAGAACTCGTACGCCGTGCGGCTGCCCATGTGGGCCACGCCGATCACCTCGCCCGCGTGCAACAGCGGCA
>NZ_DASVWK010000689.1:0-4969 GCF_036389735.1 Archangium sp. | reverse complement strand
GACGAGCCGTGAACTCCAAAGCCCTCGTGATCAGCCGCTCGGAACAGGGTTGCCCAAGCTCACGCCACATCTGGGTGATTCCTCCGGCCAGAGCAGTGGCTTTTTCCGCTCCCGTCTGGAATCCACCCGCTGAAGCTCCGGAAATCCATGCCTCCTCGAGGGTCGAACAGATGATTTCGAGCTGAGCACGAACGGGAAGCTCGAGCTCGGCCAGTTGGGTTCCAAGCCTTTCCAGCAACAGGGCGTCCTTCGTTTCGTCATGCTTCAGGACGAGGGGATAGCCGCGACCTCGTGCCGCGAGCAGCATGCGAAGCTCACTCCGCGTCGGATCTTCCCCTGGAATCTTGAGCTTCAGAACCGCGCTCGTCCCATCCGCGGTGATGGCTTCGGCGACAAACGCCGCGGTCCCCCCCGTGAGGATTCGCCCGAGGGTCAGCTCCCATTGTTCGGCAAGGTCGCTCACGAGCCGATCCAGGCCGTTCATCCATGCGACCCCCACGTCACCGCAGCTCACCAGTCTGCGGCGGACCATCTCCGGGAGTTCATCGCTGTACCCTTTCATTCCGATTTCACTCCTCCGCGGTCTTCTACCCTCCGGGACAAAATGGATGCGCACCCTTGAGCATCCGCGCCCCGCGCACTGCCGTGTGGTGCCGATCCGGAGGACCAAGTACATAAGCCCGGGGTAGCGACAGCCCCTTCTCCGTACCCCTACCTGCCGGCGAGAAGCAGGCAGAGGAGGACGACAACCGACTCGGACTCGATGACCACGGGAAGCCACCGGACTGCTTGCACCCACAACTGAATCAGCAGATTGGTCATGCTGCCATCATTCCGCGTGATTGGCCCTCCCCCGCTGGTCGGGACCCTGCGTCTTCTGCCCGCGTGGAAAGCGCGAACGAGACCGTATGTGGTGCGAGTTCACCGGTGCCGGAACGGAGCACGGCCACCGGGTTTCCACACGTGTGGAAAGCGCAGCAGGGCGTGCGGGCCTGCTGCCCCATTCACCCGTCCTGCGCGCACTTATGGTGTCGGGTACTGCTCTCGCCGTGAACGCGAGGGCTTCTCACCCACTGCCCCTACCCGCGCCTTCGGGCCTCAGAAAAATGGGTAAGGTCGAAGAATGAATCCTTTGACACCTTCCCCGAGAGCGGGCCTGTGCCCCCTGTAGGGTTGGCCAACCCGCATCCTATCCTTCAGGGTTCTGTCCCCTGGGGGAGGCCAGCGCCATGTCAAAGAAGCACCGGAGTCCTGCGGTGGGGGAGGGCGGCGGTACGCAGCTCGAAGCATGGTGGAGCTCACGGAGCTGGCCGTGGGGGGTGGGGCGCTTGGTGGTGCTGGTGCTCCTCGGGCTGCAGACGGCGTGCGCGACGGGCTATCCCATGGGCGGGAACCTGGGGGACAGGCGCCAGCGGTGGCGGGTGCAGCGGGCACACCCCAGGCCACAGGAGATCGAGGGCCACGCCCAGGCTGCGTCCGCACCTGGATCCCGTGGGGCCGATGACGACCTGGAGAGCGCTGACGCGGAGGCCAGCGTCCCGGTGGTCGCGTCTGCGACCGAAGGTCCCGGGGCGCCGAGGCAAGCCCGGCATCGAGCGCAGCGCGCGAGCGAGGTGGACGACGAGGAGGACCTGGAGCGGAAGGGCGTTGGATGGCCGGATGGCGTGGGCGAGGGACGGCCCTTCGAGGTGCCCATGGCGCTCGACTACTTCCAGGGCTTCCTCGCCCAGGCGGGTATCCCGAGCGCATGGCGTTGCCGAAGGACGGGCGCACGCTGGCGCCACAGCAGGGGTTGGAACTGGTGCCCCACCTGCTCTCTACGCCGTTGACACTGGGCAACTTCGGGCTGCGCCGTATGGCGGCACACCTGCTCTTGGAGGTGGCCGCGGGCGGCGAGGTGGTGACGAGGGACGAGCTCCAGGCGCGCATGCGGCGCTTCTCGCGGCTGCTGGTGCTTCGTCCGGACGGATACCTGGTGAGGGCCACGACGGGAGTAGCGGTCCAGAAAGCCGGCCAGGTCGTGCTCGCCGAGGACGGCACGTTACGGGCCGGGCGCTTCGAGGTTGGCCCCTTCTACGCCATCGAGGGCGAGCGCCTCTTCCCGGTGGACCAGGGGCTCGAGGTGCCGAAGGGGGCGCGTCCTGCGGGCATGTACGAGCCCGACGACAACCCGGCGCTGGCAGTGGCCGAAGGGGCAGTGCTCGCGGTGGTGGACATGGTGGAAGGCCTCTATCGGCTCGTCTTCTACACGGGCGAGACGCTTGAGGGGCTGGCGCAGCTGCCGGGCGCGGTGAGGCAGCTCTATGAGAACTCGCCGCAACTGTGGGATGAGTTCCGCCACAAGCCCTACGCCGCGAAGGTGCGCACCGTGTCGCGGCTCGCCACGGGCGCGGTACTGACGGCGGGCACGGCCGGGGCAGGCACTGCGAAGGTGGCGGCCTGGGGCGGCAAGCTGGGGAGCCTCACGGTGCCCCTTGGGGGGCCGGGCCAGTGGGTGGAGGACACCTCGAGCATGTCGGAACAGGCTCGGGACTACCAAGCCCAGGTGACGGGGGCCCCGAAGGGCTGGGCATACAGGGTCAAACGCGGGGACGACTTCGTGGACTTCGACGGATTTGACCCGAAGACGGGCACGCTGCTTGAGGCCAAGGCGCGCGAATACGCGAAATGGTTCGACGAGGACCTGAGACCTCAGTGGAACTACCAGGGCCTCAAGGACATGATCTCGCAGGCACAGCGGCAGGCTCGACTGGCGGGAGGGCTGCGGGTGCGCTGGCAGGTTGCCGAGGAACGGATGGTCGCGGTTCTTCGAAAGCATTTCGATGCTGAAGGACTGCAGGCCATCGAGGTCGTTTACACCGCTCCGGTGAAGTGAGGGTCGGCACGTATGAGCGAGGCGTATTCAGCAGGCGCATATTGGGGGGGCCGTCCGGAGTCCGCGGAGCAGTGCGCCAAGCGGGCGCAGACTTTCTTCCGCCTGATGGGCGAATGCCACCCGAGCTACGCGCAGTGGTACGAGCAGAACAACTCCACCCGGAAGGCGCTGCAGTTGGGCTTCGATCCCACGCACGACACCTTCATGCGCTTTTTTGGGAAGAAGAAGTACCAGAACGGGCCGGACGGCTTTTCGTTTGGCGCCTGGACGGGGCACGTGAGGCAGGATCAGGGGGGACTGGTGATGCTCAACTGTGGTGGTGATGCTGCGGTTGCCCCGAATCGCCTTCGGCTCTTCTTCCCGTCGGAGCCCTTGGGGAGTGAGCGCATGCTCAGCGCCGCCGTGCTCGCTGGCGTCATGCGCGCCATGGCCGTAGCCTGGGAGCCGGATTGGGCCATCGCGACAGCGGACGGACTCTGGGATCAGCTCTCCAACGGCAGTCGCCTCGGCTGTTTCCTGGGGTGGATGACCTACTTCTCGCGCGGGCGGGGAGCGGTGCCAGCTTTGCCCGCGCCCGTGCGCGCAGAGCCCGTAGGCGACAAGGGCACGCTCGTCATACTGACTCCCGAGCGGCTCTCCCCGAGCAACCCCGAGCATGTGGCGCTCGCCTGGCGCGTCCAGAAGTTGCTTGAGGAACGAGGTCTGCTCCGGCTCGTCATTGAGCGGCGGTCCAGGCCCCCTGAATGAGGTGAGGTCCGTATGAGCGAGACAGGACGGCCGTAGAGAGGTTCGAATTCATCGGGCGCCGCGGTGTCCGGCGAGCGGCAACGCGATTTGGGGGAATGAATCCTTTGACCCCCTCCCCGAGCAGTCAGCTCGTGGTGAGGCGTGCCATCACCTCGGCCACCACGCGATCGCACCGCGAGGCATGGAAGGAGAACACCTCCTCCAGCGGGCCACCGAGCCGCGCGTCCAGCTCCTCGCGGGCGAGCGCCCGGGCCCGGTGCAGCCGGGTCCTCACCACGTCTTCGCTGACCGACAGCACCTCGGCGGTCTCCTCCGTCGAGAGCCCCTCCACCTCCCGGAGCACGAGCACCGTCCTGTAGATGGGAGCGAGCGCATCGATGGCGACCTCCAGCAGCCGCACGAGCTCGCGGTCGATGGCCCGCCGCTCGGGGTCGGGGGTCCTGCGCTCCATCAGCTTCATGCTTTTCTCCGAGTCCTCGCCCAGCCCGCCCTCGATGGACACCCACCGGCTTTGCTTCCGCAGGCGCAGCAAGGCTTCGTTCACCGCGATGCGGATGAGCCAGGTCGAGAACTTCGCGCTGCCCTTGAACTGCTCCAGGTGCGTGAACGCGAGGACGTAGGCCTGCTGCATCACGTCCTCGACCTCGTCCTCGTCCGTCAGCAACGCCCGCACGGCCCGGTACACCCGCGCGTTGTGCCGGCGCATCAGCACCTCGAACAGCGCCGTCTCGCCCTCGCTCACCCGCCCCGCCAGCTCCTCGTCGGTGGGCGAGCCCATGCCCGTCTGACTGGTCTCCTGCTCCTGCTCCCGCATCGTCTCCATACCCATTAGATGAGGCGAGACACGAAAAGGTGACAGCCGCCCCGCGGTGTCACGTCAGGGGGCCCTCGTGACTCCTAGCGGGTAGCAGCCACGGTGCTGCTCACCCAGAGAGGGGAATCACATGGACAGCCGTCTGAATCAGTCGTGGTGGGCATTGAAGATCGCGTTTGGCGTGGTGCCGATCGTCGCGGGGCTCGACAAGTTCTTCAACCTGCTGACGAACTGGGAGCAGTACCTCAGCCCCCTCGTCGCCCGGGTCATCCCCGCCAGCACCTTCATGCACGCGGTCGGCATCATCGAGATCGCCGCGGGCCTGCTGGTGTTGTCGAAGCTGACGCGCCTGGGCGCCTACGTCGTCGCGGCCTGGTTGGTGGGGATCGCCCTGAACCTGCTCGGCATGGGGCACTACTTCGACATCGCGGTACGGGACCTGGTGATGGCGGTGGGAGCCTTCACCCTCGCTCGGCTGTCCGAGGTCCGCGCCCCCGCCACCGAGGTGGACCGGCGGAGGACCGAGGTGCCGC